>NZ_JBFBGR010000004.1:0-326982 GCF_040684755.1 Streptomyces sp. NPDC089799 | reverse complement strand
AGACTTCCTCCACACCTACAACCACCACCGCTGCCACACCGCACTGGGCGGACACCCACCCATCAGCCGCGTTAACAACCCTGCGGGTCAATACACCTAGGTCGCGCCTTCGGGCGAGCGGCTGCGGCTTCCGGATCGGGCCGGATCGGGCCGGATCGGGCCGGATCAGGCCGGATCAGGCCGGATCAGGCCGGATCAGGCCGGGCGCTCGCGGAGGTAGGGGCTGATCATGTCGAGGAAGCGGATGTCGAAGTCCGTCTGCAGGTACTCCATCCGCCGCTCCCAGAAGTCCTGCATGTGCGGGAGGGCGAGGTGGGCCTCCAGGTCCGCCTCGGAGCGCCACGCCTCGTAGAAGACGAAGACGCCCGGCTCGGCCCGGTCCTCGTGGAAGTGGTACTCCAGGCAGCCCGGCTCCTCACGGGTGGGCTCGACGAACGAGGCCAGTACGGTGCGCAGTTCGTCGACGCGCTCGGGCTTGGGACGGGCGAAGCCGACCAGGGTGAACGGCTGGTCCATGGGTGTGGTCCCCCTTCTCCACAGGTAAGATCGTTTTCGTACCTGGTGGACGCTACAAGGCACCCAGGTACGACGCAAGCCATACCTTGAGGAGATGTCAGATGCCCGACGAGGACGGCCACCCGGCTCCGGAGGAGATCGAGCTCGGCGCGGTGCTGGCCGCGCTCGCCGATCCGCTGCGCCGCCGCGTGGTGCGGGACCTGGCGGCCGCACCGCAGGGGACGGCGCGGACCTGCAGCTCCTTCGCACTGCCCGTTTCGAAGGCGACGACCACCCACCACTTCCGGGTGCTGCGCGAGGCCGGCCTGATCCGGCAGGTCAACCGGGGCAACAGCCGGATGGCGAGCCTGCGGCGGGAGGACGTCGAGGGCCGCTTCCCCGGGCTGCTGGCGCTGGTTGCGGCCGAGGCGGTGTAACGGGGGCGGGTCCGGTGGGGCCGGGGCGGGCGCCGGGGCGGAAGCGGTGGCACCCGTTCGAGGGATTACGCTCCGTAATCGCTTTGGCTACCTTTGGTGACGTGAGCCGGGAGGGTCCCGGCCACCCACCCGAGGAGAACGCCATGCGCAAGACCCTGGCCGTACGCCGGACCCTGCCCCTGCCCCTGTCCCTGCTCAAGGCCGCGACGCTCGTCGCAGCCGCCGCAGTCACGGGAGTGCTGGCGGCCGGCGCGCCGGCCTCGGCCGGACCTCCGCCCGCCCCGTCCGCCTTCTCCGCCCCGTCCGCCTTCTCCGTGCCGTCCGCCTTCTCCGTGCCGGCCGGCTTCGAGGAGGTCGTCCACGAGTGCCGGGAACGGGGCCGCGCGGCGCTGGGGCTGGGCGCGCCCTGCACGGCGTACTTCACGGAGGGGGACGGAGCGGTCTGGCTGTCCCAGAGGTTTGCCGAGCTGGACGCCGAATACGCCGCCCTGCTGGACGGGCTCCGGAGGCGCAGCCCCGGGGCGAAGGCGGCTCTCACCGGATATCCGGCCCTCGCGCAGCCGCCCGACGGCTGCCCGGTGCGGGCGTACGGCCCGGTGGCCAGAGCGGACCTGCCGTGGCTGGGCGCGCTGGGGAGACGGCTGAACGACCTGATCGGAGACCAAGCCGCCCGGCACGGGGCGGACTTCACCGTGCCGGGCGGTGGCTACGGGGGCCGGACGGTGGGATTCGGGGACCGGCGGCGCGACGGATGCGATCAGCGGACGGGCCTGCCGGTCCCGGCGCTGTTCACCGGTCCGGGCGCGGCTTTTCCCACTATCGGGTGACACGCTCCGGCCCGCAACCGGGAGCGGACGGGCTGTGAGCGGGCCGCGGGCGGGCCCGGGGCGGCGGTGGACTAGCGGTCGCCGAGGCGGCGGTCGGACTCGGCGATCGGGATGTCGTTGATGCTGGCCTCGCGCCGTCGCATCAGGCCGTCGTCCGCGAACTCCCACTGCTCGTTTCCGTGGCTGCGCCACCACTGGCCCGCGGCGTCGTGCCACTCGTACTCGAAGCGCACCGAGATGCGGTTGTCGGTGTAGGCCCAGAGCTCCTTGCGGAGCCGGTAGTCGAGTTCGCGCTCCCACTTCTCCGCGAGGAAGGCGCGGATCTCCTCGCGGCCCTGGAGGAAGCGGTCCCGGTTCCGCCACCGGGAGTCCTCGGTGTAGGCGAGCGCGACGCGTTCGGGGTCGCGGGAGTTCCAGGCGTCCTCGGCGGCCTGGACCTTGGCCCGGGCGGTCTCTTCGGTGAAGGGGGGCAGCGGCGGGCGGGTCACGGTCATGGTTCCGTCCTTCGAGCGTGAGGGATACACGGTTCACGGTTCAGTGCACGGTTCACGGTTCACGAAGCGAGAACGGGCGTTCTCGCCACGGGGGTGACGATACGAGAACGGGCGTTCTCTGCACAAGGGGATTCGGGCTAGGCTGCCTTCATGGACGACGAAGAGGCGCGGACCCGACTGCTCGACACGGCCGAGGAGTTGTTCTACGCGCACGGGATCCAGGCCGTCGGCATGGACCGCATCCGCACCGCCTCGGGGGTGCCGCTGAAGCGGCTGTACCGGCTCTTCCCCGCGAAGGAGTCCCTGGTCACCGCGTACCTGGAGCGCCGGGACCGGCGGTGGACGGACTCCCTGCGGGCAGCGGCCGGCCGGCCCGCGGAGCCCCGGGAGCGGGTGCTCGCGGTCTTCGACTGGCTGGCGGACTGGTTCACCGAGCCCGGCTTCCGCGGCTGCGCCTTCGTCAACACCCATGGCGAACTGGGCGCGGCGGCACCGGAGGTGGTCCGCTCCCACAAGGCGGAACTCCGCTCCCTGCTGCTGGACCTGGCGGACGGCAGGGCGGACCTGGCGGACCGGCTCCTGATCCTGGTCGAGGGCGCGACGGCGGTGGCCGCCCTCTCCCCCGGACCCGACCCCGCCCTCCGGGCCCGCGAGACGGCGGAGTTGGTGCTCACCCACGCGGGCCTCTGACGCACGGCGCGCCCCGCCCCGGGTGACGGAGCAGGGCACGGTGCGGGACCGAGCGGGACGGGAGCGGTCAGTCCGTCCCGAGGCCGAAGGTCTGCGTGTTGACGTTGCTGCCGTTCGGGCTCTGCACGTTGTTGTTGATGCTGATGTTGTTGAACATCGGCAGGACGCCGTTCAGGTTGATCGGCAGGATCGAACCTCCGCCGCCGTCGCCGTCGCCGTCCCCGTCGCCGTCGCCATCGTCACAGGTTCCACCGGTGACCGTGGTCGGGTCGTCCGCGGTGTCGGAGGCGCTGCCACCGCCCGAGACGGTGGCCGTGTTGTTGAACGAGCACGCGGCTGCCGCGCCGACGCGGACGGTGGCGGTGATCTGCGGGTAGCTGCTTCCGGCCGGGAGCGCGTCGGTCCGCACGCAGCTGAAGGTCTGCGTGCCCGGCGTGCATTCCCATCCGGTGCCGGTGGCCGACTCGAACGTGACGCCGGCGGGCAGGGAGTCGGTGACGGAGACCTGGCCGCTCGTCGGCCCCGCGCCGGAGGCGTTGGAGACGGTGATCGTGTAGGGGAGGGTGCCGCCCTGGGTGGCGTTCCCGGAGTGGGTCTTGGTGATGCCCAGTTGCGCGGGGACGGGGTCGGGCGTGTCCTCGACCGGAGTGCTGATGATGTGGTCCTGGGCCGCGGGGCCGCCACCGCCCGTGACACGGACGCCGTTGGTGACCAAGCCCGGGGCGTCCTGGGCGATGTTGACGTCAAGGACGATGACCGGGTAGCTGGAGCCCGCGCCGAGCGCGTCACTTCTCGTGCAGGTCAGCGTCACGAGCGTGCAGTCCCAGCCCGAACCGGCGAGGGAGGTCGCCGTTTGGCCGGGGCCCAGGGAGTCCATGACGGTGACCGTGCCCGAGCTGGGGCCCGCACCGCTGTTGCCCACGGTGATGCCGTAGGTGCCGGTACCCCCTTGGGCGAAGGCGCCCGCCGCCTCCTTGACGACGTACATCTGGGGGTCCCCGGGAGGCTGGGCATGCGCGGACGCGGCGCCCGCGGTGATCGGCAGCGCGAGACCCAACCCCAGCACCGCGGCAGAGCCCACCGCTCTCCGTCTCAGTTGTCCGAATCTCATGCGCTGCCTTCTTCCGTCGTCTGGAGGGGCCGGTGTTCGCCTGGCGACCCTGCCAGGACGACGGGCGCGCTCCCGCGGAAAGGGGGACCGACGCAGCGGAATTCACCGGGATCCCCGGCAGAACGCACCCGTACGGCGCAGGTGGTCGCGGACTCCCCGTGCGCCCGCCGGTGTCGACCCTGCGCCCCCCGGGCGCCGGTATGACTGGTTCCGCTTACGGGCACACCAGCGATGTGCTCCAGCGAATCGTGCAGAGGCTCCGCCCCCGCAAGACGTCCCAAGTTCCCGTCTTCACCGCTGACTTCGGCTCGGAGAGCCAGTGGGTCGCGGGCCGCTCCTGGGCCTATCCGAACGGCGGCCCGATCAATCCGGGCGACAACAAGTTGGACTATCTGGTCTCCGATCCCGCCTACAGCCGCAGTGGCGTCTTCCGTGCCACCCGCCGCCCCGACGGCAAATGGAACGCCGGCCTGCTCACCACCGAGGGGAGCGCCGAGTCCTTCATGGTGCAGACCGAGGACGTGCTGGAGGCGCGGGTCCGGCTGCCGGAGGAGATCGGCGCCTGGCCCGCCATCTGGACCTGGCGGGACGGGGGCCAGGAGATCGACGTCTTCGAGTACCACCCCGACAACCCCGACCTGCTGGAACTCTCCAACCACGTCCGCCAGGCAGGTCACTACCACCGCGACGCGGCCGTCGTGTCGCCCGGTGCGTGGATCGACCTCAAAGTGCAGTTCGGGGCGCGGTCGGTGACCTGGTGGGTGAACGGCAAGCGGGTGTTCGACGACCGGCGCGGAGTCGGCCGCCGCTGGCGGGCCCATCTGATCGTGAACCTGTCGGTCAGCGCCGGCCGCTACCACCCCGCCCCGGAGCCGGACTGCGAGGAGATGTCGTACGAGGTGGCCGCGCTGCGGGTGTACCGGACGGCGGTGAGGTGACCCGGGCCGGACGGCTCCGGGGCAGGGAAACAGAACGGCCCCGCCGTCCCCGATCGGAGAGATCGGGGACGGCGGGGCCGGCCGCTTGCTGCAGGTACCGCTCGACCGGAGTCGGCGATCACTTGATCTGCGGCGCCACGGTCTTCGAGTACCAGCTGTACTTCACGAAGACGGGGTAGGAGCCCTTGGCGGTGCAGCCCAGGCCCGAAACGAAGGAGTTGATGCCGACGACGCGGCCGTTGACGACCAGCGGACCGCCGGAGTCACCGTTGCAGATGGTGTTGGTCATCGCGTCGCTGCCGGAGGCCGGCTTGCCCGCGCAGACCATGTGGCCCTTGATGTAGGTGTTGCCCCAGTACTTGTTCTTGCAGGTCCAGTCGGACTGGATCGGCAGGTCGACCTTCTTCAGCCACGGCGACAGCGGCGAGTTGGCCTTGCCGCTGGTGCGGCCCCAGCCGAGGGCGGTGGCCTTCGTGCCGGGCTTGTAGGACGCCGTGTCACCGGACCAGGTGGTCTTGATCGGCTTGGCGGCGGTGGCCTTCGACAGCGTGACGACCGCGATGTCGTTGTCGATCTTCTTGGCGTTGTACGCCGGGTGGACCCAGTGCTTGCTGGCCGCGTACAGCTTGCCGCCGTAGAGGCTGCTGGAGTCGGCACGGTGCTTGGCACCGGTGACGACGACGGTCTTCTTCGCGTCCCGGCCGGCCAGGCAGTGCGCGGCCGTCAGGATCTTCTTGGGACCGACGACGGAGCCGCTGCAGAAGTACCCGTTGCCCTTGGAGTCCTGGGTGAAGATCTGGGCCATGTACGGGTACTGCTTGATGTCGGCGTAGGCCCCGCCGATGATCAGCGAGTCCTTCTCCGGTCCGGTCGGGTTGGCGTCCGCGTAGCTCTTGATGACGCTGAGCATCTCGGCTTCCGTCATGTCACCGGACGCGGTGGCGGCGTTGGCCGGCGCCGAAACGGCGGCGAGCATCGCCGCAGAGAGCACGGCACCCGCGATGGCGGCCGGACGGCTACCCACGAACTTCTTGAACTGCATTCAGTCTCTCCCCGTAGAGAAGTCGGATCGGACACGCGCAGGGGGAGGCTGTGGAAACGCGGAATTGCGCGGAAACAGTCACTGCACAACAGCAGGACCGGCATCAGATGCCGGCCGTGGTCCCCCGACGTGTGCGATGTGAAGATCCTATGACATGGGTACGACAACGCCGATCGAGTTGAGCGCCGTTATCGACAACCTGTTACAGAGCACGAACAACCCGGGCCCGCTGTTCTGCGTGAGGCCCAAGGGGCTTGGAAACACGCTCGGTTCATCCGTGCAGACCGGTGGGCCGGCGGTCCGGGGCGGGCCGGGAGGTGGCGGCCAGCGCCGCGCCCACGGCGACCGCCGCCGCGCCGATCAGCGGCAGGGCCGTGCGGTGGTCGACGGCGCCGACCAGTGCCGGGCCCAGGGCGAGGGCCAGCGCGTTGGGGGCGTAGAGGAGGGTGTTGGCCCCGGCGGCGGCACGGCCGACGAGCGCTCCGGGTACGTCCTGCTGTACGGCGGTCAGCGCGGCGATGATCACGCAGGGCAGGCCGGCTCCGATGGCCGCGCTGCAGGCCAGGGCGGTGGCGTCGTACGGGAGGGACCGCAGGGCGACCGCCGCGCCGAAGAGGGTGATGCCGGCGGCCGCGTAGCGGCGGGGCGGGTACCGGTGCATCAGGGTTCCGGCCGCTGCTCCGGCGGCGATGGAGCCGATGCCCTGGGCGGTGTAGAGGAGGCCGAGGAAGGCGGGCGAGTGGTGCAGGCCGTCGTCGACGAGGGCGTAGAGGAAGGAGCTGCCCAGGCCGGCGCAGGCCATGGCGGCTCCGGCGGCGAGGGTGAGGGCGCGGAGGTGCGGACGGCCCCAGAGCGCGCGGACCCCCTCGGCGGTGTCGGCGCGCCAGGACTGTCCGGCGCGGCATGCGGGGCTCGGCTCGCCGACCTTGACCCGGCTGAGGATGCAGGCGGCGAGGAGGAAGGTGACGGCGTCGAGCACCGCCACCCATCCCCCGCCGAAGCGGACGCAGAGCACGGCACCGGCGAGCGGCGCGAGCAGCTTCATCCCCTCGTGCGCCGCCATCCGCAGACCGTTGAAGTCGGCCAGCAGCCGCCGGTCGACGGCAGCGGAGACGAGTGCGGCCTCCGCGGCGTCCTGCACCACACCGGCGGCGCCGTAGGCGAGGAGCACGGCGAAGAGGATCCACAGGCTGTCGGCGGAGCCGACGGCACCCAGGGCGGTCAGTACGGCGGCGAGGGCGAGGTTCAGCCCGATGAGCAGCGGCTTGCGCCGGACCCGGTCGGCGATCGTGCCCAGCAGCGGGCCGAAGGGGGTGGCCGCCCACATCGCGAGGAAGGTGAGCGCGGCGAGGCCGTCGGAGCCGGTGAGGGTCTTCACCCACACGCCGGCGGCGAGCCAGAGCGCCGACGTACCGAATCCGGACACGAGGGCGGCGCCGAGACAGAGCCGCGCGTTCCGGTCGCGCAGCACCGCCCGCCGCCCGCCACGACCGCGCCCGTGGCCGTGGCCGTGCTCACCACCGCCGCCGCTGCCGTTGCCACCACCACCGCTGCCGCCCGTGAGCCCGGCTTCCGTGTCGCGTTCAGTCACCGTCTCACGATGCGGAATAAGGCCCCCGCTCCGGATCGGTCAGCTGCCTTAGATGGCGTCTCATGTGTACCGGCTCCGCTGCCGCCGGCGAAGGCGAGCAATCCGCCCCGGGGCGCCGCAGGAGCGGCTAGCGTGCGCAGGTATGGGTGAGCTGATGGTGATCAGGCACGGCCAGACCGAGTGGAGCCTGTCCGGCCGGCATGCCGGCCGCACCGACGTGCCGCTGACCGACGCCGGTGAGGCGACGGCCAGGGCCCTCGCGCCGAAGCTGGCCGGCCGTCCGCTGGTCGCCGTGTTCAGCAGTCCGCTGGGCCGCGCCATGCGGACGGCGGAGTTGGCGGGCCTGACCGGCGTCGAGCCCGATCCCGACCTGCTGGAATGGGACTACGGCGGCTACGAGGGCCTGACCGCCGAGCAGATCAGGGCGTCGAGACCAGGCTGGGACCTGTGGCGCGACGGAGTCGTTCGCGGCGGTGCCGATCACCCCGGCGAGCAGCTCCGGCAGGTGGCCGCGCGCACGGACGCGGTACTGGACCGCATCCGTCCGCTGCTGGACGACGGCGACGTCGCCGTCGTCGCCCACGGCCACCTCGCCCGCGTGCTCACCGTGCGCTGGCTCGGGCTGGACCCGTCCGCGAGCCGACTGCTCGGTCACCCCCATCCGGGCACCCTCGGCTTCCTGGCCACCGAGGACGGGCAGCCGTTCATCTCCGCCTGGAACGTCCCGTAGCGCCGGACCGCTCCCTCACTGCGGACACGGGCGACGCCGGAAGCACACGAGCGCTACGGCTACTGCCGGGGTGCTTCGGCGGCCAGGGCGTCGAGATGGGCCGCGACCCGCTGGAGCAGTTCCATCAGCACCTCGTGCTCGCCGGTCGAGAGGCACTCCATCATCCGGATCCTCAGCGCCCCGGACCGCTCGGAGACCTGCCCGTAGGCACCTCGCCCCTCCTCTGTCAGCGTCACTTCGCCGTCGTCCGCCGGCTGCGCCCAGCCACGCTCGACGAACCGCTCGACGTGCGGCCGCATGGTCGGCTCGTCGGCGGACAGGAACGCCGCCATGGTCTCGTCGAGCGCGGCGATGGTGGTCGGGCCGTACGAAATCGTGTTCAGCACCTGCCAGGTGCGCCGGTTCAGGCCGTCCTCGGCGAACAGCCGGCCCAGGCTCTCGGTGATGGCTCCGTCGATGTGCTTCAGCCAGTAAAAGCCGGTCGACCCCACGCTGTTCGGCGTTCTGGACGCCATCGACGCCCGTGACCGGGACCGGGCATGTGCGGTCAGCGATGTCGCCGCCCTCGGCGTGGACCAGCCCAGGGCGAGCCGTCTGGTGCTGCGCGCCAAGGAGGAAGGGTGGATCACACGTCGCACCGACCCTTCCGACGCCCGGCGCACGCTGCTCAGCCTGACCGAAGAGGGCCAGGAACAGGTGAACCGCGCACACCGGTTCCGGCAGGAGGTCTTCGCCCGCGTGATGGAGGAATGGCCGGACGCCGACCGCACCGAATTCACCCGGCTCATCACCGCGTTCGTGAACTCGTTGGCGGAGGTGGCCACCGACGCCGGGTGACGGGGACCAGGGGGTGGGCTTCGCGGGGTCGGGGCAGCAGACGGACATCCAGTGCAGGTGTGGCCGGCAACAGCCCGCTGCGCCGTCCCGGTCGAAGAGGTCCTCGTCCGCCCGGAACGTCCGAGGGCGGCAACCCGACCGCCACCGGCATGTTCCACACCGCCCTGGACGCGGCCCTCCCGGAGGAACGCGACCCGGCGGGCAGCGCCCTGGTCACCGGCGAAGCCATGCCTCTGGCTGGCCGTGATCGGGATCGCCTCCCCCTACCACTGACCCCAGGGCGGATCAGGGGGCGGTGAGCTTCGCGAGGTCGGGGCAGTAGACGGTCATCCAGTGCGGGTGCAGCCGGTAGTAGACCACTTCGTTGTCCCAGTCGAAGAGGTCCTCGCCGTAGAACTCCTTGAAGTACGCGAGCAGGTACGGCCAGTCCGCCGACGGTTCCCCGCCCTCGGGGTTGAGGACCTCCACGCTGCCGTGGGTGAACACGCCGAGGTCCTCGCCGCGCAGGTGGGCAACGCTGGCGGCCGGCCGCGCGGCGAGGTGCCGGGCCTTGGCCGCACCGCGCGCCGTACCGAAGTGCCACTTGCCGTGCAGGAAATGCCCGTCCACGCCGCTGATGCGCGGCTCGCCCTTGGCCGTCACGGTGGACAGGGCGAGCGTGCACATTCCGGTGAGGACCCGGGTGACCTGCTCCGCGGTCAGGGTGCGCTCGGTGTTGATGATCGAGCGGAGGTGCGCGGTGGAACGGGAGAGGGAAGCGTCGAGAAGGGCCTGGAGTTCCTTGAGTTCTTCCGGCGTTTCACGCATCCCGCCACCCTAGCCACCCGTGCCGTGTTCCGGCCGCTGCTTTCAGCCGGGCAGGCTGACCCAGCTCCGGTTCCCGCCACCGGGCTCCCGCGAGGGCCCGAACCCCCAGTTACCGCCATGGTCGCGCACCACTGCGGCCAGCACCCGGAGGGTGGCCCGGCGGCGGGCTTCGCAGTGCGCGGCGAGGCGGGGGTGGGCGTGTTCGGGGTGCCCGTCGTAGGAGATCAGGCGGAGCGAGCCGTCGCGGTAGCGGACGGACAGGTAGAGCTCCCCCTCGGGATCCATCCGCCAGGCGGAGCCGACGAGTTCGGAGGCGGCCTGTACGGCGGCCGGTTCGAGCGGGGCGAGTGCGTAGGCGTACAGCGCGGCCCGTACGGTCTGCCGCGCGACGGCCGCGGCGCGGGGCCCGGCGGGCAGGGTCACGCTGCACGTGAGCTGGTCCGGCGACGCGGCCGGCGGCACGGCTCCGGTGTCCCGGGCGATCGGGCACAGGGTGGCGGCGGGGTGGGTGAAGGGCAGGATCATCTTCGGCTCCCAGGGGTCGTCTGCGGTGACGGCGTTGACGGTTCGGTGCGGAAGCTCGACGCGCACAGGGGCCTACGCGGACCGGTTCGTGTGCGGCATGGCGGCGAGTGTGGCCTGTCTCCCCTTGCGCGGACCCGCCCCTCCGGGGGAGGGAGCGTGCGGGCAGGACAGCGCGATGCACTTCAACTCGCCGTGCGTAAGCAGTGCGCTACCGACTGTAGGGGGTTGGGTGGTGTCATTGCCACCCTTACGGTGACATCCGCGCCCCGCTGGACCGTGCGCGTGGGTTGCGGGCAGACTGCCCACATGCCACCGAGGACGTCGCCGACCTACCGCCAGACCAGGCTGGGCGCCGAACTGCGCCGAATGCGCCTGGACGCCGGGGTCACCGCGGAGTTCGCGGCCGGACTACTGGGCCTGGACCGCGGAAAGATCCCCAACATCGAGTCGGGCGTGCGGACTTTGAGCCCCGAACGCCTCCGCGCACTGACCGACCACTACGGCTGCGACGACGAGACATACATCGCCGAGCTCATCGCCATGACCGGACAGCGCAAGCGCGGCTGGTGGGACGAGTTCAGGGGCAAGCTGGCAGCCGGAATGCTCGACATCTCCGAACTGGAATGGCACGCAAGGGGGTTGCAGACGGTCCAGACCGTGCACATTCCCGGCCTGCTCCAGACCGAGGAGTACGCGCGCACCATCTTCAGCGCGATACTGCCGGACCCGCCCAGGCTGGACATCGAGCTGCGCGTGGCTCATCGGATGGGCCGACGGCGCGTACTGGACCAACCCAAACCCCTGCCGTACATCGGATACGTCCACGAGGCCGCCCTCCGAATGCAGTTCGGCGGACGCGCCGCCACTCGCGAGCAGTTGGACTACCTCTGTGAGCGCAGCACCGAGGAGCACATCACCATCCGCGTACTGCCGGTGTCCGGCGGGATCTTCCCGGGCGCAGGACACGCTTTGCTGTATGCCGAAGGACCCGTGCCGCAGCTCGACACTGCTCAAGTCGACTCGGTTCACGGACCGGACTTCATGCATTCGACCGACCAACTGGGGCGATACCGTCGACTGCTCGAATGGATGAGCAAGAACGCGCTCGACGCCGCCGCCTCCCGCGACTTCATCCACCGCATCCGCGGCGAACTGTGAGGAGCCCGAGTCGATGACGGACATCCGCTGGGAAGAGCCCTACTGCCAAGAGGGCAACAACTGCTACCGGATAGGCGTGGACGGTGACGGCAACAGCTACATCGCCGTCGCCGGGCAGGAAGACCGCCCGCTCACGGACAGCCTCGCCGCCCTCCAGACGCTGATCCGCGACATCAAGGCCGGCAAGGCGGACCACCTGCTCTAGGCGCCGCGTGCACGGCGTCCAGCACCAGATCCAGCAGGAGCTCCGGCTGTCCGATCCGGTCGCTGTGGGCGGTGGAGAGCGCGATCCCGACGACGAGCTGGAGGAGGTCGTCGGCGGTCAGGTCGGCGCGCGCCGTTCCGTGTCGTTGAGCGCGGACGAGCAGGCCGTCCGCCATGTCCAGGATGCGCCGATGGCAGTCAAAGCCCAGCTCGCCGGCTGATTCCACCAGCAGGGCGCTGCCCATGCCCTGGTTCACGCGGGCATGGGCTAGGAAGGCGCGCAGCCATTCCTCCAGGGCGTCGTCGGCGTCCTCCGAGGCGAGCAGCCGGTCCGCGTGCGCGCCCAGCGTCTCGATCCGGTCCCCGAGCACCGCGGTCAGCAGGGCCGAGCGGTTGGGGAAGTGGCGGTACAGGGTGCCGGGGCCCACCCCTGCCCGGCGGGCGATCTCGTTGAGGGACGCGCCGGGCCCGGATTCGGCGAACACTTCCCGCGCAGCCGCCACCAGACGTTCCCGGTTGAGTCGGGCGTCCGTGCGTCGCGGAGCATCGGCCGGGGTGTGCGCATGCCCGTTCGTCATCGTTCCGCCCTTCGATCGGCTTCCGGGATGGCAAACCGGAGAGGTTCTCCGTATCCTACGCGACAAGGAAACGGAGAACCTCTCCGGAAAGCTGCCCGAGGAGTACGTACGGATGACTGAAAACACGCGGACCGGGCTCGGCCGGGTCGGGATCTGGACCTTCGCCTACGAGGGACAGCCCGCCGGACGCGTACGCGAATCGGCCGCGGAGCTGGAGGAGTTGGGTTACGGAGCGATCTGGTACGGCGAGGCGTTCGGCCGCGACACGGTGGGCCAGGCGTGGTTACTGCTGTCCGCGACCCGCCGGATCACGGTCGCGTCCGGTATCGCCAACATCGCCTACCGGGAACCGATCGACATGGCCAACGCGACGCGCACGCTCGGTGAGGCGTTCCCCGGACGCTACCTGCTCGGCCTGGGCGGACACCGGGTGGACGACACGGTGCATGTGGTGGACGGCTATCCCGTCCCGGCCCGGGGCAGGGCGCTGACCACGATGCGCGCCTACCTCGACGCCATGGACGCCGCCCCCGCCCACGGTCCCGTACCGGACCCGGCACCCCGCCGCGTCCTGGCCGCCCTCGGCCCGAAAATGCTCGGACTGGCCGCCGAACGCACCTGGGGCGCGCACCCATATTTCGTGCCCGTCGAGCACACCGCGCGGGCCCGGACGATCATGGGACCGGACGCGTTTCTCGGGGTCGAGCAGGCCGTCGTCCTGGACACCGACCCGGGCCGGGCCCGGGAGGTCGCCACGGCGCACGTCGCCGGATACGTCGCCATGGCGCCGCACCAGCAGGCGAACGTCCGAAGGCTCGGCTTCGGCGACGAGGACATCACGGGCGGCCCGAGCCGCCGACTGGTGGACGCGATCGTCGCGTACGGCGACACGGAGGCGATCCGCCGCCGCGTACAGGAGCACCTCGACGCCGGAGCCGACCACGTCTGCCTCCAGGTACTGAGCGCCGATCCGGCCGCGCTGCCGGAGCGGGAGTGGCGCGAACTCGCCCCCGCCCTCATTGCGCCTTCTCCCTGAGTGGATCCCGCTGTCACATGGCTCCGCGTCTCTCCTCACGTTAACTCGGGGGTTAACCGTCGTTGCGGGCTTCGCCGTTGTTCCACGTCGCGCCTGGGCCAAACATGGGCGAGGGACCAATCCGACGAACCTGGAGTGACGACATGACCCACCTGACCGGTAAGACCGCGCTGGTGACCGGGGCCTCGCGAGGGATAGGCCGCGCCATCGCCCTGCGACTGGCAGCCAGTGGTGCGCTGGTGGCAGTGCACTACGGCAGCAACGATGCCGCCGCCGCCGAGACGGTGCAGCTGATCGAGAAGGACGGCGGCCAGGCATTTCCGGTGCGCGCCGAGTTGGGGGTGCCCGGCGACGTCGACACCCTGTTCGCCGCCCTGACGGCCGGCCTGGAGGCCATGAGCGGCCGGGCGCGGCTGGACATCGTGGTCAACAACGCCGCCATCAACACCGGCGGAACGGTCGAGGCCATCACCCCCGAAGCCTTTGACCGGCTCGTCGCGATCAACACCAAGGCTCCGCTGTTCATCCTCCAGCGAGCCCTGCCCCTGCTGAACGACAACGGCCGCATCATCAACGTGACCTCGGCAGCGACCCGGATCGCGATGCCGGAGGCGCCGTACGCGATGACGAAGGCTCCCGTGGAAGTGCTCAGCCGCTCCCTGGCCCAGACCCTGGGCGCACGCGGTGTCACGGTCAACGCCGTGGCGCCGGGGCCGACGGTCACCGACATGAACCCCTGGATGCTCGGCAACCCCGATGTCCAGGAGATGGTCGGTTCCGGCAACGCGATTCCCCGCATCGGTCAGCCCGACGACATCGCCGGGGTGGTGGCCTTCCTGGCGTCCGAGGCCGGCCGCTGGGTGACCGGACAGGTCATCGACGCCTCCGGCGGCTGCTTCCTCGGCCCGCGCATCTGACCTCCACCTCCGAAAGGAGCCGGCGCGGGCCGGCGCGGTGCTCGATGCGGCTGGGGCTGGGGCTGGGGCAACAGGGTCCGGGAACGTTCCGGCGGGCCGTCCCGTTGAGCCGGGGCCAGTGCTTCTGCTTCGCACACGAGACGAGGAGTACCTTGCCCGTGCCCGAAACCGGTTCCGTTGACGCCGTCACCCCGCTTCCGCCCCTGCCGTCTCTCGCCGCCCAGGCCGAGCGCCTGATCGAGCTCGGGGTGCCCGAGCTCGCCGGCATCTCCGCCGCCGAGCTCCGGGCTTTCGCCGAGGGAGCCGGTGGCGGGGACGGCCTGGACGGCGGGGACGGCGGTGTCCTGCTCGCCGTCCACCCGGACCGGGCGCCCGCCTCCGCCCTTGCACCGCTGCTCCGCCGCGAGGGCAAGCCCGGCTTCGTCGTCGTAGACATGACGGACGTCGACGAGTTCGTGCCCCATGGCATCGAGCTGCCCGACGCGCCCCTCTACCTGGTCACCGGACTCGACCGCGGCGACCACATGGCCAACTGGAGCCCGGACGAGGCACTCCCGGCCCTCACCAAGGAGGACCGCACCCCGCTCGTGCTCACGGAAGGCATCCACTGGCTGCTCCAGCAGCCCGCGGTGCTGGAGCAGAACCACTGCTTCATGACCATCGGCTCACGGCTGCGCAAACCCAACGGGACCCTGGACGCCCGCACCCCGGCGATCTGGATCAGCAACGGCACCGGCCGGGACGGCCGCGAGCGGCGCGGCGCCCCCAAGGTGGGCTGGTGCTGGTGGAACAACCGGCACACATGGCTGGGCTTCGGCTCGGCGACCGGTCGACGCGGGTAGGGCGGGTCCGGGTCATGACCACGTACGAGACGATGCCCTTCCACCTGGAGACCGAGCGGCTGGTGCTGCGGCCGTGGGCCGAGTCGGACGCCGCCGAGCTCCGCGCCCTGAAGTCCGAACGCGGCGGGGGGACGCCGACGCCAACACTCGATGACACCCGGGCACTCATCGCGAAGCTGCTCACCGCAACGGCGACGACGGGGATCGCCCTGCTGCCCGTCCAGCGCCGGGACGAGGGCGACTTCATCGGCTACTGCGGCTTGATCATCGGCCGCTCCTCTCTGGAGGAGCCGGAGATCGCGTACGAGCTGTTCCGCCACGCGCACGGGCGCGGCTACGCGACCGAGGCGGCCGGCGCTGTACTCGAAGCCGCCGCGGCGACCGGGCGGAAACGGCTCCGGGCGACCGTCGACGCCGGGAACACCCCATCGTTCCGCGTCCTGGAGAAGCTCGGGTTCGCGCGGGACCACGTTTCAGTAGAGGACAGCGGGGAGATCGTCTGGCTCACGCGCTCTCTGCGGTAGCCCGACCAGGCCGAGCACTAATCCCACTCCGGCGGAATCAGCGTGAAGTCGGGGATGGTCCGCTCGGGCTCCGCTTCCTTCCAGCTCCGCACCTTGCCGGCCTTCGGCCTGATGGCATTCCCGAAGGCGATGCCGTGGAGGCACGCACCGCACCAGAGTGCGGCCATGACCTTCTCGCCGAACGTCTCCCACTCCGTGAAAGCCAGGTTGAGGCCGGCTCGTCCGCACTCCGGGCACAGCCGTCCCGCCAGGGTGGTCTCGTCCCTCCAGGCGTCCTCGTAGATGTCGTCCCACTGCGTGAAGCTCACCGAACCCACCTTTCCTTCTCGACCTCGCCGAGACGGTTCCCTGTCAAGCCCCGACTTTCCGTCGCTTGGAAATTCCCTACGGAGGGGCGATGGTCTCAAGAACGACTATTCGGTTCCGGGGAACGGGACCATCGACCGGAAAGGGAGAACATCATGTCGATGACAACCCTGAAGCACATATCCAAGATCGCCGGCATTTCTGTTGCCGCCGCGCTGCTCAGCGGCGCCGTGGGAGCGGTGAGTGCTCAGGCGGCTACACAGGCGTCGGCGTCTGCGGTGGCATCACCCGAAAGCGGGGGAAAGCAGTGCTATGCGAGGCAAGATCCCGTGACCGGCAGGTTCGTCAGTTTCCCCAATGACTGCACGACCAGCTCCATCCTTTTCGTGGATGCGCATGGTCACATTCTGAAGAATCAGAACAGGCCGTATACCCCGAACACTCCCAACACGCCGAACAGCCCGAACACCCCCGCCACCCCGGCCACGCCCGCGACCCCCGGTGGCGGCAACACCCCGAACACGCCGAACACCCCGAACTGAGGAATCCGCGAGCGTTTCCGTCTTTTGCGGGTGAAGCCCCTGGCGAACGGCCTTCTCGACCTGGAGATCCGTCTTCGCCAGGGGCTTACGCGTGGGCCACGAGCACCGCGCTAGTTGGTCGCGCCGCGCGGGAAGGTGATCTCTACGCGGCGGTTCTTCTTGCGGCCTTCCTCGGTCTTGTTGTCCGCGATCGGGTAGTCCTCGCTGTAGCCGCGGATGTCGAAGGTGACGGAGGGGTTGGTGACCGTCTTGGCCAGCTCGCGCTGGACCGAGTCGGCGCGCTTCTTGGAGAGCACCTTGCCGTGCTCGTAGCTGCCCTGGTCATCGGTGAAACCGAAGACTCGGACCTGGACGGCCTTCTGCTGGTTGATCTCCTGGCCGATGGCCTGGATGCGGGCGGCGGCCTGCGCGTTGAGGACGTCGCTGTCCTCGGGGAAGAGCACCTCTGCCTGGAGGGCCATCATCACGTTCTGATTGGTCTCCTGGCGCCGCTCCTCACCGCCGAGGTCTTCGACCACTTCGGCGATGTCCAGCACTTTGGGCGCCGCGAGGATGCCGCCCTGGGGCATCTTGAGCCCCGGCGAGTTCGAGTCGATTTTGACCGGCGCGACGGTCGATGGCTCTGTGCCGGGCGGAACGGAGGGCGGCGGGTCGTCGGCGTATGCGCTCGTAGCCCCGATGAGGTGTGCCCCGGCGATAACCAGGCCGGCTATGGCCGTGACAGCAGCTGCGCGGTGGCGTGTGGTCATGGGGTCATCACCCGGAGATCTTGACGTTTACCGAGGCGAAGGTCGGCAGACCGAAGTCGACCTCCGTGGTGGTCGCCGGCGGCGACGGGAACTGGGCCATGATGGATACGGTCTTCCCCACGCCGATCGGAGGTAGGTCGGTCGTGCACAGGCAGCGTCCTTCCGTGTCCCGCAGCACGTAGTAGCGCTTCTTTCCGGCGCGGTCGACGAGCGTGGCGCCAGCAACCGACCCAGGGCTTGCGTTCTTCTCAGTTCCACGTAGTACGGCAACACCGCCGAAGACGCCTGAGCCGTTGTTCTTGATCTGACCGCTCACAGTGACGAACCCGCCAGAATCACGAACGACCGAGTTGATCACCAACACCGTGTTCGCCGGGCCGTTCGAAGTACCAAGCGTTTCAAGAGGTGTTTGGGCCGACGGCGCTGGGCCTGTCGCCGAGCCCTGCGGCGGAGCGGTCTGGCTCGCTGCCGTTTGCTTCGGCTGCTCCCCCTTGGGCTTCTCATCATCGCCCATGCCACATCCGGCCAACGTCAGGGCCAAGACCGCCGCCATCGCTGCCCCACTGACCTTCACCGTCTGCCGAACACTCATGTGCGCCGCTTCCTCATCTCTCGTCTCGCCGTTAGTCGTCCAGCCGCACCTTGAACAGTTGGCGAGCCAGATCTCTGAGCTCACCAGGGTGCATGGGGTCCAGCTTGATCGTTCTTGCGTCGTCGCACTCGAAGTTGACCGGTTCGGGATCTGTCTTGTCCGAACCGTCATCCGGCGGTGATGTAGGCGAGGGCGTCGGAGTGGGATCTGAGGTAAGCCAACAGGCGCCTTCAATCACGGCTGTGGCTCTGGCGGTGGCGTGTACCTGGTCTGTGCCTGCGACTACAGAGCTACCGACTACGTCATCCGTCTGCAGAGCAACGGTGAAGCGCGGCAGGTCAGCCCCGCACTCGACACCACCCTCAGCAGAGGCATTCAAACCAGCAAAGGTCTGGGCTGCGCGGCACCCGGCTTCAGCGTCAAAAGAGCCGCCTTCGAGGATCTTCTGCCAGTCTTCGCGTTTAAGACCCTCCAGGTCGATTCCTTCGAAGACTCGATCTCGGGCATCACGGGCTGCCGCCAACGCTGCGGCATCGGCGGCTCCCTGGCCCTGACTGCGTGTGGCTCCAGCCATGCCAACGGCGACAAACGCGAACGCAGCGAAGAGCAGGATGGCGACCATGCCAACGTAGAGAGGAAATGCCTGCCCCTGGTCTTCGCCCGCTTTCAGGCTCAGCTGCCGCCGCCACCCGTGATGTTCCCGACCGCGGTC
This sequence comes from Streptomyces sp. NPDC089799, assembly GCF_040684755.1. Lineage (NCBI taxonomy): Bacteria > Bacillati > Actinomycetota > Actinomycetes > Kitasatosporales > Streptomycetaceae > Streptomyces > Streptomyces sp. NPDC089799. The sequence continues at coordinate 308,298 of NZ_JBFBGR010000004.1, read as the reverse complement.
GTAATCGCGGTAGCGATCATGCCGGCAACTCCTGAGCCAACGATCGCGCCAATGATCAGCACGACCACGACGATAATGCCCAGGTACTCGAAGGCCGTCTGGCCTTCGTCTCTTCCCAACCGCCGTCGCCACTTGAGGTTCCGCATCTGGGTCCCCTCCCGGTTCGGTCCCGCTGTTGACTCGCGGACGGTACGGAACCCCACCCGCGGGTGCAAAGGGTCCGGGGACCCATCTGCGGACCCAGTGCGCACAGCCCCTACCCATGACCCGGCACCCCCGAACGGATCGTTCCCAGCCACCTCGCTATTGCCTCGCTGCGGCTCGCGCTCTGCAGCTTCGCGAAGATGCGGTTGATGTGGTTCTTGACCGTCTTCTCGCTGATGAAGCAGGTGGCGGCGATCTGCTGGTTCGACATCCCGGACGCGATCAGATTCATCACCTCCGCCTCCCTCGAACTCAGGCCGAAATCACGGTGGTTGGTGACCCCCTCCGTCGACTGTGCCACAATTCGTTGCGGTTGCGAAGACCCTCGGGTGCGGAGGTCCGCCAGCAGGGCACTCGCTGCCGTCGGCGTGAAGTAGGCAAGGCCCGTGCAGACCTCGCTGATCGCGCGGGCCAGGTCGTCCGGCGTGAATTCGCCGTGCACGAGGTAGCCGTTCGCGCCCAGGAGTAACGACTCGCGGATGACCTCCTGCTCTCGGCTGTAGGTGAGCATCAGGACAGTGGTCAGCTGCACGAGGTGGGGCAGTGCCGAGATGCCGTCCACGCCCGGCAGGCGGACGTCCAGCAGGACCACGTCAGGACGGTGCCGTCGGGTGAGTGCCAGGGCCTCGCCGCCGTTCGTGGCCTGGGCGATGACCTGGAGGTCGTCGTACCGGGAGAGCAGGGCTGTCAGGCCGGCTCTGATGACCGGGTTGTCGTCGGCGATCAGTACACGGATCATCAGCCGCCTCCGAGCAGTGCGCCGAAATCGATGTCCGCTCCGTAGATGAATCCGCCGAGGAGCAGGATCACCGTGCCCGGGAGCATGAAGGTGGTCACCACGAATGTGGCTTTGGGGATGGCGCGGGCTGCGCGGCGGCGTGCGTTCTGGGCGTCCGTGCGGCGCATGTCTTCCGCGATGGCGATGAGGGTTTCCACGATCGGGGAGCCGAGTTCCTCACCTTGCTGGAGGGCCGTGACGAACTGGGCCACCTGTTCGCTGTCGTTGCGGCGGCGGAGTTCGGCGAATGCCTCACGGCGGCTCACGCCCATGTCCATCTGCTGGAGGGTGATGCGGATTTCGTCCGACCAGGGCCCCTTATAACGGTCCGCGACGCGTTCCAGGGCCTGGCGGAAGCCCAGGCCGGCGCTGACGACGACCGCCAGGACGTCCAGGAAGTCCGGCAGGGTGCGTTCGATGTTGTCCCGACGGATCCGGATCGCGGACCACAGGCCCGCTTCAATCCAGAACAGGCCGAAGGCGACCATCAGCAAGGCGAGCAGGAGTTGGCCGTTGATCAGCGTCGCGAAGGCACCGACCGCGCCGAGGAAGCCGTATACCGCGCGGCGCGCCGCATAGCGGTCGATGGTGAGTCCCGAAGGGTTCCCTGCGCGGTCGATCTGGAGGCGTTTCGCCGCGACCCGCTTGGGCCCCATCAGGCGCAGGACCAGAGGGGCGTAGCGGATGCCCATGCGGTCGACCACCGAGCCGACCGCGGTGGTGCGGGTGGAGCCGACCTCCAGGGCGAGGGCCAGGTCCGGGGGCAGGGCGACCTCGGCGCGGTAGAGGCGGATGCCGTGGAAGATGCCCAGGACGGAGAGGGACGCGGCGAGGGCGAGGGCGAGGAGGACCATCGGCTCACACCTCGATCTTCGAGAGGCGGCGGATGGTGACGAAGCCCAGGGCGAAGAGGCCCAGGGCGACGAGGACGGCGATCTGGCCGGGAATGGCTCCGGTCATGCGTTCCAGTGCGCCCGGCATCATCGCGTCGACCAGGAGGAGCGAGCCCAGGCCGATGAACGGCATCAGGTACGCGGTCACCGTCACCTGGGAGAGCTGGGTGCGGACCTCCCGCCGGGTTTCCTTGCGCTGTTCCAGCGTGATGGTGAGGTTGCGGAGGCTGCCCACGATCGCGCCGCCCGCGCGGGAGGAGAGGACGAGGGTGGAGACCAGGACCGAGAGTTCGCGGGAGGGGAGGCGGTCGGCCAGTTCGCCCAGGGATTCGTCGATGGAGTGGCCGACGGCGAGGCGGTTGGCCACGCGGGCCAGTTCCTCGCCCGCCGGGGCTTCGAGTTCCTCCGCCGCCATGCCGATGGCCGTACGGAGGGCCAGGCCGGCCTGGGTGGCGTTGGCGAGGATGCGGGCCAGTTCGGGGAGCTGGTTGATGAAGCGCTCGGTACGGCGGGCCCGCTGCCAGTTGAGGAAGGCGTTCGCCGACCACAGGCCGATCAGGCCGGCCACCGGGCCGAAGAAGGGGGCGAGGAGGGAGGACGCGACGATCCAGACGCCTGCGACCGAGGCGGCCATGTAGACGAAGAACTCGCCGGGGGTGAGGTCCAGGCCGGTCGTGGCCAGTTTCATTTCGATGCGGCGGCCCAGGGCGGTGCGGCGGAGGCGGCGGTCCACCCCGCGGAAGCGGCGACGGCGGCCCGTCGGCTCCTGTTCACCGGAGTCGGAGAGACGGTTGATCAGCGCGGTGCGTTCCGCGCGGCCCTTGACGTACGCGTGCAGGCCGTGGACCAGCAGTACGGCGGCCAGCAGGGCGGCGGTGAGGGTGAGGGCGACGGGAAGGGTCACAGGGCGGTCCGGGTGGTGAGCTGGTCGTCGGTGGCGGCGACTCCGAAGGCCGGCGGAATCGGCTGGTTGTTCATGTAGAGGCGTTCGGCGATGCGGCGCGGCAGCGGGAAGTACTGGAACCAGCCGTGCACCCGGCCGTCGGCGGCCACCGGCTGGGCCGCGAACCGGCAGACGGTGATGATCCGGAACGGCTCGCGGCCGTGCGAGTCGAGGACGGAGATCTCGGTGATGCGGCGCGTGCCGTCGGCGAACCGGGTGAGCTGGACGACGATGTTCACCGCGCTGTTGATCTGGTCCTGGAGGGCCTCGAAGGGGACCTCGACCTCCGACATGGACGCCAGGGTCTGGAGGCGCATCAGGGCGTCCTCGGCGCTGTTGGCGTGCACGGTGGCGAGGGAGCCGTCGTGGCCGGTGGACATCGCCTGGAGCATGTCGAGCGTCTCGCCGCCGCGGACCTCGCCGACGATGATGCGGTCGGGGCGCATGCGGAGGCTGTTGCGGACGAGGTCGCGGATGGTGATGCGGCCCTTGCCCTCGACGTTCGGCGGGCGGGATTCGAGGCGGATCACGTGGGACTGCTGGAGCTGGAGCTCGGCGGAGTCCTCGATGGTGATGATCCGCTCGCTCTCCGGGATCAGGGCGGAGAGGGAGTTGAGGAGGGTGGTCTTGCCGGTGCCGGTGGCGCCGGAGACGATCACGTTCATCTTGGCCTGGACGAGGCCGGAGAGGAGCAGGAGCATCTGCTCGTCCAGGGTGCCGAGGGCGATCAGCTCGGGGAGGGTGAAGGCCCGCGGGAACCGGCGGATGGTGAGGGTGGCGCCGGTGAGGGAGAGCGGCGGAATGATGACGTTGACGCGTTCGCCGGTGGGGAGGCGGGCGTCGACCATGGGGTTGGCCTCGTCCACGCGGCGGTTGACGGCGGAGACGATGCGCTCGATGGTCTGCATCAGCTGCTCGTGGCTGGCGAAGCGGAGCGGGAGCTGTTCGACGCGGCCGGCCCGCTCGACGTAGATGTGGTCGGGGCCGTTGACCATGATCTCGGAGATGGTGGGGTCTTCGAGGAGGGGTTCGAGGACGCCCAGGCCGAGGGCTTCGTCGACCACTCGGCGGATGAGCGCGGTGCGTTCGGTGGTGGAGAGGACCGGGCCCTCGCGGCTGATGAGGTGGCCGAGGACGCGTTCGAGACGGGCGCGGCGTTCGGCGGGCGCGAGCGCGGACATCTCGGCGAGGTCGATCTCTTCGAGGAGCTTGGCGCGGTAGGAGGAGACGAGCCGGCCGTCCTCGCCGGGGCGGGGGGTGTGGCGGTCGTCGGGGGTGTGCACGCGGCTGCGCAGGCTCATGGGCGTGCTGCCTCGCTTCGGCGGGTGGGGGCGGGTCGGCCTGCGCCGCGCGGGGGTTCCGGGGCGGGACGGCCCTCGCCGCGCGGGTGTTCTGGGGCGGGTCGCCCCGGTACGCGGGTCATGGGTCAGGGTCCCTTCTTCCGGTCGGTGGGCATGGTGGCGGTGCGTATGCGTGGGCCGACGTCGAGGCCGGGGATGAGGGAGTTGACCCGGATGGTCACGGTGGCCGTGGTGGTGTCGGCGCCGGTACCGACCTGTACGTCGGTGGCGCCGCGGATGCTCGCGCGGACGGCTGCCTCCCCGGCCGCGATGCCTGCGGCTTCCGGGCCGTCCGCCCACTCCGTACGGGCGGCGACGCGCGCGGCGGTGCGGGCGGCGGTTTCGGCTTGCTGCTCGCAGTAGGCGGTCCAGCCGAGCTGGATGCCGGCGAGGCCGACGAGGAGCAGGATCGGCAGGAAGCCGAGGTACTCCAGGGCGACCTGGCCGCGGTCCCGGGCTCGGCCCTGGCCCCGGCCCTGGTGCCGGCTCCAGTCCGCGTCCTGGTCTCGGCCCCGGTCCGGGTCCCGGCGGGCGTTGGGTCCCTGCGGGGCCACTTCCCCTCCCCGCCCCTTCCCGAAACCGGGGCTCCGCCCCAGCCCCCGTCGGGGCTCCGCCCCGGACCCCTCGGGGCTGCGCCCCGGACCCCCCTGGGGCTCCGCCCCACCCTCGGGGCTGCGCCCTGCGCCTCCGGCCGGGCTCGGCCGGACACCCGTGTTCGCGTCAGCGTGTTCCGGGAGGGCGGTCATCGGTCCTCCTCCTTTTCCACGGCTGCGCCGGCCTCGCCGGTGATTTCCAGGCCCGTGTTGAGGCCGGGGACCAGGACCGGGATCCTGAGGGTGACCCTGGCCCGGTAGAGGTTGCCTTCCTGGCCACAGACCGGGGTGCCGACGTTCCAGCCGCCTCCGATGTGCTGCGTCGCGGCTGCGCCGCAGTTCCCGCCCACCGCGCCCGCCCGCGCACCCTCGTCCGCCGCGTTGCCCGCCAGGGAGAAGGCGTAGCCGATCAGGACGCACTCCCAGACCGCTGCGATCAGGAGCAGGATCAGCGGGAGCATGCCGGCGAACTCGATCGCCACCTGGCCCTGGTCGCCCTTGCCCCGGCGGGCTTCGCGGCGCATGCCTCAGCCCTCCCGGGAGCCGCGGCGGGAGCGGAGGCGGGTCGCCTTGCCCGGTGTGCGGAGGGCCAGGCCGGTGCCCGGGGCTCCCGCCGTCGTGGCTTCGGCGGCGTCCGTCGGCGCGCGGAGGAGGTCCAGTTCGGCCGCCAGTTTCCACAGGGCTTGTTTGACGGAGGACTTCGCGTCCAGGTCCTGGACCCGGCCCGCGTCCAGGACCGGGGCCAGTTCCTTGTAGTTCGCCGGGACGGGGGTGCGGGTGGGGCGGGTGCGGGTGATCTTCTCGATGAGGGAGGGGCTTATCTCCGTGGTGCGGGACCAGCGGTTGACCACCATCGCCGTGTCCTCGGGCTTGCGGACCTGGAGGCGTTCCCACATCCGGACCATGCGCTTGGCGGCGCGGACCGCCACCACGTCCGGGGTCACGACGAGGGCGGCCGTGTCCGCGAGTTCCACGGCGGTGGCGTTGGCGCCGGTCATCTGGGTGCCGCAGTCCACCACGACCAGTTCGTAGCGGTGGCGGAGGGCGGAGAGGACCAGGCGGGTGGTGCGTTCGTCGACCTCCTCGCCCCGTTCGCCGTCCGAAGGGGCGAGGAGGAGGGCGAGGCCCGTGGGGTGTTCGTACACCGCGTCGCCCAGGACCCGCGGGGAGATGTCCTGGATGCCGGCCAGGTCCACCATCGAGCGGCGGAACTGCACGTCCAGGTAGGAGCCGACGTCCCCGGCCTGGAGGTCCAGGTCCACCAGGGCCGTACGGCGGCCCGCCGCGGCCGCCGCCAGGGCGAACTGGACGGCGCAGAAGGTGGTGCCGACCCCGCCCTTGGCCCCGGTGACGGTGACCACCCGGCCGTTGCCCCGGCCGGTGAAGCGGTCGTCGGCGGCACCGCCGGCCGGGCCGCCGGCCCCGCCCAGGTGGCGGCGTACGCCCGTCGCCCACTGGGCCACGGCCTGGATGCGCGCGGCCAGCTCGTCGTAGGAGAGGGGAAGTCCGACCAGGCCGCGGGCGCCTGCGTCCATCGCGGCCGAGAACAGGCCGGGGCCGGTGTCGGAGGTGGCCAGGACGACGCCCACCGCCGGGAAGCGGAGGGCGATCTCCCGGATGAGTTCGAGGGCGGGGAGCGGGCCGATCCGTTCGTGGACCAGGACCACCTCGGGGAGGTGGTCGACGGATTCGGCCGCCAGGCCCGCCAGTACGTCGAGGAGGGTGGCGGAGTCCGCGACCGGACGGGCCGGCTCGACGGACGGGAGCTGGCTGAGCAGGGTGACGGCCGTGCGGGCCGCGTCCGGATCCCCGGTGGCGGGGAGGATTCGGGTGGTGGTCATGCCGGCCTCACTTGTCCCCGTCGAGGGTGTACCAGCGGTCGGTGCCCGGGGGTGCCGTCTCGGTGCCGGGGGCGACCAGGGCGAGGCGGACGTGCTCGGCGAAGGACTCGGAGAACGCGACGCGCTGGGCGTCCTTGGCGTTCACGGCGAAGGTGATCGGGACGGCGTCCACGGTGCCGGTGCCCTTGCGCTCGCCGGACTTCTCCACCGGGGTCAGCCGGCCCACGTCGATGACCCGGGCGTTCGACACCATGATCACGGAGCGGTCGGGGTCGGTCGGCCGCTTGCCCTTGAAGGTGCCGAGGATGTTGACCTTGTCTCCGGAGCGGACCTTGCCGGCCACCCCGGTGGACGCGTCGATCATGATGGCGATCTCCTGCTCGCCGGGCTGCAGCCGGGGGCGGTCCACGAACATGTCCGTCTGGAGCAGCGAGCCCTTCTTGAGCGTGGTGAGGGTGATCTTGCCGTTGACCGCGCCGAGGTCGGTGACGGCGGTCGTGGGGCGCCAGCGCTCGGGGATGGTGACCTTCTCGAACTTCCCGGGGTCGAGTGCGGTGTGCGGAGCTATGTCGGCCTTCACGCGGTACGCCTCCACCTCGGGCCCGACCTTGGAGTTGACGTCGCCGACCACCGCGGCCACTCCGGCGAACGCGCCGATCGCGCACAGGACGGAGAGGAGCAGCAGGATGACGCCGCGGCGCTGGCGTGAGTTCATGAGCCGTGGGACCTCGTCGTTCGGAACGGATCGGGGCTGGGAGGTGTCGGGGCTGGGAGGTGTCGGGGCCGGGAGGTGCTGGGGGCGGGAGGTGCTGGGGGCGGGGCGGCGGGTGCTCCGGTCAGGGGCGGGCGGCCGCCGACGGGGCGCCCGAGGGCGATGCCGCCGGTGAGGGCGAGGCGGCCGCCGACGGGATCGGGGTGGCGCAGAAGCCGCAGCGGTCGCCGATGAGTTCGAGGCCGCACCAGCGGCACTCCTCGCGGCGGACGGAGGCGACGAGCTGGTAGAGGACGCCGATGTCGGGGATGGCCGCGGCGAACTCGATCAGCTTGGGCGTGCCCCACCAGGCGGGTGAGCCGGCGGGCAGGGGGTGTTCCATGACGCCCTGGACCTGCCAGGCGGGGCCGAGTTCGGCGGCGGGCCAGTCCCCGGCGAGTTTGCCGCGGGCGAAGGCGAGGTGGGTGCCGAATCCGGGGCCGGGCGGCGGTTCGGCGGTGGGGCCGAGCCGGGCCAGGTGGGGTGTGGGGTTGGCCAGTACGGAGAACTGGGCGCTCGGCGACCAGGAGCGGGCGTGTGCCTTGAGGTCGACGGGGACCCGGTCGAGCCGGGCGACGGTGCCGAGGACCGCGCCGGCGTAGATGTAGTGGGAGAGCAGCCGGGCGGCGGACGCGATGACGCCGGGGCTGAAGTCGCAGACGGTGAGCTGGCTGAGCTGACGGGCCAGCAGGGCGGTTCCGAGCGGCGGGAGATCGACCGGGAGCAGCGCGATCCGGTCGGATTCCAGAAGGGCGCGGACGGTGTGCAGCCGGCGGGCCGTGGGTGCGGGCAGCCAGTCGGGGAGGAGGACCAGCAGGTGTCCGTGCCGGTCCAGCAGGGCGGTGGTGTCGGCGAGGGTGCGTTCCAGGTCCTGCCCGTCGGGCGGGTGCAGGACGGCGGCCGGCGGGGTGTGCCGGTCGGGGGCGGGCAGCACCAGGTCGGCGCTGGTGACGGCGATGGCGGTCGGCACGCGAATCCCCCTGTTCCCCTGGCCCGCGGGCGTGTCCGGCGGCCGTACCCGTACGGGCACCGCACGTGCCCGACGGCGCGCACGCGCAGCGCGACCGCGAGCGGCCGACGCTCCCCCAGCTGCCGCTGGAGGTGCCCCCATCCCTCCTGCGCAGCACCATAACCGCGTCTTCCCCGGTCAGGCAGGGCCTTGCCGATTCCCATGCCGGGAGCACATGTCACAGGTGGCCGGAAAACCGGACATCCGGGAAGGCTCCTCCGATCGTTTCCGGCCACTTTGCGCAGACTCTTGACACCGCGATTGGTCTGGACCAACCCTGGAGCAACTCGGCTGCGGGATCCCCCACTTGCTCCCCCGCGCCGCCTGCTCCACCCCCCTCCCCCTCCCCCCACGGAGCCCTCGTGAACCGCATGCGCCCGCTCGCCCTCCCGGTCGCCGCCGCCCTCGCCGCGGCCGGCCTGACGGCCTTCGCCACCGGCACCGCACAAGCCGCCGACGTGAACAACGTCCGCAACGGCGGCTTCGAATCCGGCCTCGCCGACTGGACCTGCTCCGGCGGCACCGGCGCTCCCGTCTCCTCCCCGGTGTACGCCGGGGCGGGCGCGCTCAAGGCCACCCCGGCCGGGCAGGACAACGCCCGCTGCAGCCAGACCGTCAAGGTCAGGCCGAATTCGACGTACACGCTGAGCGCCCAGGTCCAGGGCTCGTACGTCTACCTCGGCGCGACCGGCACCGGCACCCAGGACGTCTCCACCTGGACCCCCGGCTCGGGCGGCGGCTGGCAGAAGCTGTCCACCACCTTCACCACCGGGGCGAACACCACCGAGGTGACCGTCCACACGCACGGCTGGTACGGGCAGCCGGCATTCCTCGTGGACGAGTTCAGCGTGTTCGGACCGGACGGGGGCGGGGGCACCGGACCCGGCCCCTCCGTGCCGGGCGCACCGGCCGGACTCACCGTTTCCGGCCAGTCGGAGACCGCGCTCACCCTTTCGTGGAACGCGGTCGGCGGAGCCGACGGCTACCACGTCTACAAGGACGGCACCCGGGTGGCCACGGTCACCGGGGCCACCGCGCAGATCACCGGGCTCAGCCGGGCCACCACGTACTCCTTCCAGGTGAGCGCGTACAACCAGGCGGGCGAAGGCCCGAAGTCGGCGCCGGTCGGCGGCACCACGACGGGCGGCGGCAACCCGGACCCGGGCAATCCGTCCGTGCCGCGGCACGCGGTCACCGGCTATTGGCAGAACTTCGACAACGGCGCGACCGTCCAGCGGATCTCGGACGTCCCGAACGCGTACGACATCATCGCGGTCTCCTTCGCCGACGCCACCACCACGCCGGGCGGGATCACCTTCAACCTGGACTCGGCCGGCCTCGGCGGCTACACCACGGCGCAGTTCAAGGCGGACGTCGCGGCGAAGAAGGCGGCCGGGAAGTCGGTCGTCCTCTCGATCGGCGGGGAGAAGGGGACCATCACGGTCAACGACTCCGCCTCCGCGAACAACCTGGCGAACTCGGCGTACGCGCTGATGCAGGAGTACGGCTTCAACGGGATCGACATCGACCTGGAGAACGGGCTCAACGCCACCTACATGACCCAGGCCCTGCGGTCGCTGTCGCAGAAGGCCGGGCCCTCGCTGGTCCTCACGATGGCCCCGCAGACCATCGACATGCAGTCGACCTCGAACGCGTACTTCCGGACGGCGCTGAACATCAAGGACATCCTCACCGTCGTCAACATGCAGTACTACAACAGCGGCTCCATGCTGGGCTGCGACGGCAAGGTGTACTCCCAGGGCTCGGTGGACTTCCTGACCGCGCTGGCCTGCATCCAGCTGGAGGGCGGGCTCGACCCGTCGCAGGTGGGGCTGGGCCTGCCGGCCTCGCCGAGCGGGGCGGGCAGCGGATACGTCTCCCCGAGCGTGGTGAACAACGCGCTGGACTGCCTGGCCCGGGGCACGGGCTGCGGATCGTTCAAGCCCTCGAAGACCTACCCGGGGCTGCGCGGCGCGATGACCTGGTCGACGAACTGGGACGCGAAGGCGGGCAACGCCTGGTCGAACGCGGTGGCGCCGAAGGTCCACGGGCTGCCGTAGCCGGCCCGCCGGCCGCACGGGCCGGGTCCGCGGCGGGACGGCCGCTCCGCGACGGGCGGGGCGGCCGTCACCGGTTCCGGTGGGGCCTGCGCGAGCGGGACCGGTGGTGCCCGAGCCGGACCCGCCAGCCGCCAGCCGTCAGCCGTCAGCCGTCAGCCGTCAGCCGTCAGCCGTCAGGAAGTTTCGTCGCGTCAGGAAGCTTCGTCCGCACGGGCGTAGTGCCTCCGGGTCGCGGTGTGGTTTCCGGATAGCGGGCATGTGTGGGGATGGCCGGTTGGCGTTCTTGACCGGGCCATGTCAGGAGCGCACGCTGTGCGCGTCCGCACGGCTACCCCCACCTCCCGACCCAGGAGATCGCATGCGGCTACACACCCGTCGGAGGTCCGTCGTCACGGCGGCCCTGCTGGCGCTCGCGCTCGGCGCACCCGCCTACGGCATGAGCGCGACGGCCTCGCCACCCCCGACCCCGTCCACAGCCACCCAGGACGAGGCCATCGTCCAGTACCGGATCCACGGCCCGTCCACCCCGGCCGACCGGACCGCGCTCCTCCGCCACGGCGTCTCGATCGACGAGGTGGACGACCACACCGTGGTCGTGAGCGCCGACACCGTGCAGGCCAGGACGCTGCGCTCGCTCGGCTACAAGCTGGAGGCCCTGGCCGGGCCCCCGGACCGTTCGCTGCCCGGTATCGCGGCGAGCCCCATGGACTTCCCCTCGGCCGACTCCCGCTACCACAACTACGCTGAGGCGAGCGCCGAGATCGACCAGCGGATCGCGCAGTACCCGAACATCATGAGCAAGCGCGTGATCGGCAAGTCGTACCAGGGCCGCGACCTCGTCGCGATCAAGATCAGCGACAACGTGGGGACCGACGAGAACGAGCCCGAGGTCCTCTTCACCGCCCACCAGCACGCCCGCGAGCACCTGACCGTGGAAATGGCCCTGTACCTGCTGCGCGAGTTCGGCGAGGACTACGGGACCGACGCCCGCGTCACCAACATGGTCAACGGCCGCGAGATCTGGATCATCCCCGACCTCAACCCCGACGGCGGCGAGTACGACATCGCCACCGGCTCCTACCGGTCCTGGCGCAAGAACCGGCAGCCGAACTCCGGCTCCTCCTACGTCGGCACCGACGAGAACCGCAACTGGAACTACAAGTGGGGCTGCTGCGGCGGCTCCAGCGGCAGCAAGGGCTCCGAGACCTACCGCGGGGCGGCCGCCGAGTCGGCGCCCGAGGTGAAGGTGGTCTCGGACTTCGTCCGCAGCCGGGTGGTCGGCGGCAAGCAGCAGATCAAGGCCGCCATCGACTTCCACACGTACAGCGAGCTGGTGCTCTGGCCGTTCGGCTGGACGTACAACGACACCGCGCCCGGCCTGACCGCGGACGACCTGGGCGCCTTCAAGGCGGTCGGCCAGAAGATGGCCGCCAGCAACGGCTACACCGCCGAGCAGTCCAGCGACCTGTACATCACGGACGGGACGATCGACGACTGGCTGTGGGGCAACCAGAAGATCTTCGCCTACACCTTCGAGATGTACCCGACCGGCTCGGGCGGCGGCGGCTTCTACCCGCCCGACGAGGTGATCGACCGCGAGACCGCCCGGAACCGTGACGCGGTGCTGCAGCTGCTGGAGAACTCGGACTGCATGTACCGCTCGATCGGCAAGGAAGCGCAGTACTGCACGTGACACGGACCGGGCGCCCCTCCGCCGGAGGGGCGCCCGCCGCCGCACCTCAGCCCAGGACGGCCAGGGCGTCGATCTCGATCAGCAGGCCGGCGGGCAGGCCCACGTAGACGGTGGTGCGGGCGGACGGCGCGTCCGGGTACTCCTTGAGGTGCTCCGCGAAGTACGCGTCGTAGATCTCGTTCAGCTCGGCGAAGTGCGCGGTGTCGGTGAGGTAGACGCGGATCATCACCACGTCGTCCCAGCCCGCGCCGCCGGCCTCCAGCACGGAGCGGACGTTCTCCAGGGTCTGGAGGGTCTGCTCGCGCAGGGTGGGACCGGCGACGGCCGGCGGCCGCCCCCCGGCCGCGGGCAGGTAACCGACCTGGCCGGCGACCTGGAGGATGTTCCCCCTGCGCACGCCGTGCGAGAACCGGGCGGGCGGGGCGGGATGGGTGGCGGGGCTGATGGCCCTCTTCTCGCTCATGCTTCTCTCCTGGAGTCGGGGCAGTGCCGGTCCTGGGGCAGCAGAGCCGGGCGTTGACCGGGTGTCAGCCGGATGTTAGACAGCATGGCACCGGCACCGGAAACAACCGTTGCCCCGGGGCAGCCACCGTTGCCGCGGGCGACACCTACGGAGGACACCCATGGGCAGCGAAGCGACCCGACGGCTCGCCGACGAGCCGGTCGACCACCGGTTCAAGGGCCTTCCGCCGGACGCACAGGCCGCCGGGCTCACCGTCGGGCAGCTGGCCGCCGAGCGGCGGAACCTCCACGACGGCGGGTTCACCACCCCCGTGCTCACCCTCGACGCCGAGGCGCTGGAGCACAACCTGAGCGCCCTCGCCGCCTTCTGCGACCGGCACGGTCTCGGTTTCGCGCCGCACGGCAAGACCTGTATGGCCCCGCAGCTGTTCGAGCGGCAGATCGAGCTGGGCGCGCTGGGCATCACCGTCGCCATGCCCCACCAGGCCCGGGTCTGCCGCGCCTTCGGCATCGAGAAGATCTTCCTCGCGAACGAGCTCGTCGACGCGCCCGCCCTGCGCTGGGTCGCCGCGGAACTCGCCGCCGACCCCGACTTCCGCTTCGTCTGCTACGTCGACTCCGTACGCGGGGTCGAGCTGATGGACGCCGCCCTGCGCGGCCACACCGGGCGCCGGGTCGACGTGGTGGTCGAGCTCGGCGCCGGCGAGGAGGGCCGGACCGGGGTGCGGACCGAGGCCGAGTGCCACGAGATCGCCGCCGCCGTCGTCGCCACCGACACCCTGCGGCTGTCCGGTGTGGCCGGCTACGAGGCGACCATGCCGGGTGCCGACGCGGCGACGGTCCGGGCCTGGATGGAGCGGCTGGTGGCGCTCGCCGCCGACTTCGACAAGTCCGGCCTGTTCGCCGGGCGGGACCTGCCCGAGATCATCGTCAGCGCGGGCGGCAGCGAGTGGTTCGACGTCGTCGCGGACGTGTTCTCGGCCGTCCCGGAGCTCTCCCTGCCGGTCCTGAAGCTGCTGCGCTCCGGCGCGTACCTCTCGCACGACCACGGCTGGTACTCCGGCCTGACCCCCTTCAAGGACCGGATCCCCGAGGAGGGCGGCCTGCGTCCCGCCTTCCGGCTGTGGACCCAGGTCGTTTCCCGGCCCACCCCCGGCCAGGCGTTCGTCAACGCCGGCAAGCGGGACATCGCGTACGACCTGGGGCTGCCGCAGGTGCTGGCCGTGCGCGGGGCGGACGGCCGGGAGCGGCCCGGCACCGGCATCACCGTGACCAAGCTGTCCGACCAGCACGCCTGGCTGGAGACGGAGGAGGGCACCGCTCTGGAGGTCGGCGACCGGGTGGCCCTGGGCATGGCCCACCCGTGCACCATCTTCGAGAAGTGGCCGCTGATCCCCGTGGTCGAGCCCGACGGGACGGTCACCGACTGCATCCGGACGTTCTTCTAGCGGGCGGACGGGGGCGAGGGCGAGGGGCGGCCGGCCGGTGGACCTGGTGCTGCGCGGGGCCCGCGTCGCCGACGGGACCGGCGGGCCCTCGTACCGCGCCGACGTCGGCGTGCACGAGGGCCGGATCGCCGTCATCGGGCGGGACCGCCGGGTCCCGCCCGGACGGGTCACCGTCGACGCCGACGGGCTCGTCCTGGCGCCCGGCTTCATCGACATGCACGCGCACAGCGACCTGGCTCTGCTCCGCGACCCGGACCACGGCGCCAAGGCCGCGCAGGGCGTGACCCTCGAAGTGCTGGGCCAGGACGGGCTGTCGTACGCCCCCGTCGACGACCGGACCCTGGAGGGGGTGAGCGCCGCGATCGCCGGGTGGAACGGCGACACCGCCGGCACCGGCGACAGCGGCGGCATCGGCCTCACCCGCGGCGCCGGCCCCGACTGGCGGACCGTCGGCGAGTACCTCGACCGCCTCGACCGCGGCTTCGGCGGCCGGGGCATCGCCGTGAACGCCGCCTACCTGGTCCCCCAGGGCACCGTACGGGCCCAGGTGCTCGGCTGGGCGGACCGGCCCGCGACCCCCGCGGAGCTGGACCGGATGCGCGCGCTGGTCGCGGAGGGCCTGGCCGACGGCGCCGTGGGCATGTCCTCCGGCCTCACCTACACCCCGGGCATGTACGCGGACGACGCCGAACTGACCGAGCTGTGCCGGGTGGTGGCCTCGTACGGCGGCTACTACTGCCCGCACCACCGCTCGTACGGGCGCGGCGCGCTCGCCGCCTACGCCGAGACGGTCGCGCTGGCCCGGCGGTCCGGCTGCGCCCTGCACCTGGCCCACGCCACCATGAACTTCCCCGAGAACGCGGGCCGGGCCGGGGAACTCCTCGCCCTGCTGGACACGGCCCTGGCGGACGGCGCGGACCTCACCCTGGACACCTACCCGTACACCGCGGGCTGCACCACGCTGGCCGCGCTGCTGCCGGGCTGGGCGCACGAGGGCGGACCGGACGCGCTGCTGGCGCGGCTGGCCGACCCGGTGGCCGCCGGGCGGATCCGGCACGCCCTGGAGGTGACGGGCTCGGACGGCTGCCACGGGGTACCGGTGGACTGGTCGGCGGTGGAGGTCTCGGGCGTCGGGGATCCCGCGCTCGCCGGAGCGCACGTGGGCCGGCGGCTCGACGGCTGGGAGACGGCACGGCAGTTGCTGCTCGCGGACCGGCTGGGCACGGCGGTGCTGCAGCACGTGGGCCACGAGGACAACGTACGGGCGATCATGCGGCACCCGGCGCACACCGGGGGCTCGGACGGCATCCTGCAGGGCGCCAAGCCGCACCCGAGGGCGTACGGCACCTTCCCGCACTACCTCGGCCGCTACGTGCGCGAGCTGGGGGTGCTGGGCCTGGAGGAGTGCGTGGCCCACCTGTCGGGCCGCCCGGCGGCCCGGCTGCGGCTGCCCGACCGGGGGCTGGTGCGCGAGGGCTACCGGGCCGACCTGGTGCTCTTCGATCCGGAGACGGTCGCGGCGGGATCGACGTACGAGCGGCCCCGGCGGCTGCCGTACGGGATCCCGCACGTGCTGATCGACGGGCGGTTCGTGATCCGGGACGGGCGCAGGACGGACGTACTGGCGGGGCGTTCGGTACGGCGGACTCCCATCGCCCTTTCCCCCCGGGCCCGTTGAGCCGGCCGTCGGCCGTCGGCCGCCTGCCGTCGGGCCGACCGCCCGCCGGGGACGATTCGTAGGATTGGCACATGCTCGCATTCGTCCCGGCCGCGGTCCTGTTCCTCGTCTTCCTGGTGAGCGTGCGCGAGGACCGGCGCCGGTTCCGCAACGCGGTCCTGCTCGGGCTGGCCTTCCTCAGCCTGCTGCCGGCCCTGCTGTTCCAGTTGCGGCACCTGCCGGGGGCGGTCGCGGTCACGGTGGTGGTGCTGCTGTTCCTCGGGCCGGCCGTCGGGATCCTGGTGCTCGGCGCGCTGCTGATCGCCAACGGGCTCACCATGGTCCGCAAGGAGGGCCGGCGTCCGGCGAACCTGCTCTCCGGGCTGGTGGGCCTCGCGATCTACGGGATGGTCGCCCTGCTGGTGGTGGTCGGCACCCGGGGCTCACCGGCGCTCGACGCGGCGGTGCTGGCCCTGCTGCTGCTCTCGCTGTACGTCTCCTTCATCTTCGTGTGCTTCCTCGCGTACGCGTTCCTGTACGGCCGCATCCGGGTGCGGGGGGACGTGGACTACGTGGTCATGCTGGGCTCGGGCCTGATCGGCGGCGAGCACGTGCCGCCGCTGCTGGCGTCACGGCTGGAGAAGGGCCGCCGCATCCACGCCGCCCAGCTGGAGCGGGGCGGGCGGGTGCCGCTGCTGCTCACCTCGGGCGGGCGCGGGCCGGACGAGAAGGTCGCCGAGGCCCGGGCGATGGCGGACTGGCTGATCGCCCGGGGGGTGCCGGAGGAGCACGTGCGGGTGGAGGACCGGTCGCGGACCACCACCGAGAACATGATCTTCAGCAGGGAGATGATGGAGGCGGACCGGCCGGACTACCGGTGCGTGGTGGTCACCAACAACTTCCACGCCTTCCGGGCCGCCATGACCGCCCGCAAGGCGGGGGTGAACGGGCAGGTGCTGGGGTCGCCGACGGCCCGGTACTTCTGGCCGAGCGCGACGATCCGGGAGTTCGTGGCGGTGTTCTGGGAACACCGGGTGGTCAACCTGGGCATCTGCGCCCTGCTGGCGGGCCTGGCGGTCTTCGGGGTCCTGGGCGGCCTCGGCGCCTGAGCCGGCCACCGTCCGGGCCGCCGTCGCCTTCCGGCGTGCGTTCATGTCCACTCGGCCGGAGGATGGGGTTCCGGGGGGATCCCGGGGGACCCGATGGAGGTTCGAGATGACGAGTGAAGCGGACAAGCAGCCCGGCAAGGAGAGCCGCCCGGCCCATCTGTGGACCGGTGGAGAGCGGCCGTACGACCCCGAGGACCTCGTGATGGCCACGGGCGCCGACCCGACTCCGGAGCGGGTCGAGAAGGCCCGGAAGCTGATGGAGGAGAAGGGGATGACGGTCATCGAGCGCTACCTCCCGTAGCCGCCCGATCCGTCCCCGGGGCCCGGGTGCGGGGCCCTGCGCCTCCCCGCGCCCGGGCCCTCCCGGCGCTTGCTCCGCCCCGGCGGGGCCCGACCCCTGAGCGGGATCGGGGCGAAGGCACGCGCTGCGCGTCCGGCGCGGGCCGGCGTGCCGGCGTGCCGTGTGCCCACCCGTGCCGCCCGTGCCGCCCGTGGCACGTCTGCCCACACGGCGACGGCTTCGCGAACGCGCCGCCCGTCCCGCCGGGGCGCGTCAGCGCCTGGCGCGGAACGTGGCGCGGTATGCCAGTGGCGCCACGCCGATCGCCGCCGCCAGGTGCCGCCGCAGTGACGCCCCCGTCCCCATCCCGGACTCCGCCGCGATGCGGTCCACCGGCCAG
Organism: Streptomyces sp. NPDC089799; assembly: GCF_040684755.1. Lineage (NCBI taxonomy): Bacteria > Bacillati > Actinomycetota > Actinomycetes > Kitasatosporales > Streptomycetaceae > Streptomyces > Streptomyces sp. NPDC089799. The sequence goes on along the minus strand of NZ_JBFBGR010000004.1, from coordinate 290,837 downwards.
TCCGTGACCTCCAGCAGCCGCCGCGCGTGCTCGACCCGCTGCCGGGTCAGCCACTGCCCCGGCGTCGTCCCCGTCTCCTCCCGGAAGCGGCGCGAGAACGTCCGTACGCTCATCCCCGCCCGCCGCGCCAGCTCCGCGAGCGCGATCGGCTCGCCGAGCCGGTCCAGTGCCCAGGCGCGGGCGGCCGCCGTACTCTCCGCCGACGGCTCCGGCACCGGCCGCTCGATGAACTGCGCCTGCCCGCCCTCCCGCCACGGCGGCACCACGCACAGCCGGGCCACCCGGTTGGCGACCGCGCTGCCGTGGTCGCGGCGCACCAGGTGCAGGCAGAGGTCCACCCCGGCCGCGACCCCGGCAGCCGTCAGCACGTCCCCGCCGTCCACGAACAGCACGTCCGCGTCCACGTCCACCTGCGGGAACGCCCGCCGGAAGCTCTCCGCCTCGTTCCAGTGGGTGGTGGCCCGCCGCCCGTCCAGCAGACCCGCGGCGGCCAGGACGTAGGAGGCGGTGCACATGGACACGATCCGGGCCCCGGCCGGGAGCCGCCGCAGGGCCTGCGCGAGCTCGTCCGGCAGCCAGTCGCGGGTGGTCGCGTCGGGGCCGACCCCGCAGGTGAACGGCGGGATCACCAGGGTGTCGGCGGTGCCGATCAGTTCGCCGCCGTGGTCGACGGCCACGCCGAAATCGGCGCTGGTGCGGACCGGCCGCCCGTCGAGACTGCAGGTGAGGACCTCGTAGAGCGGCGCGCCGGCCGGCCCCTCCACCGTCCCGAAGATCCGCACCGGGATGCTCATCTCGAAGGGGTAGACCCCCTCCAGTGCCAGTACGACGACCCGGTGCATGCGCTGCTCCCCCCGCTCCCCCGTCCGCGGCCGTCCGTGGCCGGATCTGTTCACATCGTGTCAGTCCGGCCACTGGCCGGGCCCGTCGGCCCCCGACAACCTTGATCACATGACGACGACGAAGACGGCAGAGACGACAACGAAGACAGAGACGGCGAAGACAGCGAAGACGACGAAGACAGAGAAGACGGCGAAGACCATGCTGGCCGTCACGCAGACCGGCTTCGGCGGGCCCGAGGTGCTCCGCGTCACCGAGACCGCCCGCCCCGAACCCGGGCCCGCCGAGGTCCTCGTGCGGGTCCACGCGGCCGCCGTCAACCCGACCGACGTCTGGCACCGCGCCACCGGCGGGCTCGCGGGCACCGGCGGGCCGCCCGTCCCGCTGGGCTGGGACCTCTCCGGCACCGTCGAGGCCGTCGGCATCGGCGTGACCCTGTTCCGGCCGGGCGACGAGGTGTTCGGCATGCCGCGCCACCCCGTCCCGGCCGGAGCGTACGCCGAGTACGCCACCTCCCCGTCCCGCCACCTCGCCCACAAGCCGGCCGGCCTGGACCACGTCCGGGCCGCCGCCCTGCCGCTGGCCGCCCTCACCGCCCGGCAGGCCCTGGTCGACACCGCGGACGTACGGCCCGGGCAGCGCGTGCTGGTCCATGCCGCGGCCGGCGGGGTCGGGCACCTGGCCGTCCAGATCGCCAAGGCCAGGGGTGCGTACGTGATCGGCACCGCGAGCGCCGCCAAGCACGGCTTCGTCCGGTCCCTGGGCGCCGACGAGGTGATCGACTACCGCACCACGGACTTCGTCACCGCCGCCACGGACATCGACGTCGTCGTGGACACCGTCGGGGGCGAGTACGGCCCGCGGTCGCTGCGCACCCTGCGGCCCGGCGGGATCGTCGTCTCCCTGGCCTCGCCCGCCGAGGCGGCACTCGCGGGCGAGGCGGAGCGGCTCGGCGTCCGGGCGGTGTTCATGGCGGTGGAGGCCGACCACGCGGGAATGGCGGAGATCGCCGCGCTGGCCGCCGACGGTCGGCTGCGCCCGCACATCGCAGGGACCTTTCCGCTCGCCGAGGCGGGCAAGGCGCACGAGCTGTCCGCCTCCGGCCGGACCGTCGGCAAGATCGTCCTGACCACCTCCGGGCCGACCGGCCCGTGAGCCGGGGATGGCCGGGCATACAACCCGACGACCGCACAAAATGGAATGATTGACGTTACTCCGGACGTTGCCTGTCGTTAACCGCGCAAGTCGCCCCCCGCGGAGAGAGGCATCACCCATGTACGAGGCCGATGTGGACTGGGACCACCCCAGGGACCCCCAGCCGGGCGGGCAGCTGGACCACGTGCGCGAGTACGTGGGGACGGGCGGTGCCGGAGGACATCTCTGGCGGGGCGTCCCCACCCTCCTGCTCACCACCGTGGGGCGCGTTTCCGGGCGGGCGGTCCGCACCCCGCTGATCTACGGCCGGGACCCGGACGACGGCTCCTACGTCCTGATCGCCTCGAACGGCGGCGCCGACCGGCACCCCGACTGGTACCTGAACCTGGACGCCGACCCCGAGGTCCGCCTCCAGGTCGGCCCGGCGGTCTTCCAGGCGAAGGCCCGTACGGCCACCCCGGAGGAGCGGGAGGCGTACTGGCCCCTGATGACCGGCCTCTGGCCGGCGTACGACGACCACCGGGAGCGGACGACCCGCGAGATCCCCCTGGTGCTCGTCCACAGCTGACCCGCAGCCGATCCGGATCCCCCGCCGGGGGATCCGGGTTGACCGGGGTCGGCATCCATGCATTAATAAATGCACAGTCATTCATTAATGGCGACGGGACACGACGGGGAGGTGCAGGGGCATGGCAGGACGTCCACGCAGGATCGAGGACGCCGTCATCCTGCGGGCGCTGGTCGAGGTGATGGGACGCGTCGGGCCCGCCGGGCTCACGCTGGCCGCGGTGGCGCAGGAGGTCGGGCTGGTCCCGGGGACCCTCGTCCAGCGCTTCGGCTCCAAGCGCGGCATGCTGCTGGCGCTCGCCGAGCACAGCGCGCAGGACGCGCGCGGCCATGCCGAGCGGGCCGGGGCGGAGCACACCTCGCCCCTGGACGCCCTCGAAGCACTGGTCGCCGAGACGCACGCACCGCTCGCCTCCCCGACCGCCTTCGCCAACCACCTCGCTTTCCTCTGCGCCGACCTGGTCGACCCGGAGCTGTACCGGCTCGCGCTCGCCGCCCAGCAGGCGCAGACCGAGGCCGTACGGACCCTGCTCGACCGGGCCGCCGACTCGGCCGGGCTCCTCCCGGGTACCGACACCGCCGCCCTGACCGCCGCCGTCCAGGCCGCCGTGAACGGCGCGGCGATGCTGTGGGCGGTGGACCGCGAGGGCACCCTCGCCGACCGCCAGCGGCAGGCGCTCCACTTCACGCTCGCCCCCTACCGGAAGGACACCCCGCGCACATGACCACGATCCCGGCCACGACCGCCGACACGACCACGGCCACTGCCGCCGCCACGACCCCGGCCACCTCCGCCCCCGCGGGCCGCTCCTTCCGCACCGCCACCACCCTCGGCGTCAGCCTGGACGGATACATAGCCCGCCCCGACGGCGACATCGACTGGCTGACCGAGCGCGGCGCCGAGGCCGGCGACACCGGCTTCGAGGAGTTCATGGCGGGCATCGACACCCTCGCCATGGGCCGCAACACCTACGAGAAGGTCCTGACCTTCGGCTTCTGGCCGTACGAGGGCAAGCACGTGGCCGTGCTCAGCACCACGCTGGAGGCCGACGACCCGCGCATCAGCGTCCACCGCTCGCTGCCCGAACTGCTGGCCGCCCTCACCGAGCGGGGCGCGGAGAACGTCTACGTGGACGGCGGCGTCACCGTCCAGACCTTCCTCCGCGAAGACCTCCTCGACGAGCTCACGCTCACCACCGTGCCCGTCCTCATCGGCTCGGGACTGCCGCTCTTCGGCGAGCTGGACCGGGACGTGGACCTCACCCTCCGCTCGGCCCGCACCCTGGGAGCGGGCTTCACCCAGGCGACGTACGCCGTCACCCATCGAGCGTAGGGTGGAGTGACGAGGGCAACACCGGCGCCCGCGGTCCCGGCCCTGTGCACCCGTTCCGCAGGTCGGAGCGGTGGTCGGGCCGGTCAATCCAAGGGCAGCCGGGGCCCCCGCCTCCCCATCCCCCGAAACCGGACATAACGCCGCACCGGACCGGGCCGCAAAGCACGGGCGGGCGCGGCGGCGGACCCGTAAGCTCCCGTCATGCAGGTGATCCAGTCAACGAAGCTCGCCAATGTCTGCTACGAGATCCGCGGCCCCGTGCTCGAAGAGGCCATGCGACTCGAAGCAGCAGGTCATCGCATCCTCAAGCTCAACACCGGCAACCCCGCGGCCTTCGGCTTCGAGTGCCCGCCGGAGATCCTTGAGGACATGCTCCGCAACCTGGGCACCGCCCACGGCTACGGGGACGCGAAGGGGCTGCTCTCCGCACGCCGGGCAGTGATGCAGCACTACCAGACCAAGGGCATCGACCTGGACGTCGAGGACATCTACCTCGGCAACGGCGTGTCCGAGCTGATCCAGATGGCCATGCAGGCCCTGCTGGACGACGGCGACGAGGTGCTCGTCCCGGCCCCGGACTACCCGCTGTGGACGGCGTCCGTCTCGCTCGCCGGCGGCACCGCCGTGCACTACCGGTGCGACGAGCAGTCCGACTGGATGCCGGACCTCGCCGACATCGAGCGCAAGGTCACCGACCGCACCAAGGCGCTGGTGATCATCAACCCGAACAACCCCACCGGCGCCGTCTACGACGACGAGATGCTGCGCGGCCTGACGGACATCGCGCGCCGCCACAACCTGGTGGTCTGCTCGGACGAGATCTACGACCGGATCCTCTACGACGGCGCGACCCACACCAACACCGCCGCCATCGCCCCCGACCTGCTCTGCCTCACCTTCAACGGCCTCTCCAAGAACTACCGCGTGGCCGGCTACCGCTCCGGATGGATGGCCGTCTGCGGCCCCAAGAAGAACGCCGAGTCCTACATCGAGGGCCTCACCATCCTGGCGAACATGCGCCTGTGCGCGAACATGCCCTCGCAGCACGCGGTCGCCACCGCTCTCGGCGGACGGCAGTCGATCGACGACCTGGTGCTCCCCGGCGGACGGCTGCTGGAGCAGCGCGACACGGCGTACGAGCTGCTCACCCAGATCCCGGGGATCAGCTGCGTGAAACCCAAGGGCGCGCTGTACCTCTTCCCGAGGCTCGACCCGTCCGTCTACAAGATCAAGGACGACCGGCAGATGGTCCTGGACCTGCTCCGGGCCGAGAAGATCATGGTGGTCCACGGCACCGGCTTCAACTGGCCCGAGCCCGACCACTTCCGCATCGTGACCCTGCCCAACGCCACGGACCTCGCCGACGCGGTGACCCGCATCGGGAAGTTCCTCGACGGGTACTCCCAGCACTAGCCGGACACCGGCCCGGTTCGGACCCCTTCCGGGGGACCCCGAACAGGATCAAGCTCAACTTTAGACCGAATCCAATGTAGGATGGCCTCCTGACCACGCAGGAGGCCATCCTCATGTACGAGCCGACCCGGACCAAGCCGGCGGCTGCGGTCCGCACGGACCGTGGCCGCAAGGACATCCCCCACCGCAGCCGCGCCGAGGAGCTGGACATCCAGCTCGCCGGACACCTGACGACCCTGCTCTCCGCCACCGACGAGCTCGGCCTGGACGAAGCCGCCGAGCGGATCGCCGTCCAGGTGGCCCGCCTCCGCGGCACCCCGCCGGCCCGCCACGCCGCGCTCGGCGGCGAGGACCGGAACACCCTGCACCGCCGCGCCCACGAGCTCGCCGCCCGGGTCCTGCTCGTGGCCGCCTCGCGCGCCGACACCGCCGTCGCGATCCTCGCCGCCCAGCAGATGGACGCGCACACCGCAGCCCTCGCCGAGCACGACCTCGCCGGGGCCCGCTGACCGGCCCCGGCCCGGGGCCGCGGAGGCCCCGGGCCGGGCGCCATGACACTCCCCTTACGGGGGCGCCGTACGGACACCGCGCGCCCCCGCGCGCAAGACGTACGGACGCCTACGGGGTGCTCACCCCGCGCCCGTGAACCGCGCGCCCGCCACCCCGCACCACGGCGCCACCCCGGCCGGCCACACCGGGCCGACCGCCTCGCCGCGCACCGTGGCGCCCGGCTCGACCCCTTCCAGCCGTACCAGCGCCTGCACCGTGCCCACCGGCGGCTCCTGGCGGAACTCGACCGTCAGCACGTAGGAGCCCGGAGCCGGAGCCCGGCTCGTGACCTCGACCTCCGCCAGCAGCCGCCTGCTTGCCGGATCGATTCGGCAGCCGGACACCGCCGCGTCCCGGGCCGGTTCGTACGCCGCACCCGGCGGCGCCGACGCGTCCCCCGCCCACACGTACAGGGCCAGCGGGGCGAAGACCAGCAGCGCCGCCACCCCCACCAGACCGGTGAACCACCCCTGCCACCGCGGCGGACCTGACGGATCCGGAGGATCCGATGGATCCGATGGATCCGATGGATCCGATGGATCCGATGGATCCCGTGCACCCGCCGCATTCGACGTACTCATGGGCCCATCCTTCCCTGTTGAAGTGGGACCACCTCGTCACCGGGTGTTCATTCACCCCACCGCGGAATGTGGGTTTCCGCGAGCACGCTGCCCCCGTGAGACGCATCCTCGGAATCGTCCTGGCAGTCCTGCTGATCGGCGGCGTGGTAGCCGTCATCCTCGCAGGAGGCGGCCCCCAGGACCCTGAACACACGGCAACGAAGACCGTGCACGGCGTGATCGGCTCCGAAAAGGCCGAGTTCTTCGCCGACCCCGACGTGGTCAAGGCCCTCGCCGCCAAGGGCTACACCGTCAAGACGGAGACGTCCGGCTCCTGGGCCATGGACCAACTCCCCCTGAAAAACTACGACTTCGCCTTCCCGAGCAGCAGCGAACCGGCCAAGGAGGTCAAGGCCAAGTCCGGCACGCAGGGTTCCCAGACCGTCCCGTTCTTCTCCCCGCTCGTCGTGGTCGCCCGTACGGGCACCGCACAGGTGCTCGCCGACAACGGCCTGGCGAAGCTCACCGGGAAGAACACCGGCACCCTGCTGATGGGCGAGTTCGTCAAGGCCGCCCGCGAAGACCGCACCTGGCAGCAGCTGAAGGGCTCCGCGGCCCACCCCGAGCTGCTCGGCAAGGTCCTCATCCGGTCCACCGACCCCGCCTCCTCCAACTCCGGCGCGCTGTACCTCGCCGCGCTCTCCAACGTCGCCAACGGCCACACCGTGGTCTCCGACGACCAGGGCGTCGAGGCGACCGCACCGCTGCTCAACAAGCTGACCGCGCCGCAGGGCCAGCAGCCGCCCAGCACCGACGCCCCGTTCCGGGAGTTCATCAGCGGGGCCGGACAACCCCTGGTCCTCGTCTACGAATCCCAGGTCGCGGCCCTGCTGCTGCGCGGGCAGCCGGCCGGGGACACCGTCGTCCTCTACCCGGACACCACCGTCAACAGCGACCACACCTTCGTCCCGCTGAACGACACGGCCAAGGAGCTCGGCGAGCTGCTCGCCACCGACCCCGCCCTGCGCGAACTGGCGGTCCGGCACGGCTTCCGCCCGCAGAACGGCGTCCGGGAGTTCACCAGCGCGACCGCGCCGCACACGAACTACCTCAACCAGAACCTGGCCGGCATCAACCAGGTCGGCACACCCACCGTCAGGATCCTGCAGAAGCTCGCCGAGCGGGCCAAGGGCTAGGGGACGTACGCACATGACACTCACGCCACCCGAGGACGCACCCCTGGTCCTCACCGCGCCCGAGCCCGTCGCCCCGGTCCGCCGGGAGCAGGCCGCCGGCCTGGTCCCGCTCCAGGACGAGGTGCGCGAGGAGATGGCCCGGAAGGCCGGCGAGTACGTCGGCTCCCTCGCCGGACTCGACACCCGCTCGCCCGAGTTCGCCGGCCGGATCGGCGAGATCACCGCCCTGGGCACGGCCGACATCCGCACCGCCGCGCAGCAGTCCAACCGGATGCTGGACCGGGCCGTGCGCTCCCTGGGGGACGGCGGCGGCGACGCACAGGGCCGGGTCGCCGGGTCCCTGGTCGAGCTGCGCCGGACCGTGGAGGACCTGGACCCGAAGGACACGCCCGCGAAGGGCGCCCGCAAGCTGCTGGCCAGGCTGCCCGGCGGCAACCGCTTCCGCGACCACGTCGCGAAGTACGCCTCCTCGCAGGCGACGCTGAACCGGATCGTCGGCGCACTGCGCGGCGGCCAGGACGAACTGCGCCGGGACAACGCGGCGCTGCACACGGAGCGGACCCGGCTGTGGGAGACCATGGGCAAGCTCCAGGAGTACGCGGTGCTCACCGAGGCGCTGGACGCGGCCGTCGGGCAGCGGGTGGCCGAGCTGGCGGCGGCCGATCCGCAGCAGGCGGACGCCATGCGGGCGGACGTGCTGTTCCCGGTCCGGCAGAAGCACCAGGACCTGCTGACGCAGCTCGCGGTGTGCGCGCAGGGCTACCTGGCGATGGACGTGGTCCGGCGGAACAACGACGAGCTGATCAAGGGCGTGGACCGGGCCGCGACGACCACGGTGTCGGCGCTGCGGATCGCGGTGATGCTCGCGTCGGCGCTGGACAACCAGCGGAAGGTCGTCGAGCAGGTCAACGCGCTGCGGGGGACGACGGAGGACCTGATCCGCGGGAACGCGGAGATGCTGGGCTCGCAGAGCGGGGAGGTCCAGCGGATCGCCGCCGATCCGGCGGTGGGGGCGGAGACCCTGCGGGTGGCCTTCGGGGAGATCTACCGGACGCTGGACGCGATCGACACGTACAAGGTGCAGGCGACGGAGTCGATGGCGGCGACGGTGGAGTCCCTGACGGGCGAGCTCCGGGCGGCGTCGGCGTACCTGGCCCGGACGCGGACGTCGGGCGCGCTCGAAGGGGGTGCGACGCCGTGAGGGCGGCCCGGCTGGTCGCCGGCCTCGCGTGGGTGACGCTCGTCGGCGTCACCGGGTGCTCCTCCGGGGCCGAAGGGCCCGGCGAGGAGAAGAGCGTCTACAAGGAGGGCACGCTGCGGGTGCTGGCCTCCAGTGAACTGGCCGACATGGAGCCGGTGCTGAAGGGGGCCGAGAAGGCCACCGGGGTGCGGGTGGAGCTGACCTGGAGCGGGACGCTCGACGCCGTCGAGACGGTCGCCTCGGGGAAGGCCGACGGGCGCTACGACGCCATCTGGCTGGCCTCCAACGACTATCTGCGGCTGCGGCCGGAGGCGGCGGGGAAGCTCAGCTCCGAGACCTCGGTGATGTCCTCGCCGGTGGCGATCGGGGTGAAGGCCGACGCGGTGGCGCGGCTCGGGTGGAAACCCGAGGAGGTCACCTGGTCCGCCGTGCACGAGGCAGTGGCCGCCGGCCGGCTGGGGTACGGGATGACCGACCCGGTGCGGTCCAACTCCGGTTTCGCCGCGCTGGTGTCCGTGGCCTCCGGGCTGTCCGGGGCGCAGGCCGCGCTGTCCGCGGAGGACGTCGGCAAGGTGACTCCGCGGCTGAAGGAGTTCTTCGGCGGGCAGAAGCTCACCTCCGGCTCCTCCGGCTGGCTGGCCTCCGCCTATGCCCGGCGCGGCGACGTCGACGCGCTGGTCAACTACGAGTCCGTACTGCTGTCGATGAACCGGGACGCCAAGGCCGGACTGGCCGTGATCCGGCCCCGCGACGGGGTGGTCACCGCCGACTACCCGCTGACCCTGCTGACCTCGGCGCCCGCCGGGGCCCGCGAATCGGGCCGGGCGCTCACCGAGCACCTGCGGGGCCCGGCGGCGCAGAAGGAGATCACCGACCGGACGTTCCGGCGCCCGGTGGCCGCCGGGGTGGCCCTCGCCCCGGGTCTGGCGGCCGAGCCGCGCCGGGAGCTGCCGTTCCCCGGCACCCGGACCGTCGCGGACGGGCTGCTGGCCTCGTACGAGCACCAGCTGCGCCGCCCGTCGCGGACGGTGTACGTGCTGGACACCTCCGGATCGATGGCGGACGGCGACCGGATCGGGCGGCTGAAGAAAGCGCTGACGGAACTGACCGGCACGGGCGGCTCCCTGACCGGCCGGCGGTTCCGGGACCGCGAGGAGGTCACCCTGCTGCCGTTCGGTTCGCAGGTGAAGGAGGTGCGGACGCACGTGGTCGAACCGGGCCGGGCGGACGCCGCGCTGGACGCGATCCGCAAGGACGTCCAGGGGCTGGAGCCGGAGGGCGGTACGGCGGTCTACAGCAGTCTGGAGGCCGCGTACGAGCAGCTCGGCAAGGGCGGTGCGGACGGCTTCACCTCGATCGTGCTGATGACGGACGGGCAGAACACCCAGGGCGTCGGCGCGGAGCACTTCGACCGGTTCTTCGCCGGGCTCCCCGAGACACGGCGCCGGACGCCCGTCTTCGCGGTGCTGTTCGGGGACTCGGACCGCAAGGAGCTGTCGCACATCGCGGAGCTCACCGGGGGCCGGGTGTTCGACGCCACCGACGGGAACGGCTCGCTGAACGGCGCCTTCGAGGAGATCCGTGGCTACCAGTAGGGCACCGATGGCCGGCCGGGCACTGACGTACCTGGAGTCGAAGAAGAACCTGGCCGGCAGCGCCGGCGGGCTGCTCGGTGTCGGGCTGGCCCTCACCGGGGCGGCCGGTGCGTTCTGGCCGGCCGTGGTGGCCGGGCTGTACGCGGCGGGGGCGCTGATCGCCCCGCCCGAGCGGACCCCCGTACCGGACTTCGACCCGCGGGAGCAGCTCGGCGTGCTGCGGGAGGACTTCGGGCGGCTGCGGGCCTACCTGGCCGAGGTGGAACTGCCGCCGGCGGGCGGCGGGAAGCTGACCGAACTGCTGGGGCTGTACGAGGCCCTGCTCGACCCCGGCTGGGTCGCGGACGTGCTCCGGGCCGAGCCGGAGGCGGTGCACGCGCTGTCCCGGGCGGTCCGGCAGGACGTGCCGGAGTGCGTGGACACCTACAACCGGGCCCGCTGGTGGAGCCGGCTGCAGCCGGGGTCGGTGCCGCCCGAGCGGCACCTGGAGCGGCAGCTGGGGCTGCTGTTCGAGGAGGCGGAACGCCTGACGGCGGGCCTCCAGGACAGGGAGGCCCGCCGTCAGCAGACGCACACGACCTATCTGGAGGAGCGCGGACGCTCTTCCTGACAGTTGGACAGGCCGGGTGCTGCGGTGGGAACCGCTTGGTCGGGGGTTCCCACGTTCAATCCGCGCAGTGCGGAGGTCTCGGCGGACGCCGACCGGCTGGTCACCGGTCGGCGAATCGTTCAGCCGAGGCGCTCCACCAGCGCGTGGTACTGGTCCCACAGCTCCTTGGGAGTGTGGTCGCCGTAGGTGTCGAGGTGCTCGGGGACCAGGGCGGCCTCCTCGCGCCAGACCTCCTTGTCGACGGTGAGGAGGAAGTCCAGGTCGGCGTCGGAGATGTCGAGGCCGTCCAGGTCCAGGGCCGCCTTGGTCGGCAGGACGCCGATCGCGGTCTCCACGCCCTCGGCGGTGCCGTCGAGCCGGCCGACGATCCACTTCAGGACACGGGCGTTCTCGCCGAAGCCCGGCCAGACGAACTTGCCCGCGTCGTTCTTGCGGAACCAGTTCACGTAGTAGATCTTCGGGAGCTTCGCCTGGTCCTTGTCGGCCGCGACCTTGACCCAGTGGGCCATGTAGTCGCCCATGTTGTAGCCGCAGAACGGCAGCATGGCGAACGGGTCGCGGCGCAGCTCGCCGACCTTGCCCTCGGCGGCGGCGGTCTTCTCGGAGGCGATGTTCGAGCCGATGAAAACGCCGTGGTTCCAGTCGAAGGACTCGGTGACCAGCGGGACGGCGGAGGCGCGGCGGCCGCCGAAGAGGATCGCGGAGATCGGGACGCCCTTGGGGTCCTCCCACTCGGGGGCGATCGTCGGGCACTGGGCGGCCGGGACGGCGAAGCGGGCGTTGGGGTGGGCCGCCGGGGTCTCGGACTCCGGGGTCCAGGCGTTGCCCTTCCAGTCGATGAGGTGCGCGGGCGCCTCTTCGGTCATGCCCTCCCACCAGACGTCGCCGCCGTCCGGGGTCAGCGCGACGTTGGTGAAGACGGTGTTGGCGAACATCGTCTTCATGGCGTTGGCGTTGGTGTGCTCGCCGGTGCCGGGGGCGACGCCGAAGAAGCCGGCCTCGGGGTTGATCGCGTAGAGGCGGCCGTCCTCGCCGAAGCGCATCCAGGCGATGTCGTCGCCGATGGTCTCGACCGTCCAGCCCGGGATCGTGGGCTCCAGCATGGCCAGGTTGGTCTTGCCGCACGCGGACGGGAACGCAGCCGCAATGTACTTGGGGGCCTCCGCCTCGCCCTGCGGCGGGGTGAGCTTGAGGATCAGCATGTGCTCGGCGAGCCAGCCCTCGTCACGCGCCATGACGGAGGCGATGCGGAGCGCGTAGCACTTCTTGCCGAGCAGGGCGTTGCCGCCGTAGCCGGAGCCGAAGGACCAGATCTCGCGGGTCTCGGGGAAGTGCGAGATGTACTTGGTGGTGTTGCACGGCCACGGGACGTCGGTCTCGCCCTCGGCGAGCGGAGCGCCGAGGGTGTGCACGGCCTTGACGAAGAAGCCGTCGGTGCCGAGCTCGTCCAGGACCGCCTGTCCCATGCGGGTCATGGTGCGCATGGCGACCGCGACGTAGGCGGAGTCGGTGATCTCGACGCCGAGCGCGGAGAGCGGCGAGCCGAGGGGGCCCATGCAGAACGGGACGACGTACATCGTCCGGCCCTTCATCGAGCCGCGGAAGATGCCCTTCTCGCCGGCGAAGAGGTCCTTCATCTCCGCCGGGGCCTTCCAGTGGTTGGTCGGGCCGGCGTCCTCCTCCTTCTCGGAGCAGATGAAGGTGCGGTCCTCGACGCGCGCGACGTCGGAGGGGTCGGAGGCCGCGTAGTAGGAGTTCGGCCGGAGAGCCGGGTCGAGCTTCCTGAAGGTTCCCTTCGCGACGAGCTCCTCGCACAGGCGCTCGTACTCGGCCTCGGAGCCGTCACACCAGACGATCCGGTCGGGCTCGGTCAGGGCAGCGATCTCGTCGACCCAGGTGATCAGTTCCTGGTGGGAGGTGGGAAGGGAGGTGGAGGGAGCCGCGTTGTCGCGCGCCACGATTGCTCCTTGTAGAGGGGTTTTTGATGTCTGCCCCGTGGGGGCCGCGACCCGGACGCTTCGCGCTCCGCTCATCCGGTGCCGGCAACACTCATCTGATCATCCGGTGCGACTGCGCATATGTCCAGGGGGCCTCTCACGTGAGCATCGCCACTCGATTCAATCTTCGGTAAAGCCGACGATCTACGCCAGATTCAACGGAAGCTCAAGGGGGCCAGCCCCATAATGACCCTACGGACCCGTAGGTAGCATGTTCGCCATGACTGCAGAAGCCCTGGCCAAGCCGGTGATGCGCGGCTGGCTGCACGCCGGGATGTTCCCCGCCGTGGTCGTCGCCGGCCTGGTCCTGATGGCGTTCACCGACTCCACCCGGGGCCGGGTGGCGTGCGGGGTCTACGTCCTCACCGCGTGCCTGCTCTTCGGCGTCAGTGCCGTCTACCACCGGGGCACCTGGGGGCCGCGCGGCGAAGCCGTGCTGCGGCGCCTCGACCACGCCAACATCTTCCTGATCATCGCGGGCACCTACACACCGCTGACCGTGCTGCTGCTGCCGCCCTCCACCGGGCGGACCCTGCTCTGGGCGGTCTGGCTCGCCGCCGCCGCCGGCATCGCGTTCCGCGTGTTCTGGGTCGGCGCCCCGCGCTGGCTCTACACCCCCTGCTACATCGCGATGGGGTGGGCCGCGGTCTTCTTCCTGCCCGACTTCCTGCGGACCGGCGGCATCGCCGTCCTCGTCCTGGTGATCGTCGGCGGCCTGCTGTACAGCGCGGGAGGGGTCATCTACGGGATGAAGCGACCCAACCCCTCCCCGCGCTTCTTCGGCTTCCACGAGGTCTTCCACTCACTGACCCTGGTCGCCTTCATCGCCCACTACGTGGGCATCTCACTCGCCGCCTACCGGGCTTAGGGCCTGGGGGAACCGCCCCGGCCGCCGACGATCACGCGCCCCACGCGGTTCCCGAGCAGCTCCGTGAACCACATGTTCCCGTCGGGCCCCCTGGCGATGTGGAAGGGGGTGTTGTCCGGGTTCGGGGTCGGGATGTCGAACTCGGTGACCTTCCCCCGCGGGGTGATCCGGCCGATCCGGTTGCGGTTGGCCTCGGCGAACCACAGGTTCCCGTCCGGGCCCGCCGCGATGCCTACGGGCCCGGTGTTCTGCGGCGAGAGCGGGAACCGGGTGACCTCGCCGCGCGGGGTGATCCGGCCGATCTCGTGGTCGAGGCCGCCACTGTCGGTGAACCAGAGGTTCCCGTCCGGACCGGCGGCGATGTTGAACGGGGCACCGTTCGGGTTCGGCAGCGCGAACTCGGTGACCTTGCCGCGCGGCGTGATCCGGCCGATCTCGTTGCTGAAGGGCAGCGTGTACCAGAGGTTGCCGTCCGGGCCCGCCGTGATCCGGTACGGGAGGCTGTCGGCGGGCAGCGGGAACTCCTTGATCTTCCCCTTCGGGGTGATCCGTCCGATCCTGGCGGCCCCGTTCTCGGTGAACCACACGTTCCCGTCCGGCCCGCGGGTGATGCCGAACGGAAAGCTGTCCGCCTGCGGCAGCGGGAAACCGGTGAACCTGCCCCGCGGCGTGATCCGCGTGATCCGGTTGCCGAAGGGCTCGGTGAACCAGAGGTTGCCGTCGGCACCGTCGGTGATGTCGTCCGGGAAGCTCTCGGGATCGGGCAGGGGGAACTCCCTGATCGTGCCGCGCGGAGTGATCCGGCCGATCTTGTTGGCCCCGACCGCCTGCACGGTGAACCACACGTTCCCGTCGGGGCCGCCGGTGATGCCGACCGGGTTGGCGCCCGCGGTCGGCACCGCGAACTCCGTGATCGTTCCGACGGCGGCACTGTCGGTCCGGTCGGTCCGGTCGGTCCGGTCGGTCCGGTCGGTCCGGTCGGTCGCGTGCGGCCCGGCGAACGCCGGCGCGGGAACGGCGAGCAGACCGACGGCGAGCAGGACGGCGAGGCGCCGCCACCGGCCCGGAGGTCGGTGGCGGCGCGGGCTGGGCAGGGCGGTCTCGGGCATGCGCCCAGACTAGGAGGAACACCCCATCCCGGACGGTGGTGACGAGCCGTCAAACGGGTGCTGTCCCCGCCCCGTCCGGGTGCGGATCAGCAGGCGCGGCCGTCCCCGTCCGGGTCCAGCCGGAGCGGATCGCTGCCGTTGACCTTCATCCGCTGCGGGTACTTGTGCGCGGCCAGCCACGCGCAGCGGGCCTTGCCGCTGTTCCCGACCTCCGCCGGGAACACCGTCGGCACGCACACCGTCGCCGTGCCGTAGTGCCGGTCGCAGCCCGCCACCCCGGGGCTGACCGGGGCGGCATCCCGCTTCGCCGGGTTCTTCTTGGCCGGGCCCAGCCTGTCGGCGAACGTGTGCTGGTGCGCGGACGGCTGGTCCTGCCCGCCCGAGAGTGCGGCCATGGCGGGCGCGCCGCCCAGGTGCACCCACTGCGCGATCGACGGGACGCCGTTGGCGTCCACCGCGAAGAGCATGTACCAGCCGGGCGGGGCCAGGTTCGGGTTGCTGGTGACGTTGAGGTCCACCGTCGTGCCGTTCACCACGGTCAGCGGCAGGTCCACGAACCGCTGGTTCGGGTCCGAGGAGTGGGTGACCGCCGCCGGGCGGATCAGCTCCGCCTTGGCGACCGGCCGGTTCACGGTGATCCGCTGCGTGTCCCCGTACACCCACTGGTTGTCGATCACCGAGGTGATCTGCGGCCGCGGGCCCTTGAACAGGTACGGCGGGGTGTAGATCGACACGTTGTGGTTGTACGTGCCGTTGCCCGGGTTGTCGCCCACGGACATGACCCGGCCGTCGGGCATCAGGAACGCCGACGAGTGGTACGTCCGCGGGATCGGGTCCGTGGCCAGCCCCGGCTCGTACCGGTTGGTGACCGGGTTGAAGAACGACGCCTCGTACACCGGGTCGGCCCGGTCGTGCAGCCCGCCGCCCGTCTCGAAGACCTTCCCGTCCGGCAGCAGCACCGCCGACACGTACATCTTGCCCTCGGCGCCGGTCTGCGGCCGCTTCCCGGCTCCCTGGTCGACCAGACCCTGTGGCAGGTCCGGGCCGGCCGTGTACGCCGGGCTCGGCTTCTTCAGGTCGATGACGTCGGTGAGCCGGTTCGCGGCCGGGTTCGACTCGTTGTTGCCGCCGCCGACGGTCAGCACCCGCTGGTCCTGGGCCGGCGGCAGCAGCACGCTCGCCGACTCGTCCCGCTGGTCCTTGTTGCGCAGGCCGGGCACGTCCGTGACGGTGTTCGCCGCGTAGTCGTAGACCGAGGCGCCGGAGCCCGGGGTGCCGTTGCCGAAGGTGTGGCTGCCCGAGTAGAACAGCCTGCCGTCCTGCATGAGGATCATCGACGGGTACAGGCCCCAGTACGACCAGGTCTGGTTGACCTCGTTCATCGGCAGCCACTTGTTCTGCGCCGCGGAGAACTTCTCCGCGGTCACGTTGCCCGTGGAGTCCTCCTTCAGCCCGCCGAAGGAGATCACGTCACCGTTGCCGAGGATCGTCGCCGACGGGTACCAGTGCCCGCCGTTCATGTCGTTGGTCTTCGTGTACTTCTCCGTCGCCGGGTCGAAGACGTAGGAGTCCTTCAGCCCCTGGTAGCCGATCTTGCCGTCGGCCGACGGATAGCCCTTGTTGCCGCTCATCACCAGCACCCGGCCGTCGGACAGCTGCACGTGGCCCGCGCAGAACATGTCCACCGGCGTCGGGACGGTCTTGAACGAGCCGTTCGCCGGGTCGTACACGGCCGAGGTGAAGGTGCCCGCGTTGAACTGCGCGATGTCGTTGCCCGAACCGGCGATCAGCAGCACCTTGCCGTTCTTCAGCACCACCGCGTGCATCGACCGCGTCGGGTTCTTCGCCGGGATGACCTCCCACTTGCCCTTGGCGCACTCCTCCGCGGTGCCGGTGCAGGTGGGCGTGGGACCGGTGGCCCCGACCTCCTCCATCGCGTAGTCGTCCGTGGTGAGCGTGCCCACCCCGTACACCGAGATCCCCCACGCGATCTTGTCCGTGTTCGGCGGGACCACCGGCGTACGGACCTCCGTGCGCGCCCAGGCCGCGCTGACCGGCGGGTTCTGCAGGTCGGTCCAGTACTGCCAGGTCCCGGTCGTCGACTCGCGCCGGAACACGGTCACCGACACGTCCGGGGTGTTGGACTTGTACCAGGCCGACAGGTCGTACTGCTTGCCCGGTACGACGGCCGGCGCGCAGGCCGTGTTCTCGGTGACCAGGGCCTTGCGGTCGCCGTCCACCCGGCGGGTCAGCGTCACCCGCATCGCCTTGGTGCCGGAATGCGCGTCGGCGACGGTGGCGAAGGTGAAGTCGTTGTTGCCCCAGCCGGACTTCGACCAGCAGGAGGGCATGTCGGAGCCGGCGGCTCCGGCGGTCTCGAAGCCGGGGTTGGTGAGCAGGTTGGGCGGGCCGGCGGTGGCCTGCTGCGGTGCGGTCAGCAGCAGGCCGCCGGCCATCGCCCCTACGGCGAGCAGGGCGGCGCGTCGCCGGCCCCGCCGCACCCGTCGTATCGGGATGCGCATGGTTCCGTACTCCCTTGTCTCTCGTGCGGCTCGGCCCGCGTCAGCGGCGACACGGGCCGGATTCGACTCGGGTCAGTGGGCCGCGCGGCGCTCGGGGGAGCCCTTGCGCGGCAGGTAGACGAGGGCCTCGGTGGCCGCGAACCGCAGGACGAACGTGGTCACCAGCGCCAGCGCGGTCGCCGGCAGCACCGCCAGGCCGGCCTTCCCCACGAACAGCGCGATCAGCGGGATCCGCAGCAGCAGATCGGCATTGGCCAGCAGCGCGAAGCGGCCGATCCGGTCCGCCCAGTGGCGGTGCCGCCGCCGGTCACGGAAGAGCAGCAGCTCGATCAGCGCGAAGTTCCACAGCACCCCGGCCTGGTTCGCCACGATCTCGGCCGGCAGGTAGTGCATCCCGGAGCGGGTCAGCAGCCACAGCGCCACCAGGTTGGGCACGAAACCCGACAGCCCGATCAGACCGAAGCCGATCATGCGGGCCAGAGGGCTGGCGGCCCGCAGCGACGCCAGGTGCGTCAGGAACCGCATGCCCTCCTTCGCCGTGGACTTGGACTCCCCCGCGAACCGCTCCTGGAACACGAACGGCACCTCGGCCACCTTCGCCGGACGGCAGCGCACCGCCAGCTCCAGCAGGATCTTGTAGCCGAGCGGGCGTAGCGCCTCCGCCGTCACCGACGGGCGGCGCATCGCGAAGAAGCCGCTCATCGGGTCGCTGATGCCGCGCAGGACCTTCGGGAACAGCCCCTTGGTGAGCCAGGTCGCGCCCCGGGACACCGCGATCCGGTAGTTCCCGGCCAGCCCGGCCCGGCTGCCGCCGCTGATGTAGCGGGAGGCGACGACCAGTTCGGCACCGGTGCGCTCCCCCTCGCCGACCAGCTCGGGCACCAGGTGCGGCGGGTGCTGGAGGTCGGCGTCCATGACCACGACCCAGTCGGTCGCCGCGCGCTTCACGCCCTCGACGACCGCGCCGCCGAGGCCGCCGACCGCCTCCTCGCGGTGCAGCACGGCCACCGGGAAGGGGCAGTCACGGGCCGCCTTCTCGATCACCTCCGGGGTGTCGTCGGTGGAGTCGTCCACGAACAGCACCTCGACCGGCAGCCGGGCCGGAAGGGAGTCGGTCAGCCGGCGCAGCAACTCCCGTACGTTCCCGGACTCGTTGAAGGTCGGGATGATCACGGTGACGCTGCCGGGCGCCTCCGATGGCGCCGCCTCCAGGGTCGGATCGGGTACGGCGGAGGTCCACAGGTCTTCACTCATGGCGCGCCTCAGCTCCCGCTCGGGGTGGTCGTCCGGCCGCTGTTGCTCCCGCTGTTGCCGCTGTTGCTGCTGTTCCCGCCGTTCCCGCTGTTCCCGCCGTCCTCGCGGTTCGTCCTGCGGATCTCGACGCGGTCCTCACCGCTGCCGAAGACGGCCACCGGTGTCGAATGCTCCAGCGCCGCCTTGACGTTGGGCAGGTCGCGGGCGTCCCGGCGCACCGTCGGCGAGGACACCACGTAGTCGATGTCCCGCCAGCCGCGCGGCAGGGTCTTGGTGACCGCGGGGTCGAGGTCGGCCTTGTAGAACCAGATGGCGCCCAGACCCGGCCGGAAGCCCGCGTGCACCGCGTCCAGCCAGAGCGCGTCGTCGAGCAGCACCCGGGTGTGCTCCGGGGCCTCGACCTCGGTGCCCAGCCAGGCCGCGGCCTGCCGGTAGGGGGCGTTGGCATCGACCGTGAGCGCCGTACGGTTCCCCTCGTACCAGCGCGGGACGACGTACACCGCGGCGGTCACCGCGAGCACGGCGAGCACGGCCCGGCGGGCGTAGGTGATCCGCCACCGGCCGCGGCGGAGCACGGCGTGGGTGATGCTGGCCGCGCCGCCGGCCAGCACCAGCGCGAGGAAGGGCAGGGCCTGGATGACGTACATGGCCGGCAGGTAGCCGGACGGGCGCATCGCGACCAGGGCCAGGATGACCGCGGCCAGCGCGGGACCGGCCAGCGCGCGGGCGGTCACCGACCAGCGGTGGGTGAGCAGCAGCAGGACGGCGCCGGCCAGGCCGCCCAGCGGCAGCACCGTGTCGTAGTACAGCCAGGACTCGAAGACGCCGTTCGAACCGGAGCCGGCGTCGAGGATGAAGCCCGAGCCCTCGCGGCCCATCTGGTACGTGATCCCGCCGATCAGCGAGACATGGCCCTCGCCGGGGAACAGCTCGCCGTTGAGCAGCGCGTACAGCGGGTACGACAGGCCGATCAGGGCACAGGCGGTGACGGCGCCGGTGACGGCGAACTTGCGGGTGTCACGGTGGCTGTGCCGCCACATGGTCACCAGCAGCGCCGGCAGCACCACCAGCATCGTCTCCTTGGTCAGCACCGCCGTGGCGGCCGCCAGACCGGAACCGAAGTGGTGCCACAGGTGGCGGCTGGGCGACGCGGCCAGGCAGAACGCCAGCAGCATCCACATGACCGCCAGGTTGTCCAGGAAGATCTCCCGCTGCAGCACCACCGAGAGCGGGGACAGCCCGAACAGGGCCATCGCCAGGCCGGACGCCCAGCGGGGCAGCCACAGCCGGCGCGCGAGCACGTAGAGCAGGACGGCGCTCGCCGCCGACACCACGAGCATCACGAAGCGCATCGAGGCGACGGTCATCGACTCGGGCACGAAGAGGGAGGGGAGGTAGGTCAGGCCGGCGACCTGGATCCAGCCCAGCGGCGGGTGGTCGTACCAGTACGTGTAGTGCGCCAGGCCCTCGCCCTGCTGGACCGCCCACGCCTGGGCGAGGTACGTGCCCTCGTCGTCGGAGAGCGGCGGGAAGGCGGTGATGTTCCAGCCCTGCACGACCAGGATCGCGAGCAGCAGCACGCCGCAGAGGAGGAGGTCCGGGCGCGAGCTCCGGAACCGGACCTGCGGACGGACCCAGGCGGGCGATGCGCCGGGCCCGCCCGGGCCGGGACGGGTGGTGGTGGAGGAGACGGCGGCGGCGGACCGGGGTTCAGTGGCCGGGGCCGTCGCCGTGGCGGAGGCCGGGGGCAGGGTGGCGGTCACTGGAGGCTGTCCTCTCGGGTGAGATGGGCGCCGGTGTGGCTGGTGAGTTCCCACTCGTTGCGGCCGCGCTGCTCGCGCCAGACCGCCCGGATCGCCGCGCCGGCCAGCATGACCTGGTAGAACGGGCCGCCCACGACGAGCTTGAGGTAGTGCACGAAGCGGACGCGCAGACCGTACTGGCGGCCGAAGTCGTGCAGCCCGACGATCTCGAAGACGAACGTCACCATCGCGGTGATCATCGGGAGGAAGGTGATGATGGCGATCCCGACGGGCACGTCGAGGAAGAGCGCGACCGCGGCGTTCACCGGGATGATCACCCCGGAGGCCGCCTGCATGAACGGCGTCATCAGGGTGTAGCGGGCCAGCCAGCGCTGCCCGCGGCCGGGCAGCTGCCGCCAGTCCTTCTTCCGGTAGACCTGGAGGAAGCCCTGGTTCCAGCGGGTGCGCTGCTTGAGCAGGCTGAGCAGCGACCCGGGGGTCTCCTCACGGGTGACCATGTCGGAGTCGTAGGCGACGACCACCTTCTTGCCGACCGAGGACAGCCGTACGCCGAGGTCGCAATCCTCGGCCAGACAGTTCTGGTCCCAGCCGCCGGCCTCGCGGAGCACCTCGGTGCGGACGAACACGGTGTTGCCGCCGAGCGGGATGAACCCCTTCTGCGCGTGCAGGTGCAGCCGGGAGCGGAACCAGAAGAAGTACTCCAGGCAGTTGCGCAGGCTGTACCAGCTGGAGTGGAAGTTGATCAGCTGGACCCCGCCCTGGACCACGTCTGCGCCGGTGGAGCGGAACGCGTGGTCCACGTGGGCCAGCAGCTCCGGGTGCACCTGGTCCTCGGCGTCGAACACCCCGACGATGTCGCCCCGGCAGTGCGGCAACGCGGTGTTCAGGGCCTTGGGCTTGTTCTTCGCCTCGTGGTGGTCGACGACGACCCGCACCCGGTCGGGCGCGCGGCCGGCCGCCCGCTCGGCGACCTCCGCGGTCTCCGGGTCGTCGTGGCCGACGATCACGATGATCTCGTAGTCGGTGTGGCCGGATTCGAGCAGCCGGTCGATGGTGTGCTCCAGAACGGCCTGCTCGTGCCGGGCCGGCAGGAGCAGCGAGAAGGACAGCCCGCCCTCGCCGTCGGGCCGGTCGAAGCGGGTGGCCGCGAGCGTCTCGGGCGTGCGCCAGGCGTGCATCTGCCACCACAGCGTGAACGCGGCCATCCAGAAGAGCGCCAGGGAAATGGCAGCAATGAAGACGGACGTGAACAAAAAGATCCCCCCACGGGCAGGCCGCGGCCGGCCCTTGGCCGGACCGCGGCGAGCTGAAAACCCCCCTGGGGGAACCACCGGCAGGCCCCCCGGCCCGCCGCCCCCGCAGCCATGAGACTAGGCAGCGGAGGTGAAACCCAGACACTCTTCAGATAAAAACCACGTTTCCGAACTGAGCCATCATCCAGTGGAGTTGACGGCACTCCGGGATCTTCAGGGACGAACCCCACCCAACTGGCGGGCCAATTCGACCGGATCCGTCGTAGGCCGCGCGCAGACGAAGTGGCGGCACACGTACGCCGTGGGGAGGTCGTGCACGAGTGTGCGCTCGGCCAAAAGTGGGAACTCCCCGTCACCCGCCCCCTCACCCTGCGGCATGCCCACCGCCACGACCGCCCCGGGAGCCGTCCCCAGCAACGCCGCCCGGTGCAGCTCGGCCGTGGCCGGGTCGTCCGGGTGCCCGGCCACCGCGACCTCCCGCGGACCGTCGAGCAGCGCCTCCGCCACCGCCAGCCCGTGCCCGATGAAGCGCGGGGCGCGCGGACCCAGCGCGTGGACCACGCCCAGCGCCCGCTCGGCGGCCGTCCGGTGCGCCTCCGACCCGGTGTGCGCGGCGTACGAGAGCAGCGCGCCGGCCGCCGCCGTCCAGCCGGACGGGGCCGCGTTGTCGGTCGGGTCCTGCGGCCGGCGGATCAGCCGCTCCGCGTCGTGCGCGGTGTCGTAGAGGGTGCCGTCCTCGGCGGTGAACCGGTCCAGCACCAGGTCCACCAGCAGACCGGCGAAATCCAGCCACACGCCCTCGCCGGTGACCGCGGCCAGCGCCAGGAAGCCCTCGGCGACGTCGCCGTAGTCCTCCAGCACCCCCGCGTTCGCCCCGGCCCTGCCGTCCTTGCTGGTCCGGGTCAGCCGGGCCCGCCCGGCGGCCGCGTCGAAGTGCACCCGCACCAGCAGATCGGCCGCCTCGGTGGCCCGCTCGACCAGATCGGGCCGCCCGAAGTACGCCCCGCACTCGGCGAGCGCGGCGATCGCCAGCCCGTTCCAGGCCGCCACCACCTTGTCGTCCCGGCCCGGCGCGGGACGCTGCCCCCTGGCCTCCAGCAGCCGGGCCCGGATGCCCTCGATCCGCTCCCCGTCCACCACCGGCCCGTCCTGCGGCAGCTGCAGCACCGAGGTCCCGTGCTCGAAGGTGCCCCCCTCGGTCACCCCGAAGTACTCCGCCGCCAGCAGCCCGTCCTCCTCGCCGAGCACCTCCCGCAGCTGCTCCGGCGTCCAGACGTAGTACGCCCCCTCGACGTGCTTCCCACTGACCGGGTCCTCGCTGTCCGCGTCCAGCGCCGAGGCGAACCCGCCTTCGGAGGTCCGCA
This sequence comes from Streptomyces sp. NPDC089799, assembly GCF_040684755.1. Classification (NCBI taxonomy): domain Bacteria; kingdom Bacillati; phylum Actinomycetota; class Actinomycetes; order Kitasatosporales; family Streptomycetaceae; genus Streptomyces; species Streptomyces sp. NPDC089799. The sequence goes on along the minus strand of NZ_JBFBGR010000004.1, from coordinate 267,688 downwards.
GCTCCCGCACCATGAAGTCCGCGGTCTCCACCGCGACCCGCCGCGCCATCTCGGACCCGGTGGCCCGCCACAGGTGCGCGTAGGCCCGGCAGAGCAGGGCGTTGTCGTAGAGCATCTTCTCGAAGTGCGGGGTGACCCACGCCCGGTCCACCGCATACCGGGCGAACCCTCCGCCCAGCTGGTCGTAGATCCCTCCCCGCGCCATGGCCTCACAGGTGTCGGCGGCCATCTGGAGCGCGCCCTCGGCGCCGGTGCGGGCGTGGTGCCGCAGCAGGAACTCGATCACCATGGACGGCGGGAACTTGGGCGCCCCGCCGAACCCGCCGTGCGCCGCGTCGTACTCCCGGGTGAGCTGGAGCAGGGCCCGCGCCATCTCCTCCGGCCCGGGCACCCCGGCCCGCCCGTAGTCCAACTGCCGCCCGGCGAGGTCCCGCACGATCCGCTTGGCCACCTCGGCCACCTCGTCGGGCCGCCCGGTCCAGGCGGTCCGCACCCCTTCGAGCACCTGCATGAAGGAGGGCATCCCGTGCCGCGGCTCCGGCGGGAAGTAGGTCCCGAAGTAGAACGGCTCGGCGTCCGGCGTCATGAACACGGTCATGGGCCACCCTCCCTGCCCGGTGGCCGCCTGCACCGCCTCCATGTAGACGGAGTCGACGTCGGGCCGCTCCTCGCGGTCGACCTTGATGTTGACGAAGTGCTCGTTCATGAAGGCGGCGGTCGTCTCGTCCTCGAACGACTCGTGGGCCATGACATGGCACCAGTGGCACGAGGAATAGCCGACGCTCAACAGCACCGGCACGCCGCGCTCCCGCGCCTCCTCGAACGCCCCGGACGCCCAGGGCACCCAGTCGACCGGATTCTCCGCGTGCTGGAGGAGGTAGGGGGAGGTCTCGTTCGCGAGGCGGTTCGGCATACGGCCATCCTGCCGCAGGAAGCCCACCGGCACCCGCAGGGACCGCAGCCGGTCCGCCTGATGGACGTCGAGGCGGCCCCCGGCCGGACGAGGCGGGTCTGATCAGGGCGTGTTCCGGATGCCATGCGCCCTGAGCGTCAGGCGCGGGTGCAGACGTGGGTGGTGGTGCTGCCGGAGCGTTCGACGTGGCGGATGGTCAGGGTGTTGCCGGCACAGGTGACGGACAGGCGCTGGTCGTCGGCGGGGCGGCGGGTGCCCGGAGGCTGCCAGGGCAGGGTGAGTTCGAAGCCGTCGCCCACCGTTTCGGGGACCTGGTGGGCCTGGGTGCCCGTTTCCCTGGTGAGGGCCTTCGGGCCTTCGTGGACCTCGATCGCGAGGACACCGCCGCCGTGCAGCCGGTGGGCACCGCGCCACGCGCCCTCGCCGCCCTCCCATGCGATGGACCAGAAGGCCAGGTCGACCGTGGCCTTGCCACGGACCACGTCGCCGCCCGCCATGGTGGATTCGATGGTCCAGGCGCCCTTGAGGAAGGCTTCGAGAGCCCGGGTCAGCACCGTGCGCGACGGCGTGGGGACGACGGCCCCGGTGGGGGATCCCGCCGGAGTGCCGGTGCCGGTGCCGGTGCCGGTGCCGGTGCCGGTGGCGGTGCCGGTGGCGGGTGCGGAAGTCGCGGACCGGGCGGCCGGGTCCTTCTTGCCCGCGCAGGCGGCCAGCAGGGTGGCGCCGGCGCCGATGGCGAGGTAGCGGAAGGCGTTGCGCCGGCCTATCAGGCGTGCCGCCGCTCTGATGTCACGCACCGTCATGTCAGCCCCCGTGTAGGTGAGTTGGATCAAGAAGGTTGAGTGTAGGTGCCCGTTCTTCCCTCTGATCTAGCTCAGATTCTCTCGCCAAGGAGGGGGGTGGGCAGGACACTGGGGAGCCCTGTCGGGACGCTCGGAGGGAATTGCTGATGCGGGACGTCCATCGGAGCGAGGCCGAGCGGCTGTTGGCGCGGGCGGTCGACGAGGAAGTGCGGCGGTCGGGGACCGGGGCGGCGGCGGTCGACGGGGCGGTGCTGCTGGCGCGGGGGCGGGAGGCGCTGGACGCGCTGGCCGCGAGCGCGGCGGAGGAGTACGGGGCGTACGTACGCGCGCTGGACGGGGCGGCGGCCGGGGAGGAGTCGCTCGGCGAGGCGTTCCGGCGCGGGAACACGGCGACGGCGCTGCTGGTGACGGCGGTCGGGGCGCTGGCGGCGTTCGGGGCGGACATGGCGCTCGGGGTGGATTCCGGTACGGCGCTGGGGGCCGGGGCGGTGGTGGGTGCGGCCGGGGCGGTCACGGCGGTACTGAAGGTGACGGCGACGCACCTGCCGGCCGCGCACCGGCGGGCGGGTGCGCTGGGGCAGCCGGGCGGGCCGGAGCAGCTGCGGCTGCAGTGGCTGTCGGCGCTGGAGGTGCGCGGGATCCGGCCGTTCCTGGAGCAGCAGCGGAAGGTGGCCGTGGCCGCGCGGGTGCCGCGCCGGGCGCCGGGCACCGGGCCGCAGCTGCGCGGGGCGGACCGGAGCGCCGAGGCGCGCAGGCGCCGGGTGCTGGAGCAGAGCTTCGGGCAACTGCCCGAGCCGGCCGGGGACTTCGAGGGGCGACGGGCGGAGGTCGCGCGGATCGGGCAGTGGGTGCAGGCGGCGCGGGCCAGTACGGAGACCCGGCCGGTGGTGGTGGTCCTGCACGGCGAGCCGGGGGTGGGGCGGACGACGCTGGCGCTCCGGGTGGCGCACCGGCTGCGGGACCAGTACCGGGGTGCGTGCGTGGTGGACCTGCGGGGCGGGTCGGCGCCGCAGGGCGGGAACTCCCCGTCGCCTGGCGGGGAGTCCGCGTTGCCCGGCGGGGAGGCCCCGCTGCCGACGCGGGAGGCGCTGCTGCACCTGCTGAACCGGCTGGGGGCGCCGCGGGAGCAGTTGCTGTTCCGGGAGCGGGCCTCGACGGAGCAGCAGGTGCGGAAGCTGGGCGAGCTGTACCACCAGCACGTGCAGGGGCTGCCGGTGGCGGTGGTGCTGGACGACGCCGTGGACGCGGAGCAGGTGCGGCTGCTGGTGCCGGAGCGGTCGGACTCGCTGGTCCTGGTCACCGCCCGCGAGCCGCTGGCCCTGCCCGCGGACACCCCGGCGTGGGTGCACCACCTGGAGGTGGCGCCGCTGGCCGGGGAGGAGGCTGTCCGGCTGCTGCTCGCGGGGGCGGGCGGGCAGGCGGAGTCCGGTTCCATGGAGTCCGCTCCCGTGGAGTCCGCCGGGCTGGCACGGGAGGCCGGGGGGCTGCCGCTGGCGTTGCGGGTGCTGGGGCCGCTGGTGCCGCGGCTCGGGGCCGGGCCGCTGGCGGAGGCCGTGCGGGCGGCGGCCCTCCCGGACGTCCCCCGCGGCGCGGGCGTGGCGGGTGGTGCGGATGGTGCCAGGGGTGCCGTCGGTGTCGGTGGTACGGGCGGGCCGGCCGCGCGGGCGCTCCGGGTCGCCGGGCGGGAGCTGCCGGAAGGGGCCGCGCGGCTGCTGGTGCGGTTGCCGCTGGCCGGGCGGGCCTCGCTCGGGGCCGCGGCCGCCGCCGCGCTGCTCGACGTACCGGAAGAGGAGGCGCTGGCCACGCTGGAGGAGCTGTGGCGGGCCGGGCTGGTCGACCGGGTGCGCGGGAACCGCTTCCGGATGCACGACGTGGTGCGTGCCTACGCGGCGGCCCGGCAGCGTGAGACCCCCGGCCGGGAGGTGCTGGCGGCCGCGCACGAGCGGCTGATCCGCAACTACGCCCAGCTCGCCGACTCGGTGATCCGGCTGGTGGACGGGCGGACCTCGACCCGGGCGAACCAGTTCGGCGGGCACGGGTTCGCCTCCGTGGAGGCGGCGCTGGGCTGGCTGGACGAGGAGTCCTCCTTCATCACGGCGGCGCTGCGGCACACCGAGGGGGTGGACCAGCAGGCGGTGCTGGACCTGCTGGGTGCGCTGTGCGACCACTGCCTGCTGCGCGGGGACCTGTACCGGCTGGGTGAGATCAACGAGCTGACGCAGGCGGTGGCCGGGACGGCCGACGGGCCCGGGTCCGACCGGCCCGGGTCCGACAGCCCCGATTCCGACAGCCCCGATTCCGTCACGTCCGACGGCAAGTCCGGCGTCGGTGGTGCCGGCGACAGCCGGGCCGTGCTGGTCCGCTCGGTGCAGTGGCGTACGGGCATCGCCGCGCGGCAGCTGGGCGAGTTGGACCGGGCGCGTACGACGCTGAGCTCGGTGGTGGACCAGTTCAGGGAGGCGAACCAGCAGGCGGGGGCGGCCCGTGCCCTGGTGTCGCTGGGCATCACCCTGCACCACCAGGGACATCTGGCGGAGGCGGCCGCGAAGATCCGCGAAGCGGTCGCGATGCAGGAGGCGCCGGAGCTGACGGGCGACCGGGCGTGGGCGCTGCACGCGCTGGCGGCGGTGGAGCGGGACCTGGCGCACCTGCCGGAGGCCCTGTCGCTGCTGGAGGTGTCCCTCGCCCTGCACCGGGAGAGCGAGAGCGTGCACGGGGAGGCGTGGGCGCACTTCCAGCGGGGTCAGGTGTACCTGAGGACGGACGCCGTGGAGGCGGCGGAGGAGGACTTCCACCGGGCGCTGGACCTGTACGGGCGGACCCGTGACGCCCGGGGCGAGGCGTGGGCGATGACCCAGCTGGGCCGGTCACGGCTGGTGGGCGGAGACCCGTCGGCCGCGGCGGGCCGGCTGCGGGAGGCGCACGTACGCCACCGGGAGGCGGAGGACGTCCGCGGGGAGGCGTGGTCCCTGTACTACCTGGGGCAGGCGCTGGAGGAGCTGGGCGAGCGGGACCGGGCGGTGCGGGAGCTGGAGCGGGCGCGGACGATGTTCTCGCGGATGCGGGACGTGTACGGGCTGGCGTGCGCGCGGCACCATTCGGGCCGGGTGACCCGCGACCAGCGGGCGGCGCAGACCGGCAACCTGCGGAACTCGGGCTTCGCCCGGCAGCTGCTGGTGGACGCTCGGGCGGACTTCCGCCGGATCGGGCTGGCGCACGGGGAGGCGTGGACCTGCCTGGAGCTGGCGGTGGTGGACGCGGGGAACGGCCGGCTGGCTCAGGCCCTGTCGCTGTGCGAGGAGGCGCTGGCGCTGTTCGTCTCGTACGGCGACCTGCGCGGGCAGGACTGGGCGCGGTTCCTGCGCTGCACGGTCCTGCCGTACGCCGGGGGTGCCGGGGGTACGGGGGACGCGGAGGCGGCCGGGGCGGAGCTGGAGGCGCTGGCCGGGGCACCGCACCCGGCGCGGGACGCCCGGCTGGAGGACTGCGTGGAGGCGTACGCGGCGGTGCTGGCGCGCGGTGCGGACCCGGCGGAGGGCTGGCAGGCATGGCGCCTGCAGATGGTCCCGAACCGGCACTCCCGCGAGATCATGGGCGTCCCGGTGACCTAGCGGCACCAGCGGCGGCGCCCCACCGGTTTCCGGGGAGGGACCGGGGCCGGGGCGGGCCCGTGAACCCGCCCCGGGCCCGCACCGGACGCACCCCGGACCCGCCCCCGGAACCCGGCGGGCGGTCCGGGCCGCTACGGGCGGTCCGGGCCGCTACGGGCGGTCCGGGCCGCTACGGGCGGTCGGTGTCCTTCGGGGCCGTGGCACCGGCCGGTGCCGGGGCGGGGGCCTCCTCGAAGTTCACCCGGCCCATGTGCCGGCTCATCGACTTCATCAGGCCCCACACGCCGAGGGCCAGGGCCGCGAACACGATGAAGCCGAGGATGCCCGGCGTCACCTTGTTCTTGTCGAAGGTGTCTGCGGCCAGCGGGAGGAACTGGGTCACGACTGCCTGGGAAGCGCTCATGTCTACGCATTCTCCCGGATGCCCGCGAAGAGGTCGTCCTCGGGGATGGCGGTGTCGACGAGCGACTTCGCCAGCTCGTACTCCTCGGTCGGCCAGACCTCCTTCTGGATCTCCAGCGGGACGCGGAACCAGCCGCCGTCGGGGTCGATCTGGGTGGCGTGGGCGATCAGGGCCTTGTCGCGGATCTCGAAGAACTCCGCGCACGGAACGTGCGTGGTCAGGGTCCGCTCCTTGCGCTCGAACTCCTTCCAGCGCTCCAGCCACTCCCCGTAGGGGGACTCCAGGCCGCGGTCCAGCAGCGCGTGGTGCAGCGCGAGGGTGCGCGGCTTGTTGAAGCCCTGGTTGTAGTACAGCTTCTGCGGCCGGTAGGCCGGGCCGAACTCGGCCTCGGGGTACTTCTCGGTGTCCGACGCCCCGTCGAAGGCCACCATCGTGATCTTGTGGGTCATGATGTGGTCGGGGTGCGGGTAGCCGCCGTTCTCGTCGTACGTCGTGATGACCTGCGGCCGGAACGCGCGGATCTTCCTCACCAGGCGGCCGGCCGCCTCGTCGACGTCCTCCAGGGCGAAGCAGCCCTCGGGCAGCGGCGGCAGCGGGTCGCCCTCGGGCAGGCCGGAGTCGACGTAGCCGAGCCATTCCTGCTCGACGCCGAGGATCTCCCGGGCCTCGTCCATCTCCTTGCGGCGGACCTCGTGGATGTTCTCCTCGATGTACTTGTCGCCCTGGAGCTTGGGGTTGAGGATCGAGCCGCGCTCGCCACCGGTGCAGGTCACGACGAGGACCGGCACCCCCTCGGAGACGTACTTGGCCATCGTGGCCGCGCCCTTGCTCGACTCGTCGTCGGGGTGGGCATGGACGGCCATCAGTCGAAGCTGCTCGGTCAAAACAGGATCCTCTGTGATTCGGCACCGTCGAGGGGTGGCGGTCGGCTGGCGGTGGGGCGGCTTCTATAGTGACCGAATCGGGGGGCGGAAAAATTCCTGGCCCCCGGAGAGAGGAACGATCATGGGCTCGGTGCGCGAGGGACTGCCCGGAGGGCTGCCCGAGGGGCGCTACGGCCGTTCCGCCGACGAACGCGCCGACCGCAAGCTCAAGATCGTCGGATCGGTGCTCGGGGTCGCCCTGCTGGGCGTGGTCGGCTGGATCGGCTGGGACTACGTGGCCGGGCAGAGCGTCAGCGCCGAGGTGATCAAGTACGACGTGGTGTCCGACTCCGAGGTGCAGGTGCACCTGGAGGTCCGCAAGGAGGCCGGCGTCACCGGAGTCTGCACGCTGAGCTCCCAGGACAAGGAGCACAGCGAGGTCGGCCGGGCCGACTTCACCTTCGCCCAGCCCGGGAAGCGGATCGACGAGATGGTCACGCTCAGGACCACCGGCCGGGCGACGATGATCGAACTCGTGGGCTGCCAGCCCGCCGGCTGACCCCTCTCCCCCGCTCCTTTCTCCCCCGCTCCTCGCTCCCCGCCCCTCCTCCGCACACGCCCGGCCGGAGCAGCGGAGCAGCCGCGGCAGGATCGTGCCGAGGGTGCCCGGCGCGGCGGGGCGGTGACCCCGTACGGGCCCGGTGTCACGGGGCCGGCACGGCCCCGGAACGGGCTCCGGGAGCGCCGCGGCACGACCGCGGCGGACCTGCAATGACACACTTCATACACACGGTGTCCTCCCCCTTTTCTTCCCGAATTGTTAGGCTCGTGGTTTCGCCCGCACCGCTGCGACGGCTGCGCGGCCATGAAGTCCCCTGTACCGACGAGGAGCACCTGTGACCCAGACGAGCGAGAGCGTCACCTGGCTGACCCAGGAGGCGTACGACCAGCTCAAGGCCGAGCTGGATTACCTGTCTGGTCCCGCCCGCACGGAGATCGCCGCCAAGATCGCGGCCGCCCGCGAGGAGGGTGACCTCCGTGAGAACGGCGGCTACCACGCGGCCAAGGAGGAGCAGGGCAAGCAGGAACTGCGCGTACGCCAGCTGACCCAGCTGCTGGAGAACGCGAAGGTCGGCACCGCCCCCGCGTCCGACGGCGTCGTGGCGCCCGGCACCGTGGTGACCATCGCCTTCGACGGCGACCCGGACGACACGATGGAGTTCCTGCTGGCCTCGCGCGAGTACGCGTCCTCGGCCTTCGAGACGTACTCGCCGCAGTCCCCCCTGGGCTCCGGCGTGATGGGCAAGCAGATCGGTGAGGACGCCGAGTACGAGCTGCCGAACGGCAAGAAGGCGTCGGTCCGCATCCTCGGTGTGAAGCCCTTCACCGGCTGACCGGACGAACGCACCCGGAACGCACGTGCGGAAGCCCCCCACCGGCCGGTGGGGGGCTTCCGCACGTCCGGGACCCAGCCGTACGCCGGCCGGGCCGCAGCCGTACGCCGCCCGGAGCGCAGCCGTACGTCGGCCGGGCCGACGTCTCAGGCGGTGGCCGAGCGGTACTTGCGCACCGCCAGGGTGCGGAACGCCACGATGATCAGCACCGACCAGACGGCGGACGCGATCACCGGGTGCTGCATCGGCCAGGCGTCCGGCGCCTGGTACCCGGGCGGCAGGTTCCCGAACAGCTCGCGCGTGGCCTGCACGGTCGCGCTGAACGGGTTCCACTCGGCGACCGTCTGCAGGAAGGACGGCATGTTGTCCGAGGGCACGAACGCGTTCGAGATGAACGTCAGCGGGAAGAGCCAGATCAGGCCGCCCGAGGTGGCCGCCTCCGGGGTGCGGACCGACAGGCCGATCAGTGCGCCGATCCAGGAGAACGCGTACCCCATCAGCATCAGCAGGGCGAAGCCGCCCAGGACCTCGCCGACGCTCGTGTGGGTGCGCCAGCCGACGATCAGCGCGACCACCGCGAGGACCGCCACCGTCAGCGCCGTCTGCACCAGGTCCGCCAGGGTGCGGCCGGTGAGGACGGCGCCACGGGCCATGGGGAGCGACCGGAACCGGTCGATCAGGCCCTTGTGCATGTCGTCCGCGATGCCCGCACCCGCGCCGGCGGTGGCGAAGGTGACCGTCTGCGCGAAGATGCCCGCCATCAGGAACTCGCGGTAGGCGGCGGGCGAGGTGCTGCCGCCGACGCTGATCGAGCCGCCGAAGACGTAGCTGAACAGCACGACGAACATCACCGGCTGGATCAGCCCGAAGATGATCATCTCGGGGATCCGGGACATCCGGATGAGATTGCGCTTGGTGATGACCAGGGAGTCGCCGAGCGACTGCAGGACCCCGCCCCGCGGCCGCGGCGCGGCGAGTCCCCCGGCCCCGGTCGTTCCGTTCGCGATGCTCACTTGACCGTCTCCTTCCGCGCCTTCCGGCCGCCCTTGGCCCGGTCCGCCGACCCGGCGGCCCCCGCACCGCCGTTCTCCTGCTCCGCCAGCTCGGCCGTGTGGCCGGTGAGGGAGATGAAGACGTCGTCGAGGGTGGGTCGGCGCAGCCCGATGTCGTCGATCTCGATCCCGCGCCCGTCCAGCTCGCGGATGACCTCGGCGAGCAGCCTGGCGCCGCCGGTCACCGGGACGGTGAGCTTGCGCGTGTGCTCCTCGACGGTGGCCTCGCCCTTCCCGAAGGCGGCCAGCACCCCGCGGGCGGCCGGAATGTGCACGGGGTCGTGGACCACGACCTCGACGCGTTCGCCGCCCGTCTGCGCCTTGAGCTGGTCGGAGGTGCCGCGGGCGATGACCCTGCCCTGGTCGACCACGCAGATGTCGTGGGCGAGGTGGTCGGCCTCCTCCAGGTACTGGGTGGTGAGCAGCAGGGTGGTGCCGCCGGCCACCAGTTCCTGGATGACCTCCCACAGGGCCTGCCGGTTGCGCGGGTCCAGGCCGGTGGTCGGCTCGTCCATGAACATCACGGGCGGCCGGACGACGAGCGCGGCCGCGAGGTCGAGGCGGCGGCGCATGCCTCCGGAGTAGGTCTTGGCGGTGCGGTCGGCGGCGTCCGCCAGGTTGAACCGCTCCAGCAGCTCACCCGCGCGGGCCTTCGCCGCCCTGGCACGCATCTGGTAGAGCCGGCCGACCATTTCGAGGTTCTCACGGCCGGTCAGGTATTCGTCGACGGCGGCGAACTGTCCGGACAGGCCGATCGCCCGGCGGACCTCGTTGGGGTGCTTGAGCACGTCGATCCCCGCGACCACGGCCCTGCCGCTGTCGGGCTGCAGGAGGGTGGTCAGGACACGCACGGTCGTGGTCTTTCCCGCACCGTTGGGGCCGAGCAGGCCCAGCACGGTGCCCTCGGGGACATCGAGGTCCACGCCGTCCAGGGCTCGTACGTCGCCGAAGGTCTTCACCAGACCTTCGGCGTGGATCGCGCCTGGCATATGGAGTCTCCCAGTATGAATCGGGTGTTACCCATGTTTCGCACGCAAATCGTATGAGCAGAGCGGTCGACACGCCCATACGAGCGACACGGACTCCACGCTAACGCGCTATATCGCGTCCCGCCCGGGAGTTTCCACAGGTCTCACCCGGGAGATTCCGGAGCTCCCGCCCCAGGGGGCCCGCAGCCCTCACCCGGAGGTCCGGCAACCCGACACCAAATCCGGCGGGCATCCGGCGGTCCGGCCGCCCCGGCGCTCCGGCGCCCCGTGGTCAGCCCAGCACCCGGTAGCCCGCGTTGTGCAGGGCCCGCGCCACCTCCGTGCAGTGCTCCGGCCCCTTGGTCTCCAGGTGCAGCTCGACCTCCACCTCCGTGAGCCCCAGCCGCGGGTCGGTCCGTACGTGGCTCACGTCCAGCACGTTCGCGTCGGCCACGGACAGCACCCCCAGCAGACCGGCGAGCGCCCCCGGCCGGTCCGCCACCTGCAACCGGAGCGAGAGGTAGCGGCCCGCCGCCGCCATGCCGTGCCGCAGGATCCGCTGCAGCAGCAGCGGGTCGACGTTGCCGCCGGACAGCACCGCCACCACCGGCCCGTTCCCGTACAGCTCCGGCTCGCTCAGCAGCGCCGCCACCGGGCTGCACCCGGCCGGCTCGACCACCAGCTTCGCCCGCTCCAGGCACAGCAGCAGCGCGCTGGACAGCTCGTCCTCGGAGACCGTGCGGACGTCGTCCACCAGCTCCCCGATGATGCTGAACGGCACGTCGCCGGGGCGCCCCACCCGGATGCCGTCCGCCATCGTGGTCGGACTGTCGATGGAGATCGGGTGCCCGACCGCCAGCGAGGGCGGGTACGCCGCCGCACCCGCCGCCTGCACGCCCACGACCCGCACGTCGGGCCGCAGCGCCTTCACCGCGACCGCGACCCCCGCCGCCAGCCCGCCGCCGCCGATCCCGACGACGATGGTCCGCACCTCCGGGCACTGCTCCAGGATCTCCAGGCCGACCGTGCCCTGCCCGGCGATGATGTCCCGGTGGTCGAAGGGGTGGATGAACACCGCGCCGGTCCGGTCCGCGTAGTCCTGCGCGGCCGCCAGGGTCTCGTCCACCACCTGGCCGTGCAGCCGCACGTCGGCGCCGTACTCGCGGGTCGCGGCCACCTTGGGCAGCGGGGCCCCCACCGGCATGAACACCGTGGCGCGCACCCCGAGCAGCGAGGACGCCAGGGCCACGCCCTGCGCGTGGTTCCCGGCGCTGGCCGCGACCACCCCCGCCGCCCGCTGCTCCGGACGCAGACCGGCGATCCGCACGTACGCGCCGCGCAGCTTGAACGAGCCGGTCCGCTGCAGGTTCTCGCACTTGAAGTGGACCGGGGAACCGGTGAGCGCGGACAGGTGCCGGCTGCCCTCCATCGGAGTCACCCGCGACACCCCGGACAGCATCTTCTGTGCCCCCCGCACGTCGTCGAGGATCACCTGGGGTACGGGTCGGGGCACGCGGTAGCTCATGCCGCAAGTCTTGCAGCCCGGGCCCTTTCCGGCGCAAAGAGATCCACGGGAGCCCGGTCGGCACGGGTCTCGCCATGCGGAACGCCGTACGCGGCATGCGCCGCCTGCCCCACACTTGCCCCCGGTACGGCCCCGGACTCGGCGAGCCTGCCTCCGTCGCCGTATCCGGTGACCCAGTTCCCTCACGACGCGTACGGGCCACAGTCCATCCGCGTACGCTGTCCCCCATCCCTGTCGGCCCCACGCGAAGAGAGCCCACGGCCATGCCCTCCATCCCGGCCAATCCCGACCTGCCGGCACAGGCCGCGCACGAGCGCGTTCCCGCCGGAGCCGGCCTGCTCGACGCGCTGCAGCACCAGGTCGCGCTCTTCGCCCGCCGGGCGGAACAGACCCGCCTCGGCGGTGTCGGCCAGGCCCGCAACTCGATGGACCGCGCCGCGTACCTGCTGCTCAACCGGCTGGACCTGGAAGGCCCGATGGGCGTCAAGGCGCTGGCCTGCGGGATGGGCATCGACTCCTCCACCGTGACCCGGCAGGTCGCCCCGCTGGTGGAGACCGGCCTGGTCAAGCGGACCTCGCACCCCGAGGACGGCCGCGCGGTCGTCCTGGCGCTGTCCCCGCGCGGACTGACCCGGCTGGAGGAAGTACGGTCCTCGCGGCGCGAGCTCATGGCCCGGGTGACGGACGGCTGGAGCGAGGACGAGCGCGAGACCTTCGCGACCCTGCTCACCCGCTTCAACCTCTCGCTGTCGGATCTGATGGGCGCGGCGTCCGAGGGCGGCCCGACCTCCTGACCCCGTCCGGCCCGGCCCGGTCCGGCTCCTTTCGTCCCGTCCGGCCCTTCCGGACCGTCCGGCCCCCTGACCTGACACGGCCCGGCCCGGTCGGGCCCGCCGACCTGACACGGGCGGCGGTCCGGCCGTGAACCGCCCCGTCCCGCCTCTTGACCCGACCGGCCGGGCTGCCCGCACCATAAGCACGTGGACGACCGGGGGTTCGGCGGCTTCGGGTATTCCGGCGGGTCCGGGGACCCCGTGGAGCTGGAGGAGTTCAAGGCGTTCGTCGCGGGGGCGGCGGGCCGGCTGCTGCATGTCGCCACCCTGCTGACCACCGAGCCGGAGGGCGCGAACACCGCCGCGCGGGCCCTCCTCTCCGGCGCCCTGGCCCGTACGTTCGCCGACTGGCCGCGGCTGCGCGGCGACGACCCGTACGACCACACCCGGCAGGAGCTGTGCGCCGCCTTCGCGCGCACCGCCTGGCGGCACCCCCGCGGCCGCGGCGGACCGCTGTCCCGGCTGCGGCCGCAGGCCCGCCTGGTCGTCGTGCTCCTGGTCCACGAGGGGGTGGCCGAGCCGCAGGCGGCCGCGCAGCTGGGGCTGCCGGTGGAGCGGGTCAGGGCGCTGCGCGCCCGCGCGATCTCGGTGCTGCGGCGCCCGCGGCAGGGGGCGGCGGCATGACCCCGCCCGACCGCAAGGAGCTGGACGTCCGCCGGATGCTGGCCGGGCCGCTCCCGGCCGTCCCGGCGGACCTGGCCTCGCGGGCCGCCGCCCGTGGCGGGGTGCTCCGCAGGCGCCGCCGGGCGCTGCGCCGGCTGGGCTGGTGGCTGCTGCTCACCGCGGCGGTGGCCTTCCTGGTGTGGGCCTCGCTCGCCCGCCCCTGGGTGGTCCCGTCGGAGTCGGTCGCCCCGCCGCTGGAAGGCTGGTAGCGGGGGCGCGTCGGGCGTGCGGGCCACGGCGTACGCGCACGGCATACGACGCACGGGCACGACTCACGGCGTACCACGTACCGCGTACGGCACGGCGTACGAGCCTGCGCGGTCCCGTACGGCACGGGTGGTGCCGTACGGGACCGCGGAACGCGTCAGCCCAGGGCCTGGGAGAGGTCCGCGAGCAGGTCGTCCACGGCCTCGATGCCCACCGAGAGACGGACCAGGTCGGACGGCACCTCCAGGGCCGAACCGGCCACCGAGGCGTGCGTCATCCGGCCGGGGTGCTCGATCAGCGACTCGACGCCGCCGAGGGACTCGCCCAGGGTGAACAGCTTCGCGCGGTTGCAGACCTCGACCGCCGCCTCCTCGCCGCCCGCGACCTGGAAGGACACCATGCCGCCGAAGGAACGCATCTGCTTGGCGGCGACCTCGTGGCCCGGGTGCTCGGGCAGACCCGGGTAGAGGACCTTGGTGACCTTCGGGTGCCCGGTCAGCATCTCGGCGACGCGCGTCGCGTTCTCGCTGTGCCGGTCCATGCGGACGGCCAGCGTCTTGATGCCGCGCAGCACGATCCACGAGTCGAACGGGCCGGCCACCGCACCCATCGCGTTCTGGTGGTACGCCAGTTCCTCGCCGAGCGCCGCGTCGGCGGTGACGAGTGCTCCGCCCACCACGTCCGAGTGGCCGCCCATGTACTTGGTCAGCGAGTGCACGACCACGTCCGCGCCCAGCGCGAGGGGCTGCTGCAGGTAGGGCGAGGCGAAGGTGTTGTCCACGACCAGCTTGGCGCCCGCGGTCCGCGCGATGTCCGCGACCACCGCGATGTCGGTGATGCCGAGCAGCGGGTTGGAGGGGGTCTCCACCCAGATGACCTTGGTCTTGGGGGTCAGTGCGGCCCGCACCGACGCCGGGTCGGAGGTGTCGGCCACCGACCACTCCACGCCCCAGCGCGAGACCACCTTCGCGAACAGGCGGAACGTGCCGCCGTAGGCGTCGTTCGGGATGACCACGTGGTCGCCCGGGGAGAGCAGGGTGCGCAGCAGGCAGTCCTCGGCCGCCAGGCCGGAGGCGAAGGCCAGACCGCGGCGGCCGCCTTCGAGCGCGGCGAGGTTCTCCTCCAGCGCGGTCCGGGTCGGGTTGGCGCTGCGGCTGTACTCGTAGCCCCCGCGGAGGCCGCCGACGCCGTCCTGCTTGTAGGTCGACACCTGGTAGATGGGGGGCACGACCGCGCCGGTCAGCGGGTCGGCCGTGTTGCCCGCATGGATGGCGCGGGTCTCGAAGCTCTGGTGCTCGTGGCTGTGGTGGCCGTCGTGGCTGTCGTGGCTCATGCAGCAGAGCCTATTCGCCTCCGGGCCGGTCCGTCTGGTTCGCTGGAGGCATGGAGATTCTCTGGTTCCTGATGACGGCCGCCCTGCTGCTGGTCATCGTCAGGGCGTGGATACGGCGCCGCCGCGGCGGTGTCGGGCCGCAGCTCGTCGCGCCCGGCAGCCCGGACGCGGCGGACCCCGCGGACTACGGCTTCGTCCGGCAGGAACAGCTCGACATCCGGGTTCCCGGACCCGACGAGGACCTGATGGACGCCCTCGCGGTGGTCCAGGGCACCCAGCAGTGGAAGGCCGCCTCCCGGCTGCTGGCCGGCACCCCCGCGGAGGGCGAGCAGCGCTGGCAGCGGGTGCAGGCGTTCGCGGGCGCGGCCGCCCTGGAACTGGCGCAGCAGCCGGGCAGCGGGGCGCGCTGGCTGAAGGCGTGGCGGCTGGAGGCGGAGGAGGACCCGGGCGGCGCCCAGGTGCACGCCGAGTTCCTGGTGCAGCAGGCCTGGCGGCAGTCCGGCGGGGTCGGCTCCACCGACCACCGGATCATCCTGGAGGAAGCCCGCGAGGCGTGCGCCAAGGCCGCGGCACTGGCCCCCGACGACCCCGTCCCGTACATCACGGAGCTGGCGGTCGCGCGCGGACTGGCGTACCCGCCCGCCGAGTTCGACGTGCTGTGGGCGAAGGTGATCGACCGGGCGCCGGCGCACATGGGCGCGCACATCGCGGCCCTGCACTACCTGTGCGCGAAGTGGCACGGCTCCCGCGAACAGGCCGACGCCTTCGCGCAGGCCGCGGCCGCCCGTGCCCCGCAGGGCTCCCTGCTCGCGGCACTGCCGCTGTTCGCGCTGTACGAGCACCTGCCCGACATGGCGCTCGTACAGGACTTCTTCGGGACCGCGGTGGTCAGCCGTGCCGTGGAGGGCGCCATGTACGCGGTGCGGGGCGCCCGCGCGGACGACCCGATGCTGCCGCACGTCCGGCACCTGCTGGTGTTCTTCCTCGTCAACGGCGAGCGCTGGACGGAGGCGATCGAGCAGGTCGGCCACGTGGACGGCTACGTGGGCGCGCTGCCCTGGTCGCACGATGCCGACCCGGCGCACATGTACGCGGTGTTCCGCGCCCTGGCGGTCGGCGGGTACGAGGCCAACGGCGGGTCCCCGGCGACGCTGCCGCATTGACCTACCCGGCAGTACAACCTCCGGGTCCCCCCACTCGTCACACCCTGCGTACTTCAGCAGGCTTCGCATCAGCACCATCCCGTGGGGGGACCCGTCCGAATGGGCGCATATCTGCGCGCCTTGCGCGCTCTCGTACTTCTCGCCGGCTTCTACCTGCTCGGCCTCGTCCTGATCGCCGTCCTGGCCGGCCTGGACTGGGCCCTGATCACGCGGACCGACGCCGGACCGCTCGCCGCGAAGATCGTCATCGTGTCGGTGGTCCTCGCCGTCCCGATCCTCCGCGGCATGACCATGCTGCGCACCCCCGCGCCGGAGCCGGCGCCCGGTGTCCGCGTCACCGACGCGCAGGAACCCCGCCTCTGGGCCGCCGTACGCGACATCGCCGACGGGGTCGGCACCCGCGCCCCCGACGAGATCGTGCTGGTCGACGAGGTCAACGCGGCCGTCCGCGAGGAGGCCCGGATGCTCGGCCTGCGCGGCGGCAAGCGCACCCTCCTCCTCGGCCTCCCCCTGATGACCGGCCTCGACGAGACCCAGCTGCGCGCCGTCCTCGGCCACGAACTCGGCCACTACAGCAACTCCGACACCCGGATGATGCCGCTCATCGTGCGCGGCCGGACCCAGCTGGTCCGCACCATCGGCCACTTCCTGGAGCGCGCCGACACCAAGGTCGCCAAGGAGACCGCCAAGCAGGAGAAGGCCGCCGAGAAGCGGCTCGCCAAGGGCCGGAAGGCCAAGGCGGTCGACACCACCGGTGTCGGCGTCACCTACCGCGCCATGGCGAAGATCTACACCGGCTACGGCAACTTCTACCTGCGGGCCACACTGTCCGCCGCCCGCCGCCAGGAGTTCGCCGCCGACCTCGCCGCCGCCCGCATCTGCGGCCGCGACGCCCACGCCGCCGCGCTGCGCGAGCTCAACGTGCTCACCCCCGCCCACGACTTCTACATGAGCTCCTACGCCACCCTCGGCGTGGGCGCCGGACTCCTGCCCCGGCACGGCCAGTTCTTCGGCGGCTTCGCCGAGCTCCTCGCCGCCCACACCGAGGACCTCGAAGGGCTGCGCGCGGACCTCCCGACCGAGCCGTCCTCCCCGTACGACTCTCACCCGCCGCTCGCCGAGCGCGTCGCCCGTGTCGAGGCCCTCCCCGACGACGGAATGCCCGCCCGCTCCGGGCGCCCGGCGCTGGGGCTGCTGACCGACCCGGCCGCCTCGTTCGCCGCGCTGGAGCGGGAGGTGCTCACCCCCGAGGCCCTGGCGATGCCCCGCATGGACTGGGAGGACCTGGTCCACAGCAGCATGAGCCAGTACGTCGCCCAGGGCGCGGAGGACATCCGCGGCGCCCTGACCTCCGAAGGCACCGACGGCACCCTGTCGTCCCTGCTGGACGCGATCGACGCCGACCCGGCCGTGCTGTGGCGGATCGCCGAGCACTTCCCGAAGTCGGAGGAGGCCGCGGCGGCCACCGGCCGCGCCGCCCGCGCGTTCGCCCGCCCGGCCGTCCGGCGCGCCCTGAACCAGCTGGTCACCATCGAGCTGACGGCCCGCGGCACCGCCCGCTGGCAGCTCTCCTGGTCCGACTCGGCCTCGGTCCGCTACCCGGCGGACGGCTTCGCCGACCAGCTCGCCCTCGCCCTGGACGCGGCGGTCGCCGACCGCCCCGACACGTCCCTCCTCCGGAAGCTGGTGACCGCGCCGTGAGCATCGTCGCGGGCATCGCACTGCTCGTCCTCCTGTACCGGCTGGGCCGGGCGCTGCAGCGGCGGCGCAAGGCCATCGGCGTACTGGTGGGCACCCCCCGCGGCCGGGAGAAGGCCGCCACCGCGGTCGTCGCCCTCGGCTACGTCCCCCGCGAGGCGCTCGACACCGGGGAACGCGCCCCGGTACCGGCCGAGGTGACCGCCGTGCTCGACGCGGTCCGCTCCGGTGACTGGGAGACCGGCGCGGCCTGGATCGAGGCGGCCGGCACCGACTGGGACGAGCGGCGCCGGCGGATCGGCCGGGTGGGGCGGATGGCCGTCGACGACGACGGCTGGCTGGTGGCCTGGCGGACCGCCCGGCCCGAGGACCCCACGGGCGCGGCCGTGGACGCCGATGCCGCCGTGATGCTCGCCTGGGAGGTGCGCGGCTCCAAGAGCGCCCGGGACACCACCCGGGAACAGTTCCAGGTCTTCGTCGAGCTGCTGCGCAAGGCCCAGGAACTGGTGCACGAGGCCCAGCGGGTCGCGGACCCCGCGGACCCGGTCCCGTACGTGCTGGAACAGCCGGTCGCCATGGCACTGGCCTACTCGCACCGGCGGTACGAGGCCCTGTGGGCGGAGATCGTCGGGCGCGCCCCGAAGCTGCTGGCGGCGCACACCGGCGCCCTCCAGTACTGGTGCGCCAAATGGTGCGGCTCCCATGAGCTGGCCGAGTCCTTCGCCCGGCGGTCGGCGGCCGCGGGTGCCCCCGGGGACCTGCTGTCCCTCCTCCCCCTCCAGGCGTTCTTCGAGCACGAGATTTCGGACGGCGGGCTCGACCGGAACGAGTACTACAAACGGCCGGAGGTCGTCGAGGCGGCGGACGCGGCCCTCACCGACGCCGGGGCGGCCGACCCGGACGACCCGCGCACGGTCCTGCTGCGGCACATGCTCGCCTGGGTCCTGTACTGGCAGGACCGGTACCCGGCGGCGGTCGAGCAGTTCCGGGCGGTCGACGGGTACATCGGCGCCGCCCCGTGGACGTACACGACCGAGCCGAAGCGGCAGTACCAGGAGCTGCGCGACTACAGCGTGCGCCGGGCGGCACCGGGCCCGTGACGGCACCCTGACGGACGGCTCCGGGCCGGGCCTTCGGCGATGAGGGCGGTGGTGGGGGAATCCCGGGCCCCCCTCCGGCGTTGTCGGGGTACACAAGGAGGCCCCATGTTCACGTACCGCCGTACGCCCGAGCTCCCCACGCCCGAGCAGGCCATCAAGGGCCGCCCGGAGCCCCTCTTCACCCTGCCCGCCCGCCACACCGTCCTCGGCAACCCCCTGGCCGGGCCCTACCCGGAGGGCCTGGAGGTCGGGGACTTCGGCCTGGGCTGTTTCTGGGGCGCGGAGCGCAAGTTCTGGCAGACCCCCGGCGTGTGGACCACGCTGGTCGGCTACCAGGGCGGCTACACGGAGAACCCCACGTACGAGGAGGTCTGCTCGGGCCGCACCGGCCACACCGAGGTCGTCCGTGTGGTCTTCGATCCTTCCCGGGTCTCCTACGAAACCCTCCTGAAGGTCTTCTGGGAGGCCCACGACCCCACCCAGGGCTTCCGCCAGGGCAATGACGTCGGCACCCAGTACCGCTCGGCGGTCTACACCCACTCCGAGGCCCACCAGGCCACGGCCGAGGCGTCCCGCGCCGCCTACCAGCAGGTCCTGACCTCCTCCGGCTACGGGCAGATCACCACCGCGGTCCTCCCCGCCGCCGAACGCCCCTTCTGGAACGGCGAGGAGTACCACCAGCAGTACCTCGACAAGAACCCCGCCGGCTACTGCGGCATCGGCGGCACGGGCGTGAGCTGCCCCATCGGCGTGGCCCCGGCGCCCGGGCAGTGACCGCCCCGCTCACCGATCCCGCACACGCGCGGCTGACCCGGCTCTGGCAGGACCGGACGCCTGCCGGTCCGGTGCTGCCCTGGGAGCTGAAGACGGCGTACGCCGACAGCTGGGTGCGCTTCCACAGCCTGCCGGAGTCGAAGCGCTACGCGGAGGACGAAACGGAGTACGCCGTCCTCCTCGGCCGCTACAACACGGTTCTCGACGAGCTCTTCGGGGGCGGCGAGGTGTACGTGGTGACCACCGACTGGGCCGACCCGTCCGAACCGACGCAGTGGTCGGCCCACCGGGCCGCCCTCCACCCGGAGGGCACCCTGTGGACCACCCTGGACGTCACCGACGACCCGGACCCGGCATTCCACACGCGCTGGTACTTCCACGCCGACCGCCGCCCCTGGCGGCCCGGCTGCCTCGACCGACTGCTGCGCGCCGTCGCGGACGACACCCTGCCCGGAGTCTTCGTCACGGATCCCGGGTTCACCCGCATCCACCACCCCTACGACGGCGGCGCCGACGTCATCCTCCCCACCCCCGAGGAGCGCGACCGCCTGCGCGACCGCCACTCCGCCTGGCTGTCCGCGCACGCCTCGGGGTACTGATCACGACAGCTCGTGGCCGTGGACGCGCTTCGCGTCCAGGTGGAGTTCGTACGGGCCGAAGCAGTCGGCGGCCAGCGTGGCCACCCGGGCGCCGCAGGGGCAGGCACGGTTGAGTCCGCTGTCTCCGGACGGACCACAGCATCCACCACTGTTCTCCCAGTCCGGCAACGGCCGGAGGGCGGGAGCGTCCTCAGGGTGGATCACGATGTTGCCACGCGGCCCGGCCGAGAGCACGGTCACCCCTTGGTCAACCGTCCAGTGCCCGCGCGGCTGCCGGGGCCCCGTGTACCCCTGGTCCGGATGCGGCACGTACGGAGCGCCCCAGGGTTCGGTCTCGATCGCGTAGTGCCCCTGCGGCAACGTGGCCGCTGCCATGCGAGTCTCCCTGTCCCGTTCCTGAAGGTCGGGCACCGGTGGAACGGCAGGCAGTCGCATCAGGTCCGGGGTGAGGCCGGCACCGCACTTGGCACACAGAAAAACGGTCACCCCGCCGTTGTAGCCGCCGCCTGCACCCCGACGCACCCTCGTTTCCGTCCCGCGCTGGGTTCGCGCATCATCTAGTCGAGCCGGTCGCGGTTCGACAGGAGGCCCTGGGCCAGGGCTGTGACGACGGCGTGGGTGCGGTCGCTGACGTCCAGTTTGGCGAAGACGCGGAGGAGGTGGGTCTTCACCGTGGCTTCGGCGATGACGAGGCGTTTGCCGATGTCGGCGTTGGAGAGGCCGTCGGCCACGGCGTTCAGGACGTCCTGTTCGCGGGCGGTCAGGACGACCGGGGCGGGGCGGCGCATGCGGGCGACCAGGCGTTCGGCGACGCGGGGGGCGAGGACGGTTTCGCCTCGGGCGGCGGAGCGGACTGCCTCGGCGAGCCGGTCTGCGGTGGTGTCCTTCAGGAGGTAGCCGATCGCGCCCGCCTCGACGGCCCGTTCGATCTCCACGTCGGTGTCGTACGTGGTGAGGATGAGCACCCGGGTGGGGGCCGGGCCGGCGGTGATCGCGGTGGTGGCGGCGACCCCGTCCATGACCGGCATGCGGAGATCGACCAGGGCGACGTCCGGTGCCGGGGACATGCTCCCGACGAGTTCCACCGCTTCGCGGCCGTCGGCGGCCTCGCCCACGACCTCGATGTCCGGGACGGGGGCCAGGAGGGAGATGACCCCCGCCCGCATGACCGTGTGGTCGTCGACGACCACCACGCGGATGGGGCCGGCCGTGCGGTCCGTGGTGTCAGGCATGGTGGGGAGTTCCCGTCGTGTGGAGGGTGGCCAGGATGCGGGTGCCGTCGCCGACCGAGCTGGTCACCGTCAGGTCGCCGTCGAGCTCGGCGAGGCGTTTGCGCATGCCGTCCAGGCCGAAGCCGTGGGATTCGGCGACCACGAAGCCCCGCCCGTCGTCGGTGATTTCGAGTTCGATGGCGTGCGGGTGCTGGGTGAGGACCACCAGGACCGTGCTCGCGTCGGCGTGTTTGCGTACGTTGGCCAGGGATTCCTGGGTGCAGCGGAGGAGTGCGATCCGGGTCTGCTGGTCGCAGTCGACGTCCTCGGGGAGGTCGGCGTCCACCGTGATCCCGGTGTCCTGGGCGAAGCGCTCCAGGGTGCGGCGGAGCGTGGGGACCACGGAGCCGGGGGTCAGGCCGCCGTGCGGGGTGGCGCCGACCAGGGACCGGGCCTCGGCGAAGTTCTCGCGGGCGGTCTGCTCGATGGAACGGAGCTGGCGTGCCGTGCGCTCCGGGTCGTCGCCCAGGCCGGTCCGGGCCGCTTCGGCCAGGACGATGATGGAGGCGAAGCCCTGGGCGAGGGTGTCGTGGATCTCCCGTGCCATCCGTTCCCTTTCGTCGGCGGCCCCCTGGCGGCGGTGCGCCTCGGCCAACTGGTCCTGAGTGAGAGTGAGTTCGGCCGCCAGGGCGGTGGCGCGGGCTTCGGTGTCCGAGAGCAGGCGGGAAAGGAGGAGGCCGGCCGCGACGGACACCAGGTAGCCGGCGAGGGCGGCGGCGGCGTTCCCCGGCGAGTCGATCCAGAGGCTGCCGGCCGCGGTGGCCGCGGCGGCGCAGCCGCCGAGGAGCAGGGCGGTCCGGGGGCCGCGGGTCTGGAACCAGAACTGCGGGAGGGCGGCGACGAAGAGGGCCGCACCGCCCCCGGGGAGGGCCGCCATCACACCGAGCCCGAGGGCCAGCACCCACAGGTAGGCGAGGGAGTGGTCGCGGGCGCGGTGGACGGCCGCGTAGGCGAAGGCGGCGCCCACCAGGACCAGGGAGGCCGCCTTCGCCGGGCCCGAGTCGTCCCCGGTGGCGATGGCCGAGGGGACCAGGCCCAGCAGCAGCCAGGCGGCGGTGTACCAGCGGTGGAGGTCCCTGAAGCCCGCTCGGCGGTCGGTCATGCGATCAGCCCCCTGTGCTCGGTCCGGTGCGCTCGGTCCGTGTGCCCGGTCCCTGCGCCCGGCGCCCTGCGGTCAGCCTACGGAGACCGGCTGACGGTCCGTCGGCCCGGGGCGGGCGGTACGGAGCCTTCCGCGTGCGGGCCACCAGTTGGCCTCGCCGAGCAGCAGCATCAGGGAGGGCAGGACCAGCACGCGGATCACGAAGGCGTCCAGCAGGACCGCGACGGCGAGGCTGAAGCCGATCTGCTTCATCTCGATCAGGTGCAGGGCGGCGAAGCTCGCGAACACCGTGACCATCACCAGGGCCGCGCTGGTGACCACTCCGGCGGAGGAGGACAGGCCCTCGATGACGGCCTGCCGGGTGGGGGTGCCGGCCAGGCGGGCTTCCCGGATCCGGCTGATCACGAACACCTGGTAGTCCATGGAGAGCCCGAAGAGGATCACGAAGAGGAACAGCGGGACGCGCGAGCCGATCGATCCGGTGGACTCGAAGGCGAGGAGCCCCTCGGCCCATTCGTTCTGGAAGACCAGGACCAGCAGGCCCAGCGAGGCGAAGGCGGACAGCAAGTTCAGCACGATGCCGACGAGGCCGAGGACCACGGACCGGAACGCCCACACGGTCATGGCGAAGGTGACCAGCAGCAGTGCCCCGACGATGAGCGGCAGCTTGCGCTTCTGGTGGGCGGGGTAGTCGGCGTACCGGGCGACCTCGCCGGTGACGGCGACCTCGGTGCCGGCGATCCGGCCGACGGTGTCGGGGACGAAGTCGGTGCGGAGGCGCTCCAGGGAGTCATGGGCCCGGGGGCTGCTCACCGAGTGCGGTACGGCCATCTCCAGGAGGGTGACGCGACGGTCCGCGGAGACCCGCAGGACGGGCGTGCCGCCGATCGCCGGGTCCTCGGCGGCGGCCCGGTCGGCGAGGGTGCGCAGGGCCCCGGCGACCTCCTCGGCCCGCTCGGCGTCGGAGCGTACGACGACCTGGTGCATGGCCTTCAGCTCGGGGTAGGCGGCCATCAGCCGGTCGTAGGTCTTCATGGCCGGGATGGCGCGGGAGTGCGTCTCGCGGCTCATCTCGGTGATGTTGATGTTCAGGACGGGCAGGGCGAGTGCGACGAGGGCGAGACCGGAGACGGCGAGGGTGGCGGCGGGGTGCTTGGCGACCGGGCGGAGCACGGCGGCGGTGATCCGGCCGCCGCCGGTGCGCGGGGCACGCCGGCCGCGCAGGGTGCGTCGTACGGGCTTGCCGGCGGCGGCGCGGGCCGCGGCACGGGCCTCCCGGCGGGCCGTACGGCGTTCGGCGCGCTCGCCGAGCTTGGCGAGCACCGCGGGCAGCACGGTCAGCGAGCTGAGGACGGCGACCAGGGTGACGACGACGGCGCCGGTGGCGATGGAGGAGAAGATGACGTCGTCGGCGAGGTACAGGGTGGCGCTGGAGACGGCCACGGCCAGCCCGGAGACGACCACGGCCCGGCCCGAGGTGGCCGCGGCCAGTTCCACGATCGCGCCGGTGGTCAGGCGGCCGCCGGCCCGGGCCCGTTCCTCGCGTTCCCGCTTGAGGTAGAAGAGCGTGTAGTCCACACCGACGGCCAGGCCGATCAGCAGGATGACGTTGGTGCCGACGCCCGCGTCGGGGAAGACGTGCGAGGCGAGCATCGACAGGCCGACGGCGGCGACGATCGAGGAGAGCGCCAGCAGCAGCGGTACGACGGCCATCATCAGGGAGCCGAAGACCAGCAGCAGGGTGATGAGCGTGACGGGCAGGGCGATGACCTCGGTGCGGGAGAGGTCCTGGCCGCGGAGCTTGTCGACTCCCTTGCCGATGGAGGGGCTGCCGACCTCCTCGACGGTCAGCCGGGGGTGTGCGGCCCGGACCTCGGCGGTCTGCGCGAGCAGCGGGTCGACGTGCTTCTTGCCGTCGAGCTCGGCGCCCTTCATGGTGACGTCGACGCGCAGGGCGGTGCCGTCGGCATTGGCGACCGGGGCGGCCACCGACAGGACCTCGGGGAGCGCCCGCATCCGTGTGCCGATCTCCCGCGCGGCGGCGTCGGCCTCGGCCCGGTCGAGCGGGCCGGTGCCGGGCGCGGCCTGGACGATGACCCGTTCGAGGGGCTTCTGCTGGAGCCCGCCGGAGGCCGCGAGGGCCTCGGCCCGGCCGGCCTCGCCGATCCGGAAGTCCTCCGAGGTGGCCGGGTTGGAGCCGAGGGCGATGCCCGCGCCCAGGCAGAGGACGACGAAGAGCAGCCATCCGGTGATGGCCTGCCAGGGGTGCCGGGCACTGTGCCGGGCCATGCGTACGGTGAGGTTCTTCATGGTGTTCAGCCTCGCCGTCGGGGGCGTTCCGCCGACAGGACCGGCCGGTTGGACCCGTTGTCCACCGGCCGGTGGACAACGGGCCGGTGGCGAGCGCCGCCGCCGGGCCCGGTTCCGGCGCGCAGGACGGTCGGCTCAGGCGCGCAGGACGGTCAGCCAGGGCTCGGCCCAGGAGGTGTGGTCGAAGGCCGAGTTGCCGTTGGCGTCCTCGACCACGAGGTGGAGCAGGCGTATGCCGCGTACGTCGAGGTCGATGCGGGCCGGGCCGCCCGCCCCGGTGAGCACCCCGCTGGTGAACAGGGTGCGCCCGTCTCCGACGATCCGGGCCCGGGTGGCACCGGCCGCGGACTGCGCGGTGGAGAAGTCGTCGATGCCGACCAGGGCCGTGAAGCGGTCCGCCCGCGCGCCCAGGTGGTAGACGATCTCCGACGGTGCGTGCACGCCCAGGCCCTTGGCGTACGTGCGGCCGCCGAAGGCGATGGCGGTACCGTCGCCGGCCGGCTTGCGGCCGTTGGAACGGTCGAGCTCGACGGGCCCCCAGCCGTTGGCCGCGGAGACCCGGGGGAGGTCGCTGAGCCAGGAGTCACGGGTGGGCGGGGCCGGCAGGACCGTCCACGGGCGGGCCGCGGTGAAGGCGTACGGCGCGGTGGCGGCCTCCGCCGTGAGGGCGTGGGTGGTACCGGGGAGGGCGGTCGCGGGAGGGGTGATGCGCCAGGTGGTGGTGAGCGCGGCCCCCGGTGCCAGGGAGGCTGCGCCGGCGGGAGTGGTGGCGGTGACGGTCCAGCCGGCCGGGGCGCGGAGCGTCACCGCGGCGTCGGTCCAGGGCCGGGCGGTGCCGTTGGCGAGGGTGGTGGTGACGGTGCCCGCCGACGGGTCGGCCGTGGTGGTCAGGCCCCAGGGGCGGCGGGCGTGGGTGTCCGCCCAGGAGGCGCGCAGGAGGGCGGTCAGCGAGGTGACCACGGCGGGGTGGGCGGCGGCCACGTCGCGGGTCTCGCCCGGGTCGGCGGCCAGGTCGTACAGCTCGAAGGCCCACTGTGCGTCGGGGACGGTGCGGTCCCGGGCCGGGGCGAAGCGGACGGCCTTCCAGTCGTCCCTGCGGACGGCCTCGGCGATCTGCTTGGCCCGGCCGCCGTCCTGGGCGTTGGCACGGCTGGTCACGCCCTGCTCGTCGCGGTACCAGTACAGGTGCGCGTGCCGGGGGGCGAGGTCGGCGCGGCCGTCGAGGACGGGCCGGGCGGACAGCCCGTCGATGTCGGCGGGGGCGGGGGCGCCGGCCAGATCGGCGAGGGTGGGCAGCAGGTCGTGGAGCGGGGTGGGGCGGGAGCTGGTGGTCCCGGGGGCGATGCGGCCGGGGGCCCAGGCGAGCAGCGGGACGCGGATGCCGCCCTCGTAGAGGTTCCGCTTGTAGCCGCGGAGGGGCCCGTTGGCGTCGAACAGGTCGGGGTTGACGCCGCCTTCCTCGTGCGGCCCGTTGTCGCTGGTGAACAGCACGACGGTGGAGTCGGCGACGCCGAGTGCGGTGAGCCGGTCCACGATCGTGCCGACCTGCTGGTCGAGTCGGGTGATCTGGGCGGCGTGCCCCTTGTTCTGCGCGCTCCAGGAGCGGGAGGCGTACGGGCCGGGGTCGGGGACGTCGGAGGGGGCGTGCGGGAGGGTGGGCGTCAGCAGGAGCAGGAAGGGGTCGGTGCCGCCGGCGTGCTCGTCGAGGAAGGCGAGGGCCCTGGAGAGGATCAGGTCCGGGGCGTAGGTGCCGGCGGCCACCGGCTCGGTGGCGCCGTTGTGCCAGAGCCGGGACGGGTAGTACTCGTGGGCGTGGGAGTGGTCGATGTAGCCGTGGAACTCCTCGAACCCGCGGGAGTTGGGGTGGCTCTCCTGGTCCGCGGCCTCCGGCCCGAAGCCCCACTTGCCGAAGAGGCCCGTACGGTAGCCGCGGGCGCGGAGCACCTCCGCGAAGGTGGTGTCACCGGCCCGGAGGGAGCCCTGGCCGCCGCTGCCGGGGTTGGCGCGGACGGCCGAGTGCCCGGTGTGCAGGCCGGTCAGCAGGGAGGCCCGGGACGGTGCGCAGACGGCGGCCGCGGAGTAGGCGTCGGTGAAGCGCAGCCCCTCGGCGGCGAGCCGGTCCAGGCGGGGGGTGGCGATGAGCTTCTGGCCGTACGCGCCGAGGTCGCCGTATCCGAGGTCGTCGGCGAGGACGACGACGAGGTTGGGCGGGCCGGAGGCGGTGGTGGAGGTGGTGTCGGTGGCGGCCCGCGCCGGGGCGGTGCCGGGCAGGGCGGGCAGCGCCGCGAGGCCGGCCGCCGCCGCGGATCCGGCGAGGAAGTGACGGCGGCTCGGCATCGCGGACTCCTGTGCACTGGGGGCTGAGGGACTGACGGCCCTGCGGCCCTGCGGCCTGACGGGCAGTGAGCCGATCATGCGCGGCGGGTCCGGCCCGGTCCATGCACGGAGTGTTAAGGCGTTGTGACGGCTTCCGCGGGGCTAGATCGTGGAGTTGTCGATGACGAAGCGGTAGCGGACATCGCCGGCGACGACCCGCTCGTACGCCTCGTTGACCTGGTCGGCGCGGATCAGTTCGATCTCCGCGCCGAGCCCGTGCTCCGCGCAGAAGTCCAGCATCTCCTGGGTCTCCGCGATGCCGCCGATCATGGAGCCGGAGAGGGACTTGTTGCCGCCGATGACGGAGAACAGGTTGAGGGTGACCGGCTCCTCGGGGGCGCCGACGTTCACCAGGGTGCCGCCGGTCTTCACCAGGCCCAGGTACGCGGTGAAGTCGAGCGGGGCGGACACCGTGGAGACGACCAGGTCGAAGCGGCCGGCCAGGGCCTCGAAGGTCGCCGGGTCGGAGGTCGCGTGGAAGTGGTCCGCGCCCAGGGCCAGTCCGTCGTCCTTCTTGCGCAGGGTCTGGGAGAGGACGGTGACCTCGGCGCCCAGCGCCTTGGCTATCTTGACGCCCATGTGGCCGAGGCCGCCCAGGCCGACGACGGCGACCTTCCTGCCGGGGCCCGCCTGGCCGCGCTTCAGCGGGGAGTACAGGGTGATGCCGGCGCACAGCAGCGGGGCGGCGACGTCCAGGGACAGGGCGTCGGGGATGCGGACGGCGTAGTTCTCGTCGACCACGACATGGCTGGCGTAGCCGCCGTACGTCGGCTCGCCGTCACGGCCGCGGGCGTTGTACGTGAAGACCGGGCCCTCGGCGCAGAACTGCTCCTCGCCACGGAGGCAGTACTCGCAGGTGCGGCAGGAGTCGACGAGGCAGCCGACGCCGACCCGGTCGCCGACCGCGAAGTGCGTGACCCGCTCGCCCACCTCGGCGACCACACCGGCGATCTCGTGGCCCGGCACCATCGGGTAGATGCCCTCGCCCCAGCCGTCGCGGGCCTGGTGGATGTCGGAATGGCAGATGCCGGCGTACCTGATCTCGATGAGGACGTCCTGCGGGCCGACCGCGCGGAGCGGGACGGTGGTCCGCTCCAGCGGGGCCTTGGCGGCGGGGACGGCGTAGGCGGCGGCCTCGGTGACGGTGGCCCGGTACATGGGGTGACTCCTCCGGTCGTGTCCGCCGGCGGATCGTGTCCGTCGGCGGTGCCGGCGGCGTGCCGGCGGACCCCACGATGCCGGGGCGGGGGCGGGCCACCCAGCCCCCTGCTCTGCCTAGGACCGGCGAACCTACCACCGGCAGGGTCAGGATCGGCCCCGGGCCGGGGCCGGTCCGGCGGTGATACTGGCGGGATGGACCAGCTTGATCAGCGAGCCGAACTGGGCGAGTTCCTGCGTTCCCGGAGGGCCCGGCTGCGGCCGCAGGACGTGGGCCTGCCCGATCACGGGCGGCACCGGCGGGTACCGGGCCTGCGCCGGGAGGAACTGGCGCAGCTGGCCGGGGTGTCGGTGGCGTACTACACGCGGCTGGAGCAGGGCCACGGGCAGAACGTCTCGGTGGAGGTGCTGGACTCCATCGCGCGGGCGCTGTGGCTGGACGAGGTGGAGCGGGAGCACCTGCTGCACCTGGCCCGTCCGAAGGGGCGCGGGCGGATGTGCCGGCAGAGCTACCGGCCGGAGCGGGTCCGGCCGGAGCTGCTGACGCTGCTCGACGCCATGGAGGGCGTACCGGCGTACATCGTGGGCCGGCGGCAGGACGTGATCGGCTGGAACCGGACGGCGCGGGCGGTGTTCGGGGACTTCGAGGCGATGCCGGCGGCGGAGCGGAACCTGGTCCGGCTGGTGTTCCTGGACGAGGCCACGGCGGCGCTGTACCAGGACTGGGACTGCCGGGCCTGCGAGGTGGTCAGCAATCTGCGGCTGTACGCGGGACTGCACCCGGAGGATCCGCAGCTGGCGCCGCTGGTGGGCGAGCTGTCGGTGAAGAACGAGGAGTTCCGGCGGTTGTGGGCGGCGCACACGGTCGCGGACAAGGCGCACGGGGTGAAGCGGCTGCGGCATCCGCTGGTGGGTCCGATGTCGCTGTCGTTCGAGACGTTCCGGGTTCCGGACAATCCGCAGCAGGCCCTGGTGACCTTCCACGCGGAGCCCGGCTCGCCGTCCGCGGAGGCGCTGGCGCTGCTGAACTCCTGGGGCGTCCCCGAGCCGGGGCGGCCTGAGCCGAGGCCGGAGCGGCACGGGCCGCGGGAGCAGCCCGAGCGGCCGGGTGCGCAGCCGGAACGGCCGGATGCGCAGCCGGACCGGGGAGCGGCACGGCGAGCGGACCGGGCCCCGTAGGGGACCGCCCGCCCGCCGCGCCACCCCTTCCGGGCGGTCAGCAGCGCGGGCAGGCGTCGCGGATCACGCGCCAGGTGAACGAGGTGCTGCCCGAGTTGCCGGCCGAGTCGGTCGCGGTCACGGTGACCGTACGGGTCCCGGAGCCGCGCAGGAGGCCGAGGATCGTGCCGGTGGCGGCGTCGATCCGGGTGCCCGTCGGCAGGTTGACCGCCGACCAGGTGTAGGGCGTGGTCCCGCCGGTGGCGGTCATCCGCAGGCTGACGCTGTCGTACTGGTAACCGGTCTGCGTACCGGGGTTGGCGACGGTGATCGCGGCCGCTGCGGTGCTCCTGGCGATCGCCGGTCCGCCCTCGTGGGCGGGGGCGGCCGCGTGGGCCGGTGCGCCGGCCAGGGCGAGCATGACGGCGAGGCCGCCGACCAGGGCGGCCGACCGGCCGCGGCGGACAGTGGGCCGGGAACGGGAAGAGCTTCTCAAGAGGACCCTCCGGGCTCTACGGGGGCCGGCCGCGTCGGCGGACGGCCCGGACATGCGCACGCGCACGCCGGCGGCGTGCGCGTTCGAAGTTCGGTCGTGCGTGTCCGGATTGCGTTGAGCCCCGGCAGCATAGGCGCGGCGGGTACGGAGCACCAGTGCGCGGCACCGGGCGCCGGAAACGCGTACGGCGGGGAGCGGTGGGCGGTGGGCCCTGCTGCTCCCCGCCGTACGCGGGATTCCGGTGGTGGACGGCGTGCGGTGGGTCAGCGGGTCAGACCGCCGAGCCGGCCTTCCATGCGGCCCAGTCCATGTTCCAGCCGTTCAGACCGTTGTCGGGCTTGATGGTCTTGTCCGGGGAGTTGGTGACCGTGACGACGTCGCCGATGAGCGAGTTGTCGAAGAACCACGCGGCCGGCTGGTTGGGGTCGCCGGCGCCCTTGACGTCGTTCAGGCCGACACAGCCGTGGCTGGTGTTGACGTTGCCGAAGACCGAGTCCGAGCCCCAGTAGTTGCCGTGGATGAAGGTCCCGGAGGTGGACAGCCGCATCGCGTGCGGGACGTCCTTGATGTCGTACTCGCCCTTGCCGTCGTCGTCCGTGAAGCCGACGGTGGCACCGTTCATCCGGGTCTCCTTGAACTTCTCGGAGATCACCATCTGGCCGTTGTACGTCGGGTTGGCCGGGGCGCCCGCGGAGATCGGGATGGTCTTGACGACCTGCCCGTCCCGGGTGACCGTCATCTTCTTGGTCTTGGCGTCGACGACCGAGACCTGGCTGCGGTCGATCTTGAAGGTGGCGGTGCGGTCCTGCACGCCGACGACACCGGGCGCGCTCTGGACGCCTTCCAGCTTCATCTTCAGCGTGACGGTGGAGTTCGCCTGCCAGTACTGCTCGGGGCGGAAGTCCAGCCGCTGGGCGCTGAACCAGTGGCCGACGACCTCCTGACCGCTGCTGGAGCTGACGGTGATCGCCGACTGGACGGCCTTCTTGTCCTTGATCGGCTTGTTGAAGGTGATCGAGACCGGCATGCCGACGCCGACCTTGGAGCCGTCCTCCGGGGTGAACGAGCCGACGAAGCTGTTCTCCGGGGAGACGGTGGTGAAGGAGGCGTTCTCGTGCGCCTCGCGGCCCGCGTCGTCCGTGGCGGTCGCCGAGAGGGAGTACTTCGCGGAGCGCTTGAGCGCCGCTTCGGGCTTCCAGCTCTTGCCGTCGGCGGAGATCTTGCCGGAGACGGCGCCGCCCTCGGAGGACTTCATCTCCACCTTGGTGAGCTTGCCGTCACTGACCGTCACGGTGGTGGAGTTCAGGCCGACGTTGGTGGCGCCGTCCTTGGGGGTGATGGCTATTCGGGCCTTGGACGTGTCCTTGGCCGCGGCGGCGTCGACGTCCGCCTGCGAGTTCCCGCTCGCCGCGCCATTGCCCGCGGGCTTCCCGTCGCTGCCGCCGTCGTTGCAGCCCGCGAGCACCAGTACCCCGCCGAGCAGGGCGGATACGGCCGCCAGGCCTCTCCGCCGCTTGCTGTTCGTCCTCACACTCACTCCATCGTTGCCGGAACCCCGAGGATGGAACCTGAGCTTCGGTCCCACGGCAGGGGACACCGGCCCCCTCCCGGGACAGACAACGCAAGCGGCGGGGGGATCGGTTCCACATCCCGTTCGGATGTGGGCCACCCCACTGTCAGGCGCGGTCGTCCTCCTCGTTGAAGACCCCATCTTCCTCGTCGATGTCCCACTCCAGGGAGTCGGGGTCGTAATCGACCGGCTCGGTGCTCCAGGACGCCTGCGCGAGCTCCACTCCGGGGACCTCCGCGACCAGGTCGGTGGGGTCGATGAGGTAGGCCAGCGCCTCCGCCTCGTCCTCGCGGACGGTCGCCTCGGCGTGCGAGCGCTCGTCGTCGGGCATGTACTCGTCGGCCTTGATGTGCTCCAGTGCCGCTCCGGTGAGTGCATCCGGATCCGGTACTTCCAGTACCAGATCGACACGGAGCCGGATGAATCTCATGGTCTCTGATGTCTCCATGAGACGGAGAGTAAGCCTGCGGACGGCCCGGACTTTCCCACGACCCGCCCCTTTCATTAGCATCGGCCCACACGGCCAATTCGCTGCTGCCACAAGGGGGATCGAACCGTGTCCGCACGTCGACCGCTGCTCACCGCCCTCGGGGCGACCACCCTCCTCGGCGCCTTCTGGTTCGTCCCTTCGGCCAACGCCACCGCTCCGGAGCAATCCGGCCCGCCCGCCTCCGGCACCACCCCGGTGAACGGGAACACGGCCGTGCGCACGGCCGCCGGGACCACCGGGGCCGCCGGGGCGCAGCCCGCCGCGCCCCGGCTCGCGCTCGCCGACACCGGCGGCCCGGACACCACCCCGTACGTCTTCGGGGGCGTGGCCTGTCTGGGCGTCGGGGCGGGCTTCGTGGTCCTCTCGGCGAGTCGTACGCGCGGCCGGTAGCCGCCGTACGCGCGACCGTAGCCGCCGTACGCGCGCCCGCCGGCTGCGTACGCGCCCCCGCCGGCCGGGCGCGGGCGCCGGCGCCCCGGAAACGCCCGAAGGGCCGCCCCACCGTGGTGGGGCGGCCCTTCGCCGTCGGGAGGGGACGTCAGGCCAGCGGCCCGGTGACGCTCTCCACCGCCGCGACGAGGGCGCCCGTACGGACGAACTCGTGGGCGGCGGCCAGGTCGGGGGCGAGGAAGCGGTCCGGCCCGGGGCCGCCCACACCGGCCGCCCGCGCGGCGGCCACGGCCGCCTGCGAGGCCGGTGCCGGGACCAGCCCGGTGCGCAGCTCGACGGCGCGGGTGGCGGCGTACAGCTCCACGGCGACGATGCGGGTCAGGTTGTCGATGGCGGTGCGCAGCTTGCGGGCGGCGGACCAGCCCATCGACACGTGGTCCTCCTGCATCGCGGAGGACGGGATCGAATCGGCGGAGGCCGGGACGGCCAGCCGCTTCATCTCGCTGACCAGGGCGGCCTGCGTGTACTGGGCGATCATCAGGCCGGAGTCCACGCCGGCGTCGTCCGCCAGGAAGGGCGGCAGGCCGTGGTTGCGGTTCTTGTCCAGCAGCCGGTCGGTGCGGCGCTCGGCGATGGAGCCGAGGTCGGCGGCGGCGATGGCCAGGAAGTCCAGGACGTACGCCACGGGCGCGCCGTGGAAGTTGCCGTTGGACTCGACGCGGCCGTCCGGGAGGACGACGGGGTTGTCGACGGCGGAGGCCAGCTCGCGGGAGGCCACCAGGGCGGCGTGCGCGATGGTGTCGCGGCCGGCGCCGGCCACCTGGGGGGCGCAGCGCACCGAGTAGGCGTCCTGCACCCGGGGGGCCTCGTCGTCCTGGAAGTGCCCGGTGAGCCCGGACCCCTTGAGTACGGCGGCCATGTTGGCGGCGGAGTCGCCCTGCCCGGGGTGCGGGCGGATGGCGTGCAGCTCGGGGGCGAGCACCCGGTCGCTGCCGAGCAGCGCCTCCAGGGAGAGCGCGGCGGTGATGTCGGCGGAGGTGTAGAGGCGGCGGAGGTCGGCGAGGGCCATGCAGAGCATGCCGAGCATGCCGTCGGTGCCGTTGAGGAGGGCCAGGCCCTCCTTCTCGCGGAGCTCCACGGGGGCGATGCCGTGCTCGGCGAGCAGCTCGCCGGCCGGGCGGAGGATGCCGTCGGGGCCCTCGGCGTCACCCTCGCCCATGAGGGCGAGCGCGCAGTGGGAGAGCGGCGCGAGGTCGCCGGAGCAGCCCAGGGAGCCGTACTCGTGGACGACCGGGGTGATGCCGGCGTTGAGCACGTCGGCCATGGTCTGGGCGACCTCGGGGCGGACGCCGGTGTGGCCGGAGGCGACGGTCTTCAGCCGCAGGAACATCAGGGCGCGGACCACCTCGCGCTCGACCCGCGGACCCATGCCGGCCGCGTGCGAGCGGACGATGTTGCGCTGGAGCTGTGCCCGCAGGTCATGCGAGATGTGCCGGGTGGCGAGGGCGCCGAACCCGGTGGACACCCCGTAGACGGGCTCGGGCTTGGCGGCCAGAGCGTCCACGATCGCGCGGGCTCGCCCGAGCGCGTCGAGGGCCTCTGCGGACAACTCGACCCGCGCGTTCCCGCGGGCCACGGCGATGACGTCCTCGGCAGTGGTGCCGGACGTCCCCACCACGACAGTGTGCATATCCATATTCAGCACCCTACGGACTGAATCTCAATATGTCACTAGTGTCCCGGGGCACGTCCCCGGGACACCCGGTAACGGATGTGGGTGACCTCGTCGGTGCCCACGGTCCGCTCGGGGGTGAGGGCGATCTCCGGGTCGACGCCGTCGAGCAGCCGGACCCCGGAGCCCAGCACCAGCGGGGCCAGGTGCACCTCCAGCTCGTCCACCAGGCCGGCGTTGAGGTACTGCCGGACGGTCTCCGCCCCGCCCGAGACCTGCACGTCCTTCCCGTCCGCCGCCTCCCGGGCGCGCTCCAGGGCCTCGTGCGGGCCGTGGGTGACGAAGTGGAAGGTGGTCCCGCCGTGCCGCTCCCAGGGCGGGCGCGGGGTGTGGGTGAGCACGAAGACGGGTGCCCGGAAGGGCGGCGGGTCGGGCCAGTCGGCCTCGCCCTCGTCGAACATCCGGCGGCCCATGACATAGGCGCCCGCCCGCGCGAAGTTCTCCTCGACGATCTCCCCGGAGGCGTTGCGGCCGCCGCCGCCCAGGCTCTGCCGCTCCCGCCACGCCTCCACCCCGTACAGCCAGCGGTGGATCTTCATCCCGCCGTCGCCCAGGGGGTTGCCGGGACGGGCGTTCGGACCGGCGACGTACCCGTCGAGGCTCATCCCGATCGACACGAACACCCTGCCGCCCATCAGTGCTCCTCCTCGGTGAAGAACCCGGCCAGCACGGGCGCCATGGCCTTCGCCGCCACGCCGTGGTCCTGCCCCTCCAGGGTGCGGCGTACGGCGTCCGGCAGCACCCCGGCCAGCGCGTCGGCGGCCGTGCGGATCCACGGGAAGCTCTCGCCGCCGTCGGCGACCAGGACCGGCACGGACACCGGGGCCCAGCGCCGGCCGTCCAGCGGGCGGCCGCGCATGGTGTCCCCCATGGCGGCGGCGTCGTGCGGGAGGGTGTGCGCCACGGACTCCATGAAGGCCCACGACGGGTCCTGGCGCATCCCGCCGAGGTATTCGGCGGGCACCCCGACCGCAGCCGTCATGAAGTACTCGACCATGGCACCGCGGGAGCCGTCCGCCAGCAGCGCGACCAGCCGGTCGGAGTACTCCTCGGGGACCGGCGGCCGACTGCCGTCCACCACGAACGGCGGCTCGTACAGGGCGAGACGGGTGACGGCGGCACCGCGGGCGACCGCCTCCAGCGCGAGCGCCGCACCGGAGGACAGGCCGAACACGCACGCCGTCCCGCCCACGGCGGCGATCACCGCGGACAGGTCGTCCACCTCGTCCTGCACGTCGTAGCGCCGGCCGCCGTCGCCACTGTCGCCGCGGCCGCGGCGGTCGTACGCGACCACGGTGAAGCGGTCGGCGAGCTCCTCGCCGAACTCGCGCCAGCGCGGGTCCTCGCGCACCCCGAACGCGCCGCTGACCAGGACCAGCGCCGGGCCGGTGCCCTGCCGGTCGAAGGCGATGACGGTGCCGTCCGCCGAAACCGCGGTCTCGAAAGCCATGGGATCCCCCTCAATGTGTACGCTGTTCACATCCACTGCCCGAAGAATAGCCACAGGATGTGGACGCCGTCCACATCAAAGTCCGGCACCCACGTCCCGCGCCGCACCGTGAACTCACCGAAGGAGCACGCCAGATGGCAGCCACCCCCGACCCGGCCCCGCCCAGACGCGCCACCTACCGCCACGGGAACCTGCGGCCCGCCCTGCTCGACGCGGCGGTCGGACTCGCCGCCGAAGGCGGGCCCGCGGCCGTCTCGCTGCGCGAGGTGACCCGGCGGGCCGGGGTGGCCCCCAATGCCGCCTACCGGCACTTCGCCGACCGGGACGCACTGGTCCACGCCGTGTCCATGGCGGCCATGGCGGAGGTCGCCGCCCGCATGGAGGCCGAGCAGGCGGCCGTCCCGGCGACCGCGGACCCGGCGACCCGCGCGCGGGCCCGGTTCCGGGCCGTCGGCACCGGCTACCTCGGCTACGCAGTGGCCGAACCGGGGCTGTTCCGGGCCGCCTTCCACACGCCGGCCGACATGACCCACGCGGCCGACGACACGGCCGCGGGCGAGCAGGGGCTGACGCCCTTCGAGATCCTCGGCGCCGCACTGGACGGGCTGGTGGACGCCGGCCTGCTCCCCCCGGAGCGGCGCCCGGGCGCCGAGTTCCTCGCCTGGTCCGCGGTCCACGGCCTCGCCGTCCTGATGATCGACGGCCCCCTCCGGGGCATCACCCCGGCCCAGGCCCACACGGCCGGCCAGGACGTCATCTCCATGGTCGAACGCGGCCTCTAGCCGCCGCGCGGGTGTGCGGCCGGATGCCGCCGCCTCCGCCGAGCGGTCAGCCGCGGCCGCGGAAGCGGCGGCGTTCGGCGGGGGCCGTGGGGTGGGCGGCGTCGGCGAGGCGGACCACGGCGGTGTCCCGCCCGGCGACCACCGGCTTCGCCGAGCGCGCCGCCTTCGCCTTGTACTGCGCCGCGTCCGCCAGCCGGAACAGCCGCCGCGAGGACTTCACCTGCCCGATGTCGTCCCCCGTGGAGGCGACCCCGCAGGCCACCCCCTCGCCGAGCTCCAGCTCCCCCGCCCGCTCGCACACCAGCTCCGCCACCCGTACGACCTCGTCCGCCGCCGGACCGACGGAGACCACGCAGAACTCGTCCCCGCCCAGCCGCGCCACCAGCGCGCCCGGCAGCATCGCGCCGCACAGGCTGAGCACCGACCCGAAGCGCTCCAGCAGCCGGTCGCCGGTCGCGTGCCCGAGGGTGTCGTTGACCCGCTTCAGGCCGTTCAGGTCGCAGACCACCAGGCTGACCACCGCCCCGGCCGTCCGGTGCGCTTCCAGCGCCTCGTCCAGCCGCATGTCCACCGCGCGCCGGTTCGCGAGCCCGGTGAGCGGATCGGTGAAGGCCAGCCGCCGCGCCTCCTCCAGCCGCTCGTTCTGCGCCAGCCCGGCCGCCACCACGGCCGCCAGCACCGCCGCGAACTCCGCGTCGTCCGGGTCGAACTCCGGCAGCCCCTCGTCCCGGGCGACGTAGAGCTCTCCCCAGGCCCGCCCGCTCAGCACGACCGGCGCCACCACGCAGGACCCGCGGCGGCGCCGGCGCAGCGCGTCCCCGCGCCGTCCCGGGCGGCCGCTGGCGGCGTACTCCACCCAGGCGTGCGGGCCACCGCCCCCGGCCCAGCGCTCGTGCAGGAACTCGGTGATCTCCGGGAAGTCGTGCACGGGATAGGACTCGTCCTCGGGGAACTCCTCCTCGCCGGGCCGCCGCGCACCCTCGTTCACCAGGACCCGCAGCCGGCCCCGCTCCCGCTCCCATGCGGAGATCGCGGCGAACGACCCGTCGAGCGCGGTGCGCGCGCCGTGCGCGGCCGCCCGTACCGCATCCCGCGGCGTGTGCGCCGCCGCCATGGCCTGTGCCAGGCTCACCACGGCCCGCAGCCGCCCGTCCACTCCCATCACCCCAGCGTAGGGAGTTTTGTCCGATTCAGTGATGCGTGATCCGCCCGATGCGGCATTCGGCCGCCGCCCGGGCAGGCAGTGCCGTCGGCATCACGGCGGCCACCGGGGTCACGGCGGCCACCGGGGTCACGGCGGCCACCGGCGGCACTGCGACCACCGGCGGCACGACGGCCCCCGGCCTCACGACGGCCCTCGCCGTCACAGCGGCCGGCGGCATCACGGCAGCCGGCCGCGTCACGGCAGCCGGCGGCCGTAGCCGTCACGGCAGCCCTCGCCGTCACGGCGGTCAGCGGCCCGGCCAGTTCGGCTTCCGCTTCTCGTTGAACGCCGCCACGCCCTCCGCCCGGTCCCCGGAGAAGGCGACCGTGCGCCAGGCGGCGTCCTCGATCTCCAGCCCGGCCGTCAGGTCCATCCCGTGCCCCAGCCGCAGCGCCTTCTTGGCCGCACGCAGCCCCACCGGGGAGTTCGCCGCGATCGTCCCGGCCAGTTCCAGCGCCCGCTCCCGGTCGCGGCCCGCGCCGACCAGCTCGTCCACCAGGCCCAGCGCCAGGGCGTCGGGGCCCTCCACCCGCCGCGCCGTGAAGATCAGCTCCGCGGCCCGCGCCGCACCCACCCGGCGCGGCAGCAGCTGCGTACCGCCGCCGCCCGGGATCACGCCGACCGAGACCTCCGGCAGGCCCACCACCGCGGTCTCGTCGGCCACGATCAGGTCGCAGGCCAGCGCGAGCTCGAAGCCGCCGCCCAGGGCGAAGCCGTGCACCGCCGCGATCGTCGGCATCGGCAGCTCCAGCACCCCGCCGTACGCGCCGCGCGTGGTGGGCCGCTGCGCGACCAGCTCGGCGTCGGAGAGCGAGTTCCGCTCCTTGAGGTCCGCGCCCACGCAGAAGGCCCGCTCGTGCGTCGAGGTCAGCACCACCACCCGGGCCTCCGGGTCCGCGGCCAGCGCCGCGCACGCAGCACCGATCGACCGGGCCATCTCCGTGGACACCGCGTTCATCGCCTTGGGCCGGTCCAGCACCAGCTCCACGACCCCGGTCGCACCGCCGCTGCCGCCGTGCCGGCGCACCTCGACGAACTCCCCGAAGCGCTGACCCTGATCCAGCCGACCCTGATCCATCCGACCCACCCGACCCTCCCGGTTAACGAGCGTTATCGCCCTGTCAACCGGGGATCTTAGGCGTACGCCGGGTCAGCGACCAGGGCTCCACGACTCCCAGCCCGCGCACCGGCCGCTGCCACATCGGCTGCAGGGCGAAGCGGTACGACCCGCCGCCCTCCTCCGACTCGGCCTCCTTCTCCGAGACCGGCGCCGCGCCCGTACGGCCGAGCTCCTCGGCCATCGCCCCGTCCACCAGCACCGCGTCCTTGGGCGCTATCGAGGTGAGCCGGCTCGCCAGGTTCACCGTGGTGCCGAAGACGTCGCCCATCCGGGTCGTGACGGTCCCGAAGGCGATGCCGACGCGCAGCTCCGGCATCTGCGGGTCGGCCTCCATCGTCTCGATGAGCCGGAGCGCGATCTCCGCGGCCGTCCCCGCGTCGTCCGCGGCGAACAGCACCTCGTCGCCCAACGTCTTGATCAGCCGTCCGCCGTGCGCGGCCACCAGGTCCGCGCAGGTGGTCTCGAAGGCCTCGACCAGCTCGCCGAGCTCCTCTTCCTCCAGACGCCGCGTCAAACGGGTGAATCCCACGAGGTCGGCGAAGCCGACGGCCAGCCGCCGGTCCACCATCTCCTCGTCGTCGGCGGCCTGCACCACGCGGCCGGTGGCGGCGGCCAGCTGCCGCCGCCACACGTAGACGAGGAACTCCTCCAGCTCCGGCAGCAGCAGCTCGACCAGCGGGTACGTGACCTCGGTCCGGGTCATCCCCGGCTCCGGCGGCTCCGTCAGCCCCTCCAGGAAGGAGTCGATCTGCCATTCGGCCAGCCGGGCGGTGGTCTGTCCGGTGGACCGGGCCACCTGCACCGCCATCGGCTCGCTCAGCAGCCCCGCCTCGACCAGACCCGCCAGCCGGCGCAGCGCCAGCACGTCCGCCTCGGTCAGCGCCTTCGCCTGGCCGATGTCCGCGAAGCCCATCGCCCGCCAGAAGCGGGAGGCCAGCTCCATCGACACACCCGCGCTGCGTGCCGCCTGGAAGGGCGTGTACCGGCGCTCCGCGCCCAGGATCAGCTGCTCCAGCCGGATGGCGAGGGGATCCGCGGTCGGCTGGGCGGTGTGGTCCACCTCGTGGTGCGGGTGGTGCTGCTCGCGCCCGATGGGCATCACATGGCTGCCGCTGGGGGACACCGCGCCGGAACCAGCGTCGTCGACGGTCAAGGGCCGCCTCCTGTCCATTCCGTGCGCACTGCCCTGCGAACCGGTTGATCACCGGGAGCACCGGGATCGCCTAAACCATACGGCAGGTGTGCCGTAGCTCACTCCTCCACCTGGGGCCCGGTTTCGCTCCGGCACGCATCCGGCCCGCCCCGGGCCGGCTTCCGGCCCGTGCCCGGCGCGCCCCGGGCCCCCTTCCGGCCCCGCCGGCGCCGTGCTCAGTGCCCCCGGAGGTGGATGACGTCGCCCGCGGAGACCGCCTCCCGGGCGCCTTCGGCCGTACGGACGACCAGGCGGCCGTCCGCGTCCACCGCCTCGGCCGTACCGGTGAGCTCGCGGCCGCCCGGCAGCTCGGCCCGTACGTGCCGGGCCAGCGTGGCGCAGCCCGCCGCGTACGTCTCCTGCAGGCCGGACTCGGCCGCGTCGCCGCCCGCCGCGATCCAGCGCCCGTACCAGTCCTCCATCGACCGCAGCACCGCCTTGAGCACCGGCTCGCGGTCGGTGACGGCGGCCTTGGCCAGCGCCAGCGAGCCCGCCGCGGGCACCGGCAGTTCGTCCTCGGTCAGGGTGACGTTGAGGCCGATGCCGATGACGAGCCCGTCGTCCACGCGCTCGGCGAGGATGCCGCCGGCCTTCCGCTCCTCCCCGTCCACGGTGACGAGCAGGTCGTTGGGCCACTTGAGCGCCGTGTCCACGCCGGCCGCCTGGGCCACCCCGGCTGCGGTGGCGACCCCGGCCAGCAGCGTGAGCCAGCCCCACTGCGCGGCCGGCACCCGCTCGCCGGGCTTGAGCAGCACCGAGAAGAACAGTCCGGACCGGGCGGGCGCGACCCAGCTGCGGTCCAGCCGCCCGCGGCCGGCGGTCTGCTCCTCGGCGACCAGCACGGCCCCCTCCGGCAGGGAGCCGGCCCGCGCCGCGAGGTCGGAGTTGGTGGAGCCGGTGGAGTCCACGACCTCCACGGAGGTCCACAGGCCGCCTTCGGCGAGGAGGGAGCGCCGCAGCGCGGCTTCGGAGAGCGGCGGCCGGTCGAGGCGCGACCAGCGTCCGGATGAGGCATCGGATGGCGTCATGCAAGCCACATTAGGTGTGTCAAACGCCGCACTGCCGTGCGCCATGCCCGCCGATACGCTACGCACCAGTAGCCAGCAGCTGTCAATCACTTGACCAGGCAGTGGACACCACTGAAGTTCACCACTCAGGGAGCCGCGACCCCGATGTCTCAACCCTCAGAGCCCATCGACATCCACACCACCGCGGGGAAGATCGCGGATCTGCAGCGCCGTATCGACGAGGCCACGCACGCCGGATCCGCGCGGGCGGTGGAGAAGCAGCATGCCAAGGGCAAGCTGACGGCGCGTGAGCGGATCGCGCTGCTCCTGGACGAGGGCTCGTTCGTCGAGCTCGACGAGCTCGCCCGGCACCGTTCGACCAACTTCGGGCTGGAGAAGACCCGCCCCTACGGCGACGGCGTCGTCACCGGTTACGGCACCGTGGACGGCCGTCCGGTGGCCGTGTTCTCGCAGGACTTCACCGTCTTCGGCGGGGCGCTCGGCGAGGTCTACGGCCAGAAGATCATGAAGGTCATGGACTTCGCGCTGAAGACCGGATGCCCGGTCGTCGGCATCAACGACTCCGGCGGCGCCCGGATCCAGGAGGGCGTCATGGCCCTCGGCATGTACGGCGAGATCTTCCGCCGCAACACCCTCGCCTCCGGGGTGATCCCGCAGATCAGCCTGGTCGTCGGACCGTGTGCGGGCGGTGCCGTGTACTCCCCGGCGATCACCGACTTCACGGTGATGGTCGACCAGACCTCGCACATGTTCATCACCGGCCCGGACGTCATCAAGACGGTCACCGGCGAGGACGTGGGCTTCGAGGAGCTGGGCGGCGCCCGGACCCACAACACCACCTCCGGCGTGGCGCACCACATGGCGGGCGACGAGAAGGACGCCATCGAGTACGTCAAGTCCCTGCTCTCGTTCCTGCCTTCGAACAACCTCTCGGAGCCGCCGGCCTTCCCGGAGGAAGCCGACACCGAGGTCCTGGACGCCGACCGCGAGCTGGACGTCCTGATCCCGGACTCGGCCAACCAGCCGTACGACATGCACACCGTGCTGGAGCACGTGCTGGACGAGGGCGAGTTCCTGGAGACCCAGTCGATGTTCGCGCCGAACATCCTGACCGGCTTCGGCCGGGTCGAGGGCCACCCGGTGGGCATCGTCGCCAACCAGCCGATGCAGTTCGCCGGCTGCCTGGACATCAACGCCTCCGAGAAGGCCGCGCGCTTCGTGCGCACCTGCGACGCCTTCAACGTCCCGGTGCTGACCTTCGTGGACGTGCCCGGCTTCCTGCCGGGCGTGGACCAGGAGTACGGCGGCATCATCCGGCGCGGCGCCAAGCTGATCTACGCCTACGCCGAGGCCACCGTGCCGCTGATCACGGTCATCACCCGCAAGGCCTTCGGCGGTGCGTACGACGTCATGGGCTCCAAGCAC
Source organism: Streptomyces sp. NPDC089799 (assembly GCF_040684755.1). Classification (NCBI taxonomy): domain Bacteria; kingdom Bacillati; phylum Actinomycetota; class Actinomycetes; order Kitasatosporales; family Streptomycetaceae; genus Streptomyces; species Streptomyces sp. NPDC089799. Next base: position 225,532 of record NZ_JBFBGR010000004.1, on the reverse strand, counting down.
CTGGGTGCCGACCTGAACCTGGCCTGGCCGACCGCGCAGATCGCCGTGATGGGCGCGCAGGGCGCGGTCAACATCCTGCACCGGCGGGCGATCGAAGAGGCGAATGCCGCCGGAAACGCAGAGGCCGCCCGGGCGCAGCTGATCTCCGAGTACGAGGACACCCTGCTGAACCCGTACACGGCGGCCGACCGCGGATACGTGGACGCGGTGGTACTCCCGTCCGAGACCCGGGCACACATCGTGAAGGGGCTGCGCGCCCTGCGCACGAAGCGGGAGTCGCTGCCCCCGAAGAAGCACGGCAACATCCCCCTCTAGGAGGTCCGGTGATCAAGGTCGTCAAGGGGAACCCGACCCCCGAGGAGCTGGCCGCCGCACTGGCGGTGGTCCAAGCGCGCGCGGCGGCACTGGCCTCGGTGCCGCCGGGCGCTCCGGGCGCGGCGGACCAGTGGGCCGATCCGGCCCGGGTGGCGCGGCGGCGGATGCCGCAGCCGGGCCCGCGCGCGTGGGGCCGTACGTACTGGCCCGCGTAGTGGTGCGGTCCGTCCCCTAGGGGAACGGAAGGCGGCGCCTGAGTACCCGTACTCAGGCGCCGCCGCGCCGTGGGGCGGGAGGATCGGGGCATGCTCTGGTCCGACCCGAAAGACGAGCCGCCGAAGGACATGCGCGAGGCTCAGGCGATGATCCGCCGGCTGACCGTGGTCCTGGCCGTGGCCATGCTGGTCCTGGTCTACGTCCTGGGCGTGGGTGGCCTCTGACCCGGCCCGACCCGGCCCCGGTCCCGGCCCCCGGTCCCGCCTCCCGGGCCCGCCCTACGATGAGGCCCATGACTGCTGCCGAACCCCGCACCCTGGTCCTCGCCTCCGCCTCCCCCGCCCGGCTGAACCTGCTGCGGCAGGCCGGGCTCGCCCCGCACGTGATGGTCAGCGACTTCGACGAGGACTCGCTGGACGCGGACACGCCCGCCGAGCTGGCGCTGGCCCTGGCGGAAGCCAAGGCGGCCGTGGTGGCCGGCCGGGCCGAGGCCGCGGGGGCGCTGGTGATCGGCTGCGACTCCGTCCTGGAGCTGGACGGCGAGGCGCTGGGGAAGCCCGCGGACGCCGAGGAGGCCACCGCCCGCTGGAAGGCCATGCGCGGGCGGGCCGGGGTGCTGCGCACCGGGCACTGCCTGATCGACACGGCGACCGGCCGTCAGGTGTCGGCCACGGCCTCCACCACGGTGCGGTTCGGCGAGCCCACGGACGCGGAGGTGGCGGCGTACGTGGCGAGCGGGGAGCCGCTGCACGTGGCCGGGGCCTTCACCCTGGACGGCCTGTCGGGGCCGTTCGTGGAGGGGATCGAGGGCGACCACGGGAACGTGATCGGGCTGTCGCTGCCGCTGCTGCGCTCGCTGCTGGGCGAACTGGGTGTGTCCATCACGGACTTGTGGGCCTGATCCCGGCGATCCCACCGTTCCCGCCCTCGTTCCCGCCCTTGCCCCCGCGCTCGTTTCCGCGCTCGTTCCCGTCCCCCGGCCGGCCTTCCCGGCCGGGGGTGCCCGGCTGGAGCATCAGGGTCAGGGCGATCAGGCAGAGGGCCAGCATCAGCACGGCGAAGGCGGTCCACCCCAGCAGGCCGACGGCCAGCGCGCCGAGCAGCCCGTGGGCCACCGCGGCGCCGAAGAGGACCGCGCGGGCGAACCGGGCGGGCGGCCGGTCGCGGACGGCGGCCCAGCCGAGCAGTCCGGCGCAGAGCAGCAGGAAGGCGCCCATCCCGGCCCCCAGCGCATACGTCGCCATAGACATGACATCCGGATCGCTGCCGGCGATCGACATGGACTGGCTCTCCGTCGTGCGGCCCAGCACGGCGTGCACCAGGACGACGACCGCCGCCTCCGCGACGAGCACGAGCGCGGCCGTTCCGGCCACCAGTCTTCGCAGCATGCCCCGGAGGCTACTAACGGGTAAATCAGGGGACAAGACTCCGGACACGGGCAAAGAAAGATCAGGTGCTTGGTAGGGATCCAACAAAGATTCCGCAGGGGCCGCTGCGCGTGCGCACAGAGACCTTGGCCACATCTCGGGGTTACTGTGCCGTTGGGGATGCCTCCGACCTGGGGCGCCACAAGGGTTCTTTCACTCGAACCGGCCTCGAATCACGCTCTGTGTGGGCAAGCTCACCTCCGGAGACGGGTCGAAAGCCCGTGTCGGCTGTCCCTAAACTCAGCTTGATTCTCAGGAGGGAGCCATCGTGCGCAAGGTGCTCATCGCCAACCGTGGCGAAATCGCTGTCCGCGTTGCCCGGGCCTGCCGGGACGCCGGGATCGCCAGCGTAGCCGTATACGCCGACCCGGACCGGGACGCTCTGCACGTCCGCGCGGCCGACGAGGCCTTCGCGTTGGGCGGCGACACCCCCGCCGCCAGCTACCTGGACATCTCCAAGGTCCTGCAGGCCGCCGCCGACTCCGGCGCCGACGCCATCCACCCCGGTTACGGCTTTCTCTCCGAGAACGCGGAGTTCGCGCAGGCCGTCATCGACGCGGGGCTGACCTGGATCGGCCCGCCGCCGCAGGCCATCCGCGACCTCGGCGACAAGGTGGCCGCCCGGCACATCGCCCAGCGCGCCGGCGCGCCGCTGGTGGCCGGCACCCCGGACCCCGTCTCGGGTGCCGACGAGGTCGTCGCCTTCGCCCGCGAGAACGGCCTGCCGATCGCCATCAAGGCCGCCTTCGGCGGCGGCGGCCGCGGCCTGAAGGTCGCCCGCACCCTCGAAGAGGTCCCCGAGCTCTACGACTCCGCCGTGCGCGAGGCCGTGGCCGCCTTCGGCCGCGGCGAGTGCTTCGTCGAGCGCTACCTCGACAAGCCGCGCCACGTCGAGACCCAGTGCCTGGCCGACAGCCACGGCAACGTGGTCGTCGTCTCCACGCGTGACTGCTCGCTCCAGCGCCGCCACCAGAAGCTGGTGGAGGAGGCCCCGGCCCCGTTCCTCTCCGAGGAGCAGAACGCCGAGCTGTACGCCGCCTCCAAGGCCATCCTCAAGGAAGCCGGCTACGTCGGCGCCGGCACCGTGGAGTTCCTCGTCGGCCTCGACGGGACGATCTCCTTCCTGGAGGTCAACACCCGCCTGCAGGTCGAGCACCCGGTCACCGAAGAGGTCACCGGCATCGACCTGGTCCGCGAGATGTTCCGCATCGCCGACGGCGAGGAGCTCGGCTACGGCGACCCGCAGCTGCGCGGCCACTCCTTCGAGTTCCGCATCAACGGCGAGGACCCGGGCCGCAACTTCCTCCCGGCCCCCGGCACCGTCACCGTCTTCAACGCGCCGACCGGCCCCGGTGTCCGCCTGGACGCCGGCGTGGAGTCCGGCAGCGTGATCGGCCCGGCCTGGGACTCCCTGCTGGCCAAGCTGATCGTCACCGGCGCCACCCGTGAGCAGGCCCTGCAGCGCGCCGCCCGTGCCCTGGCCGAGTTCCAGGTCGAGGGCATGGCCACCGCCATCCCGTTCCACCGCGCGGTCGTCGTCGACCCGGCCTTCGCGCCGACCGACGGCACTCCGTTCAAGGTCCACACCCGCTGGATCGAGACCGAGTTCGTCAACGAGATCCCGGCCTTCGCCGTCCCGGCCGCCGAGGACACCGAGGACGAGCCCGGCCGCGAGACCGTCGTGGTCGAGGTCGGCGGCAAGCGCCTGGAGGTCTCCCTGCCCTCCTCGCTGGGCATGACCCTGGCCCGTACGGCGGCCGCCGGCGGTGCCAAGCCCAAGCGCCGCGCCACGAAGAAGTCCGGCCCGGCCGCGTCCGGCGACACCCTGGCCTCGCCCATGCAGGGCACCATCGTCAAGGTCGCCGTCGAGGAGGGCCAGCAGGTCCAGGAGGGCGAACTCGTCGTCGTCCTGGAGGCCATGAAGATGGAGCAGCCGCTCAACGCGCACCGCTCGGGCACCATCGTCGGCCTGAACGCGGAGGTCGGCGCCTCCATCACCTCCGGCGCCGCGATCTGCGAGATCAAGGACTGACCTCCGGCTCGCGCAGCACGTACGAAGCCCCCGCCCGGAAGATCCGGGCGGGGGCTTCGCGCTGTGGTGCTACATGCTGTCGGCTACCGGACTACCAGGTGCCCGGGGTGGCCTGCCAGCTCTTCAGCGGGGCGTCGAACCCGCCGTCGGTGCGGGCCTTGAAGGTGAACGCCGCCGTGGCTCCGGTGGCGTAGTTGTACATGATCGAGATGTCCTTGCGGCCGTCCTTGTTGACGTCGCCGGAGACCGGCATGCCGTACGAGCCGGCGTACCAGTTCCCCGCGGGGACCTCCCAGCTCTTGAAGTCCTCGTTGACCCCGCCGTCGGGCCGGCCGGTCAGCGTGAACAGCGCCGCCTTGCCCTCGGTGTAGTCGTAGAGGATGCCGAGGTCGGCACGACCGTCGCCGTTGTAGTCGCCCGCGGTGATCCGGCTCTTGTTGAACTCCCAGTTGCCCGGGGAGCGGGTCCAGGAGGCCACCGGGTCGGCGAAGCCGCCGTCGGGCCGGCCGAGCAGGGTGTAGGCGGTCACGGTGCCGTTGCCGTTGCCGTAGACGGACAGGATGTCGTCCCGGCCGTCGCCGTTGAAGTCACCGGCGACCTGCTTGGACTCGTTCCAGTACCAGCCGCCCTGCGCGGAGCGCCAGCTGCCGAAGGAGTAGTTGAACGAGCCGTCCGCCTTCGACAGGAAGGTGTGGGCGCCGGTGGATCCGCCGTGGTCGTAGAAGAACGCCACGTCGTCGCGCTTGTCACCGTTGAAGTCACCGGCCACGAGCTTGGCCTTGGTCGCATCCCAGTTGCCCGGCCCGGTGTAGGCGCTGCGCGACACCTGGACGAACGTGCCGTCGGGCTGGCCGAGGAAGGTGAACATGCCGTTGGCGCCGTCCCCGTAGCCGTAGAGCGCGGCCAGGTCGTCGCGGCCGTCGCCGTTGAAGTCACCGGCGACCCACTGCGACTGGCTGTAGCGCCAGTTGCCGCGGCCGGTGTCGTAGGCGAGGACGGGCGCGGCGAAGCCGCCGTCGGCCTTGCCCGCGAGCGTGTAGAGCGCCGTGGCGTCGTAGCCGTAGTCGTAGACGGTGGCCATGTCGGACCGACCGTCACCGTTGAAGTCACCCGCCAGGTCGGTGCGCAGGTGGGCGGTGCGGTCGTTCGGCTTGTGCTCGGTGCTCACGAAGGTGGTGTGGTTGTGCCGGATGTAGCCGCCGCTGAAGTCCTCGCGGGGGCCGCCGTAGACGTCGTACTCGTCCGACTGCGGGTAGCCCAGGAAGCTCTTCTCGGCACCGAGCGACACCCACTTGTTGCGGATCTCACCGCGGACCGACCACGCCTTGCCGGTGGTGGAGGTCCAGTAGATGGAGGCGGTGTCGGAGCTCTGGTCCCGGTGGCGGAAGTGGTTGTAGCGGGCCACGCCGTCGGGGTGAGCGGTCTCGTCGGTGGTCGGGTAGCCGAGCAGGCCGCCGGGACCGCCGGTCTCCAGGTACTTCTTGTAGTTCGTGCCGTGGACCTCGTGGGAGTCGGTCGTGGGCGACCAGTAGATGGCGCCCTCACCGCCCGATCCCCGGAAGGTGGACACCACGCCGACGCCGTCGGGGTTGCGGTTCTCGTCCGAGGTCGGGTAGCCCAGGACGCCGTTCTCGGCACCGAGGCTGAACCACTTCGAACGGTTGCCGTTGATGACGATCCAGGCGCCCGTGGAGCGGTGCCAGTAGATGGAGGCGTTGTCGTAGTTGGAGCCGTTCATGCGGAAGTGCATGAACCGGCCGTTGTCGGCGGCCTCACCGACGGCACTCGTCGGCTTGCCGAAGCCAGCGAGTCCGCCGGCCGCCTTGAACTTGGCCAGCAGCGGACCGCACAGGGAGTGCTTGACAGTGGCGTCGGCGGAGGACGGCAGGCTCTCGCACTCGTTCCAGGGCGTACCGCCCAGGACGAGCGTCTTGCCGGGACCGAAGGCGGAGCCGCCGCTCAGGGCGCGACCGGGGAACTCGGTGATCACGCCGTCGCCGCTGCGCGACCACAGGTCGACGAAGCCGTCGTTCTCGAAGTCGCCGTTGCTGCTCAGGTGCGGGTAGGCGGTGCCGGTGAAGCCGGTACCTATGGAGGTGTTCCGGACCGCCGGGTCGGCATACACGGTCAGGTCGAGGGCCACGGCCGCGTTCGGGTCCGTGGTCTTGCGGCTGGTGTACTGGTGGATCTTGCCGGTGGTCTTGTTACGGGCCCAGATCTCCGGCAGACCGTCCTTGTTGAGGTCGCCGGGGGCGATCAGGGTCATGTCCGCCCAGTCGGCGTTGCCCAGCGCGATCGGCCTGAAGTTGCGCAGGCCGAGCTGGCCCGTGGGGGTGCCGGCGTAGAGCCAGAGGTTGGAGCCCTCCTTGACCAGCAGGTCGGGGTTGTCGGCGGCGTCGATCTTGCCGTTCCCGGTTTCCAGGACGGGGTCGATGTCGTCGTTGACGCTGCTGATCGCCACGACCTGGTCGGCCTGGCCCCAGCGGTCGTCCGAGCTGTACTGGGTCGACATCTGGATCGCGGTGCTGTCGCGCTGCTCCAGGTCGCCGTCACCGCTGCCCCGGTAGAGGTACAGGTGCTTGCGGCTGTTGTTCGGCTCCGGCCGCAGGGCGACCAGGTCCTCGTAGTAGTCCGCGTCCCAGCTGCCCCGGTGGGTCAGCGAGGTGACGTTGGCGAAGGAGCCCTTGTCGAGCTTCTTCGACGCCTCGAACGACCCGTCGCCGTTGCCCGGGTGCATCCACAGCTGGCCGGAGCCGGGGTCGACGCTCCAGATGTCGACGGTGCCGTTGCCGTCGAGGTCACCGTGCTTGTCCCGGTTCAGCTGGCGCTTGGCCGAGTAGGCGTACGACCGGACGTCGGAGCGGTTGCCGGAGGCGTCGAGGCTCCAGACGAAGAAGGTGTGCGGGCCCGCCGAGGTCGGGGTGTACTTGACCTGCGCCGGACCGCCGACGGACGTCGCGTTCACCGTACGGACGGTCGGGTCGGACGCCGTGTTCCACTGGTACTTGACGATGTCGGAGACCCCGTTCGCGGTGAGGTTGAACGTACCCTCGGAGCGCGCGTAGGAGGTGTTCACCGGATCGTTCTCGGGGAACTGGGGCGAACTCACGCCCGGCTGCGAACCGGGGCGGTCCCGGTCGATGCCGAACGCGCACTGGCCGGCCCAGGGGCCCGCGCCGGTCCCGTCGAGACCGCGTACGTCCCACCGGTAGGCGGAGCCGGGCAGGTCGGCCTTCGGGATCCGCAGGAGGGCGACGTTGCCGTTGGTGATCTCGACCTGGGCCCTCTTGATGGTGCCGTTGTAGTCGCTGGCCTGCCAGTAGTTGAACTCGGCCCAGACCTTGTTGTCCTCGGCGTCACTGATGCGGGCGCGCAGCACCACCTCGTCGGTGGTCCCGATCGGGCCGCCCTCACAGGGGACGGCCGGGGAGGGGTCCATCGAGCGCTCGGACGGCGGGTTGGGCAGCGTGTTGAACTCGGTCGAGATGCGGGCGCTGTCCGGGTTCAGCTTGCGCCAGGAGACGTCGACCGTATCGTTGGCGGACTTCAGGCCGAAGGTCCAGGCCGGCCAGCCCCAGCGGGCGGCGTCCGCGACCGCGGAGGTCACGTTCAGCTCGATGGTGTCGCCGTCGCCGGGGCAGTTTCGGCCGCCGTAGGACTGGCCGGAGGCGTCGACGAGACGCTTCCAGGCGGGCTGGTTGTTCCAGGTGGTGGCACCGGAGATGGCGTCGGTGTCCCAGACCTGGATGTCGCCGGAGTTGCAGCTCCAGGAGCCCGCCGACTTCTGCTGGATGCGCAGGGTGGATCCCAGGATCTGCTTGCCACCCAGGCCTCCCATGCCAACCTGGAAGAAGGTCTTGGCACAGACGACGGCGTTGCCCTTCTGGGCGTCCTTGGCGCAGCCGACGCGGGCGTCGTTGCTGAGGGTGCCGCCGTTCCAGTAGTTGGTGTTCGCCGAACCGGGGATGGCGTTGTGCTTGTAGGCGACCGCCCAGGCCGACTTCCAGTCGTCCCGCCACACCGGGTCGATGACGACCGGGAAGGCGGTGTCGGGCGCGGTGAGCAGCTTGCGGTCGGTGGTGAGCGTCAGCTTGTCGGCCTTCAGTGCCACGCCGAGGTCGGCCTGCTTGCTGCCGAGGGAGATGCCGTCGACGGCACGGACCCGGTCGGCGGCGTGGGACTTCGGCGCCTTGGCGGCCTTGGCCGCCGGGGCGGCCTGGGCAGCGGCGGCGGCTTCGGCGGCGGACTTCGCCGAGGAGCCGCCGGAAGACTTGGCGGGCGGGGTGGGCGTCGGGGAGGCGGCCGGCTGGGCCTGATCGGCGCCCGAGTCCCACATCTGCGGCTTGGCGGAGCTGAACAGGGTCTGGCCCGCCGGGTCGACGGCCCGGAGCTCGCCGTTGACCTCCTTGCGGACCGTCACGCCGTTGCCCTTGAGGCCGAAGTCGACGGAGGCCAGCTCCGGGTTGGCCGCGGCCTCCCGGTCCTTGACCACCAGCTGGTGCGAGAAGCCGGTCACGTCCGCGCTGACCCGGAGGTCCACGCCCTTCATGACCTCGGCGTAGGTGGCGCTGTTGCCCTCCACCGTCGGGGCGGGCAGCGGCTTCGGCCAGGTGAGACTGATGTCCCGGCCGTCCTTGCGCATGGTGACCAGGGCGCCCTTGCCGCCGCCGGAGAAGCTGAGCCCGGCGACCGTCGCCTTGGGGGCGATCCGGCCGTCCTTCTGCTTCACCAGGCCCGTGTCCACGGGGACGTAGGCCCCGCCGCGACGGACCCGGGTGGGCACCAGCGACTGCTCCGAGGTGAACGAGCCGTCCGGGTTCGCCCAGACCTCTTCGGTCTCCGAACGCAGCGACGGGACCTCGGTGCGCTTGCCGGTGCGCTTGGCCTCGGCACCGGCCTTGGCCGAGGCCTTCGCCTCGGGGGACATGTTCTCCTGCTCGGCCTTCTCGGCCTTGGCCGCCTGCGCGGCGGACGCGAGCGCGGGCGCCCCCGCGGCAACCGCGGGCAACGCGCCGGTCAGGGTGGCGACGAGCGCGGTCGCCAGGATGAGTACGGGCGCCCTGCGCGAGGGCGGCCCCGCGACGCGTGACCGCGTCGGGAAGGGTCTCACTGACTGAGTCCTTGGGGTCGGTTTCCGGCACGGCCCCTCAGAGAAGCGGCCGGAAATCATCGGTTGAACCCGCCACCGGACGACGAGATTCCGCCATCCACAGGGAGTTCACAGGTGTTCGATTGCTTTCTAGCACCCGCACCCCCGGTAATTCGAGGCCCCAGCCCCGAAACCGCCCGTAACCTCGGCTCCTTATCAGGCATTTCCCGGAACTCCAAATTCCGAATATCGAATTCCGCTTCAGGGTTCGGACCTGCCCATACGGACCCGGCACCCGCTCCGGTGCACCGCCAAAGCGGCGGCACCCAACAACCCCTCGCTGCTAAATTCGGCGCGATTGAAGCAAGCGCGAAAATACCGCGCTTCGCGCCACCTGACGAGGAGTGTTCGAATTTTGAGAAGGTCCCAGGCACACGCGATGCGTGCGCCTCTGAGACGTGTCTGGCGGTGGCCCGTGCCACTGCTGGCCACGACGCTGCTCGCGAGCGGCCTGACCGTGGTGGAGGCGTCCGCCGACTCCCGGACCCAGCTCCCTGGGCTCCAGAAACTGACGAAGGTCAGCGGTTCGGACGTCAAGGGCAAGCCCGCGGCCGGTCCCGCGGAGTCGCAGAAGAAGGCGTGGAAGTCCGCGCCGGCGATCTCCTGGCCCGCGCCGGGTTCGGCCGAAATCGCGCTGCCTGACGCCCCCGGTGTCGGAAAGAGCACACTGAAGTCGGCCACCGGTGGGGCCTTCGGCCTCGCCGCCAGTGACACCGGCGCGGCCGGCAAGCCGGTCAAGGCAGGCAGCCTGCCCGTCTCGGTCGCCGCCGTCGCACCGAGCGCGGCGTCCGGCAACCCCGCGAAGCAGTCCATGGCGGCCGGGGCTCCGGCTGCCGCCCCGACCGGCGTCAAGCTGAAGGTCGACCTGCTCGATCAGCCCGCCGCGAAGCGCGTCGGCCGGGCGGGCGGCCTGGTCCTGAACGTCGACCGCACCGACGCGGGCCGTACCTCCGCTCCTGTTTCGGTGGAGTTGGACTACGCCTCGTTCAAGAACGCCTACGGCGGCGGCTGGGGCTCCCGGCTCCGTTTCACCGCGGTCCCGGCATGTTCACTGACCACCCCGAACCGGCCGGAGTGCCGGGGGAACATCCCGGTCACCACCAGGAACAACCCCGAGACCGGCAAGCTGATCGCCACGTTCGAGGCCCCGGCCAAGGCGGCCCCGGCCGTGAAGCCGGCGGGTGCGGCGTTTCTGAGTGCGCCTGCGGCGGCGGCTGCGAGCGGTGCGGTGATGTTGTCCGCCACCGCGGGTGCGGAGGGTGCGAACGGCACCTACAAGGCCACGTCGCTGAGCGCCTCCGGCTCCTGGCAGGCCGGCGGTTCGGCGGGTGACTTCTCCTGGTCCTACCCGCTGGACATCCCCGCCTCTCTGGGTGGTCCGAGCCCGTCGCTGTCGCTGGGCTATTCCAGTGCCCAGATCGACGGCCGGACGAGTGCTTCCCAGCAGCAGACGTCCTGGGTGGGTGACGGCTGGGACCTGGCCTCGAACTACATCGAGCGCTCGTTCACGCCGTGCAGCCAGGACAAGCGCAAGGATTCGGGCTTCAACAACCCGAAGGACGACACCGGAGACCTCTGCCACGGCGCGCCGATGGTCACGATGTCGCTGAACGGTGGCTCGACCCCCCTCGTCCTGGACGACGCCACCAAGAAGTGGCGTCCTGCCAAGGACGACGGCTCCCGCCTGGAACTCCTCTCCGGCGCCGACAACGGCGACAAGGAGGGCGAGCACTGGCGGTTCACCAACCCCCAGGGCATCCAGTTCTACTTCGGCCTGAACAAGGTCCCCGGGTGGACGGCCGGCAAGCCGGTCACCAACGCCACCTGGACCGTCCCGGTCTACGGCAACCACCCCGGTGAGCCCTGCTACAACGCCACCTTCGCGGACGCGGTCTGCGACCAGGCCTACCGCTGGAACCTGGACTACGTCGTGGACCCGCGCGGGAACGCGATGACGTACTGGTACCAGAAGGAGCAGAACTTCTACGGCTCCAACTACAAGATCGCCGGCGGCTCCACCGCCCGCGAATACACCCGCTCCGGCTGGCTCGACCACATCTCCTGGGGCCTGCGCAGCAACAACCTGTTCGCCTCCGCCCCGGCCGAGGCGCGTTTCAAGGTGGAAGAGCGCTGCCTGAAGTCGGACACCTTCGACTGCGACCCGGCCAAGCTCAAGCCCGAGGTCGACTGGAACATCGCCAAGATGTGGCCGGACACCCCCGGCGACCAGCTCTGCGCCAAGGGCGAGGAGTGCAAGGCCCGGTTCACCCCGACCTTCTTCTCCCGCAAGCGCCTCACCGAGGTCAGCACCTTCGTCTGGAACGGCACCACCCACAAGCCGGTCGACACCTGGAAGCTGACCCAGGACTTCCCCCAGACCGGTGACGGATCCGACTACCCCCTGTGGCTCTCCGAGATCCGCCACGTCGGCAAGAACGGCACCGACGTCGTCGGCACGCCGAACAAGGAGATCGAACTGCCCGCGGTGAAGTTCCGCGGCAAGCAGCTCGACAACCGAGTCGACGCCAACGGCGACGGCAAGGTCCCCTACAAGCGCTACCGCATCGAAGCCATCGACACCGAGACCGGCTCGACCATCTCGGTCAACTACGCACCCACCCAGTGCAAGGCCACCGACCCGCGGGTCATGCCGGCCTCCCCGGAGAACAACACGCTCCGCTGCTACCCGGTCGTATCCGAACTCCCGGACCCCTCCGATCCCAATCGCGAGCGGAAGATCTACTCCACCGACTGGTTCCACAAGCACATCGTGGACTCCGTCCAGGAGGAAGACCGCAACGGCAACTCGCCAACCCGGCGCACCGAGTACAAGTTCATCGGCGACCCCGCGTGGGCGTTCGATGACGAGACGGAGATGATGCGTCCGAAGACACGTACGTGGTCGCAGTGGCGCGGCTACGAGCGGGTCAAGACGCTCATCGGCGCGGCGCCCGACAAGCGCTCCATGACCGAGACGCTCTTCTTCCGCGGCCTGGACGGCGACCGTGCCGGCCCTGACGGCGGCAAGAAGTCGGTCAAAATCAAGGACTCCGAAGGCAACGAGATTGCCGACCACCGCCTCTACGCCGGCCAGACCCGCGAGGTACTGGCCTACAACGGCGAAGGCGGCGCACTCGAAGCAGCCACCACCTACACCCCCTGGATCCGCGGCCCCACCGCCACCCGGCTCCGCAAGGGCGAGGTCGCCGCGGAGGACATCGAGCCCCTCCAGTCCTTCGTCCAGCAGACCACCCACGTCAACTCGCGCATCCTGCTCTCCGACGGCCGCGGCTGGCGCCGCACCGCCATGGAGACCAACTACGACGACCGCGGCATCGCCCAGTGGGTGTCAAACAAGGGCGACATCGCCGACCCCAAGGACGACAGCTGCACGCGCTACGAGTACGAGTCGGACGAAGCCCGCTGGATCATCGCCCGCCAGAAGCGCGTGGAAACGGTCGCCAAGGCATGTGACGCCACCGTCCAGCGTCCGGCGGACGTCACCTCCGACGTCAAGATGGCGTACGACGCGGCCGGCAACGTGAAGTCGACCGAGTCGCTGACCGGTTACTCCGGCAGTACCCCGCAGTACCAGGTCGACGGCAGCGCCACCTTCGACGCCTACGGCCGCCCGAAGACCACCACCGACGTGTTCGGCAAGGTCACCAAGCTGGACTACACCCCGGCATCGGGTCAGATCGTCACCAAGGTCGTCTCGACCAACCACGCCGGTCACACCCAGACCACGGAGACCGACCAGGGACGTGGTTCCGTCCTGGCCAAGGTGGACACCAACAGCCGTCGCCAGAACATGGAGTACGACGCGCTCGGCCGACTGACCAAGGTATGGGGTCCCTCCCGTAACCCGTCGAGCAAGTCGCCGAACGGTGAGTTCTCCTACGACGTCCGCACCGACGGTCCGGTCGTCATCACCAACAAGGCCCTGCTGGACGACGGCACCTACCGCACCAGCTACGACATCTACGACAGCAGCCTGCGCATCCGCCAGACCCAGATGGAAGCACTGGCAGGCGGCCGCATCATCTCCGACACCTTCTACAACAGCCTCGGCCAGGTCTGGAAGTCCAACGGCGCCTACTACACCGCAGGCACCGCCTCCGGCACCCAGTTCGCACCCAAGGACAACGAGGTCCCCTCCTCCACGGTCACCGAGTACGACGGATCGGGCCGCTCCACCGCCCAGATCTCCCGGAAGCTCGGCGAGGAAACCTCCCGTACGACGACCTCGTACGGCGGCGACAACATCACCGTCGACCCGCCGACCGGTGAGACGCCCACCCGGGCCTTCCTCGACGGAGCCGGCCGCAAGACCGAACTCCGCTTCTTCCGGGGAGACTCCCCCACCGGCGCCTACGACAAGACCAGCTACGCCTACAACCAGCGCGGCGCACTGGAAGCGGTCGTCAACCAGGCCGGCGACAAGTGGGAGTTCGGCTACGACATCCGCGGCCGCCAGACCACGCAGAAGGACCCCGACAAGGGCACGACGTCCATGACGTACGGCCAGGGCGACCGTGTCACTTCGGTGACCGAGGGTCGCGGCAAGACCGTCGTTCCGGAGTACGACGCGCTCGGCCGAGTCATCGCGACCCACGAAGGCACCCTCGCAGGTCCGAAGCTGACCTCCACGACGTACGACACCCTGCCGGGTGCCGTCGGTCTGCCGGTCGCCTCTACCCGCTACGTGAACGGCAAGGCATACACCCAGGAAGTCACCGGCTACGACATCGCGTACCGCCCCACTGGGTCGAAGACCACGATCCCGTCCTCGGAGGGTGCTCTCGGGGGTACGTACGAGTTCACCACCGGGTACCGGGAGAACACCGGCCTGGTCGACTGGATGGAACAGCCGGCCGTCGCCGGTCTGCCCATCGAGCTCACCACGGTCAAGTACAACCACTTCGAGCTGCCCACCGTGATGGGCATCGAAGGGAAGACCTTCGTCGACAAGGTCGACTACTCCCCCATGGGCGATGTCCTGCGCACCCACACGGGCGCTGCCGGATCCCAGGTCTACACCTCGAATTTCTACGACGAGCAGACCCGTCAACTGACCCGGACGGTCAACAGCCAGGAGAAGTCCCCGGCCGCGATCAACGACACGTCGTACAACTACGACGCCGTCGGCAACATCCTCAAGATCTCGGACAAGGAAGGCACCAACCCCACCGCCGACGTCCAGTGCTTCGCCTACGACTACATGCGCCGCATGAACGAGGCGTGGACCGCCACCGACGACTGCGCCGCCAAGCCGGACTCCGCGGGTCCCGGCTCCAAGCCGCAGGTCGGCGGCCCCAACCCCTACTGGAGCTCCTACAGCTTCGATGCGGCCGGCAACCGCACCAAGGAAGTCCAGCACTCCCCGACCGGTGACCTGACCAAGGACGTCACCCGCACCTACACCTACGGAACCCCCGGCAAGCCCGCAGCCAACCGGCTGCAGAAGGTCGACACCACCGGACCCGGCGGATCCCGCACCGAGTCCTACACCTACGACGACGCCGGCAACACCAAGACCCGCACCATCCAAGGCGAAACCCAGACGTTTGACTGGACCATCGGCGGTCAGCTGGAGAAGGCCACCAAGGGCACCGACTCGACCGAAGTCGTGTACGACGTGGGCGGAAGTCGCCTGATCAAACGCGACAAGACCGGCACGACGCTCTACCTGGCCGGAACCGAAGTCAAGCTGACGGCCGCGGGGAAGCTGGAGGGCACCCGGTACTACGCCCACCCGGCCGGCCCCACCATGGTCAAGACCGTCAAGGACGGCGTGACCACCACCTCCTACCTGATGGCCGACCAGAACAGCACGGCCACCACCGCGGTCGACACCAAGACCGGAGCCGTCACCCGCCGCAAGTTCACCCCCTACGGCGAGACGCGCGGTGCACAACCCTCCGTCTGGCCCGGCAAGAAGGGCTTCGTCGGCGGCGAGATCGACGAGACCATCGGCACCGTCCACCTCGGCGCACGCGAATACGACCCCGCAACGGGCCGGTTCCTCTCCGTCGACCCCATCGTCGACTTCAGCGAGCCCAAACAGCAGAACCCGTACGCCTACGCCAACAACTCGCCCATCACCTACAGCGACCCCACCGGCCTTTCCATCGCACCGCCCGTGATGCCCATCAAGGACTTCACGGACGCCGAAGCCGCCTGGGCCAACATGATCCAGGGCAAGTCCGCCCTGGACATCGCCCTCGAAGTCGCCATGGGCATCCTCAAGGACGCCTCCGGCTACAACGACATCCGCGACTGCCTCGGCGGCGACTGGGGCGCCTGCGCAGGACTCGCACTCGACGCAGCACTCCCCTTCGCAGGCCGCGCCAAGCGCATCCTCAAAGCACTCGACCGCGCCTGGGAAGCCTTCAACAGCTGGGCCGGCAAACTCTCACTCGCCCGAGACATCCTCCGACGAGTCGAGCGCTACCAGCAGGCCATGGCCAAATACGCCGAAGACCTGGCCGAATGGAAACGCCAGATAGAAGAAGCCGCCGAACGAGCAAGAAAACTCGAGGAAGAAGCAGCAGCAGCACGCAGAGCCGCACAAGAAGCAGCCGCCGCAGCCGCCAAGAAAGCCGACGAAGCAAAGGCCACTGCAGCCAAGCAGGCCAAGTCGTCGACCACCAAGACGAAGAACACCGACGGCGGCGGAAAGGCGGCGAAGGCCGAGGAGACGAAGAAGGCCGACGCTCCCAAGAAGTCGGACGCCAAGAACGCGGACACCGGTACCGAGAGTCGCCTCGCGGGAAGGCCCAGCGCCCCGGGGAAGGCGACGGTCCGCTGGGATGAAGACATGGAGCATGCCACCATCCGAGTGGAGAGTCACGGTAAATCCCTCGAAACCGAGCAGACTCTTCCGGAATGGGATGGGGAGGGACAGGCTCCTCACGGCTCCCCCACCGAGTCCGATCGCGCCGGCCCCCTCGGAAAGAACGTCATCGAGATAACCATCGACCTCCCCGACGCAGGTGCTGCCAAGAGGTACCAGAGGCAAGACATCGGCCGACCCAGGGGTGGTTACGATAAGTACCACAACAGCTGCATGACCTACGCTGTTGACGTCCTCAGAGCAGGGGGCGTCGATATCCCGGCCGGCGCCCCAGGAATGGTGGTTCTCATGAAAATGATGAAGGCGAAGAAGGCGTCGGGATGATCCGAAGGGAAGAGCACCATGACGCAGTTCTCGCCGAGATCATCCTGAGCGACCGGGTCGGAACGTCCCACATCCGCTACGTCGGAGACATCCTCTCCACTCGGGCACAGTTGAGCATGGGAATGACCGGACCGGTGGGTCTCGATCTCGACCAGTACACCGAGATGGTTGAGAAGGTCCTCGAACTTGAGGATGCTTACCGGCGCGCATGGAAGGCAATGGCCGGCGAGGCTGACTTCAACAAGGCCAAGTCGAAGCTGCCGGAGCTTGAAGACGCTCTGCGAAGCGCCGCCGAAGGACTCCGTGAAATCGGTGCCCGTCACGGCATCGAGTTCGGCTCCTGACCGACCTGAACATGCATGAAGAAGCCCCCGCCCGGGTGATCCGGGCGGGGGCTTCGTCGTGTCACGCGATCACGTGGTCACACCATCAGGCGGTGGTGTCACCAGGTGCCCGGCAGGGCCTGCCAGCTCTTGAAGCTGTTCTCGAAGCCGCCGTCGGTGCGGCCCTTGAACGTGAAGGCGGCGGTGGCGCCGGTGGCGTAGTTGTACATGATCGACACGTCCTCGCGGCCGTCCCCGTCGGCGTCGCCCGAGACCGCGAGGCCCGTGCTGCCGGCGTACCAGTTGCCGTCCGGGGTGTCCCAGCTGCGCAGCTCGCCGCCGACCTTGCCGTCGGCCTGGCCGAGCAGGGTGGTCAGCGTGTCGTTGCCCTCGGCGTGGTCGTACATCAGCGCCGCGTCGGCACGGCCGTCACCGTTGTAGTCGCCGACCGTGAACTTGGTGCGCGCGTACTCCCACTCCTCCTTCGTCTTGCTCCACGACTTGACCGGGGCGGCGAAGCCGCCGTTGGCCTGGCCGTTGAAGGTGAACATCGCGACGCCGCCGGCGGTGTAGCCGTACAGCGCCATGATGTCGTCGCGGCCGTCGCCGTTGACGTCACCGGCCCGGAACGAGGCGTGGAAGATCCACCAGTTGCCCGTGGGCACCCGCCAGCTGGCGACAGCCGAGTTGAAGGTGCCGTTGGCGTTGCCGGTCCAGGTGTGCAGGCCGGCCGCGCCGTCGCCGTAGTCGTAGACCATGGCGATGTCGGACCGCTTGTCGCCGTTGAAGTCGCCGGCGACGTAGATGCCCTTGGACCAGTCGAAGTTGCCCACGGCCGCCGTCAGACCCTTGACCGGGGTGAAGGTGCCGTCGGCGTTGGAGAGGAAGTTCCACAGGGCGTTGCTGCCGTCGGCGTAGCCGTAGACCGCGGCGATGTCGTCGCGGCCGTCGCCGTTGAAGTCACCGGCGAGCCACTTGGCACGGTTGTAGTCGAAGCTGCCCTTGTTGCTGGTCCAGCGGACCGTCGGCTCGCCGTAGCCGCCGTCCCCGCGGGCGTTGAGCACCCACAGGGCGCTGGAGCTGTCGTCGTAGTCGTAGACGGTCGCCATGTCGCTGCGGCCGTCGCCGTTGAAGTCACCGGCGAGGTCGGTCCGCAGGTGTGCGGTGCGGTCGGCGGGACGGTGCTCCAGAGCCACGCCGGTCGTGCGGTTGTAGCGGATGTAGCCCCCGGCGAAGTCGGCCCGTACACCGGCCGCGACCTCGTACTCGTCCGACTTCGGGTACCCCAGGAAGCTCTTCTCCGCGCCGAGCGCGATCCACTTGGTGCGGATGGCGCCGTAGACCGGGTGCGCGCCCGTGGCCGACGTCCAGTAGATGGAGGCGCTGTCCGCCGTCTGGCCGCGCTTGCGGAAGTGGTTGTAGCGGCCGATGTTGTCGGTGTGCCTGGTCTCGTCGTTCGTCGGGTAGCCGAGCCGGCTCGGGCCGCCCATCTCCAGGTAACGGCGGTAGATGCCTCCGTTGACCTCCCAGGCGCCGAAGTCCGACGTCCAGTAGATCGCGCCGGCGCCCCCGGAACCGTTGAAGGTGCTGAACCGGCCGACCTCGTCGAACGTCTTGCCCTCGTCGGAGGTCGGGTAGCCGAGGAGGCTCTTCTCCGCGCCGAGCGCGATCCACTTGGTGCGGATGGCGCCCTGGACCAGCCAGGCACCGGTGCTCGGGTGCCAGTAGATGGAGGCGTTGTCCGAGGTGGTGCCGTTCATCCGCAGGTGGACGAACTTGCCGCCGTCGGGGTTGTCCGTGACCTTGCCCGAGGGCTTGCCGAAGCCGGCGACCCCGCCCTTGGCCTTGAACTTCGCCAGGATCGGGCCGCACAGCTGCTGGGTCGTCCCGGCGGTCACCGCCGCGACGTTCTCGCACGTGGTCCACGGGGTGCCGCCGACCGCGATCTGGCGGGCCGCACCGAAGGCGGACCCGTTGACCGGCTGACGGCCCTGGAACTCCCAGAGCACGCCGTTGTTGTCACGCGACCACAGGTCGGGGAAGCCGTCCTTCTCGAAGTCGCCCAGGCTGGCCAGGTGCTTCCGGTCCGCACCGGTGAAGCCGGTGCCGAGGGACTGGGTGCGCACGGCCGGGTCGCCGTAGACGGTCAGGTCGATGCCGGCCTTGGAGGACGGGTCGGTGGAGGGGCGGCTGGTGTACTGGTGGATCTTGCCGGTGGTCTTGTCGCGGGCCCAGACCTCCGGCAGGCCGTCCTTGTTGAGGTCGCCGGGCGCGATGAGGTCCATGTTCTGCCAGTCGGCGTTGCCGAGCTGGATCGGGTCGTAGCCACGCCGGTCCAGAGTGCCGTCGGACTGACCGAAGTAGAGCCAGAGCTGCCCGTCGCCGGTCTTGACCAGGAGGTCGGCCTGGTCCGCCTCGTCGATCTTGCCGTCGCCCTCGGTCTGGTCGGCCAGGGGGTCGTCGTTGACGCTGCCGATGGCCAGCACCTGGTCGGCGTTCGACCAGCGGTCGTTGTCGTCGAAGCGGGTGCCCAGCTCGATCCGGCTGGCCTCCGGGTCTTCGAGCTCGCCGTCGCCGGCACCGCGGTAGACGTAGAGGTTCTGCCGGCTGTTGTCGGCCGAGGGCTCCAGGACGATCAGGTCCTCGTAGAAGTCGCCCTCGTTCCAGCTGCCCCACTGCGTCAGGGACCGGGCGGAGGCGAAGTTGCCGTGCTCGGCCTGGCGGGGCACGCCGAAGGCGCCGCCGCTCGTGCCGGGGACCACCCACAGCCTGCCGTCGCCCGGGTCGACGCTCCAGATGTCGGTCTGGCCGTCACCGTTGACGTCGCCGTGCTTGTCCCGCTCCAGCGGGCGCTTGGCGTAGTACTGGAAGAAGGTCTTGTTCGACGGGTTGCCCGCCGCGTCCAGGCTCCACACGTAGAGGCTGTGCGGACCGGCCGACACCGGGGTGTACTTCACGTCCACCGATCCGCCCTTGACGGCCGGGGTGGCCGTCCGGACGGTCGGGTTGTCCGCGGTGTACCACTGGTACTTGGCCACGTCGGGGTCGGGTACGACACCGGACTCGAACGTGAAGGTGCCCTCGGTGCGGGCGTAGCCGTTGCCCGTCTGGTCGTCCTCCGGGAACTGCACGGAGGACACCTTGGGCTTGGTGGTCGGGTCCTTCAGGTCCACGGTGAACGAGCACTGGCCCAGCCAGCCGCTGGTGTCGGTGCCGTCGCTGACCCGGACGTCCCACTTGTAGGTACCGTCGGCGGGCTTCGGGATGCGCGCCGTGACGACGCTGCCCGAGGACTTCTTCTCGAAGACCTTCTTCAGCGTGCCGCTGTAGTCCTCCGCCCGCCAGTAGTTGAACTCGGCGGTGAGGGCGGTGTCCTCGGCGTCCTTCACGGTGGCGCGCAGGACGACCTCGTCCGTACGGCCGATGGTGCCGCCCGAGCAGGACACGTACGGGTCCATCGTGGGGCTGGAGACGGTCGGGGTGGTGTTGTACTTGGTGGAGATGCGGAGGCTGTCCGGGTTGAGCTTCCGCCAGGAGACGTCGACGGTGTCCTTCGCGGCCTTCAGGCCGAGGGTCCACACCGACTTGCCGCCCTTGAGGGCGCCGGCCACGCCGGAGGTCACGTCCATCTCGATGGTGTCGGAGTCACCCGGGCAGTTGCGGCCGCCGTAGGACTGGCCGGAGGCGTCCACCATCCGGTTCCAGTCGGGCTGGTTGTTCCAGGTGGTCGACTTGCTGATGGGGTCGGTGTCCCAGACCTGGATGTCCCCGGAGTTGCAGCTCCAGGAACCCGCCGACTTCTGCTGGATCCGCAGCGTGGAGTCCATGATCCGCTTGTTCCGGTACTGGCTGACCGGGACCTGGAAGAAGGTCTTGGCGCAGACCACGGCGCCGCCCTTGGCGGCGTCCTTGGCGCAGCCCACCCGGGCGTCGTCGCTGAGGGTGCCACCGTTCCAGTAGTTGGTGTCGGCGGTGCCCGCGATCCCGTTGTGCTTGTACGCCACCGTCCAGGCGGACTTCCAGCTGTCGGTCGTCTTGGGATCGATGACGACGGGATAGGTGGTGTCCGGAGCCGTCAGCAGGCTGCGGTCCGGGGTGAGGGTGAGGTTCTCACCCTTCAGTGCGACCCCGAGGTCGGCCTGCTTGGTGCCGATGTCGATGCCCTCGGTGGCGGGCGTGGCGTCCACCGGCGTCGCGCCTGCGGCCGGCGCACCGGCGGCGGTCTTGGCGCCGGGAGCGGTCTTGGCAGTGGTCCCGGCCGGGGCGGGAGCCTTGGCGGCAGCGGTCTGCGCCGCCGCCTTCTCCGCGCCGGAGTCCCACATCTGCGGCTTGGCGAAGCCGAACACCGTCTCCCCGGAGGGGTCGACGGCGCGCATCTCGCCGTTGGCCTCCTTGCGGACCGTCAGGCCGTTGCCCTTGAGGCCGAAGGGGAGGGAGGCGAGCTCCGGGTTGGCGGCGGCTTCCCGGTTCTTCACGATCAGCTGGTGCGAGAAGCCGGTGGCGTCCGCGCTGACCCGCAGGTCGACGCCCTTCATGACCTCGGCGTAGGTCGCGCTGTTGCCCTCGACCGTCGGGGTCGGCAGCGGCTTCGGCCAGGTCAGGACGATCTCCCGGCCGTCCTTGCGCATGGTGGCCAGCGGGGCCTTGCCGCCGCCGGAGAAGGTCAGTGCACTGCGGGTGGCCTTGGTGGCGAGCCGGCCGTCCTTCTGCTTGGCCAGGCCGGTGTCCAGGGGGACGAGCTTGCCCCCGCGGTGGACACGGATCGGCACCAGCGCCTGCTCGGACGTGAAGGTCCCGTCCGGGTTGGCCCAGACCTCCTCGTACTCGGTGCGCTGGGAAACGACCTCGACGCGCTTGCCGGTGCGCTTCGCCTCGGCACTGGCCTTGGCGTTCTGTTCGGCCTCGGTGGCGGCCGGGGTGTTGGGCTTCGGCTTGGCAGCGGCCGGCGCCACGGCCGGTCCGGCCGCAGCGGCGATGGGCACCGCGCCGATCAGGGTGGCGACCAGCGCGGTCGCCACCGTGGTGATGACTGGCACCCTGCGGGAGGGCGGCCCGGTGACGCGGGAGCGCGTCGGGAAGGGTCTCACTGAGTGGGTCCTCGGTGTCGGTTCCGGCTGCTCCCCTGACGGGCAACGGCCGAAAGGAGCCTGCTGAGCCTCCGACGGGAAAGCGGTATCCGGCCATTCCGTTTTAGGCCCGCTGTGTTCGATTGATTTGTAGCAGCAGAGGGGCTCTTCATTCGACCCGGATCCCGCCCCGCGAAACGCGCCCGGACCACTAACACGGGCCGTAAAGGAACTCCAAATTCCGAATTCAACATTCCGTTGAAACAGCTCTCCACCTGCCCATATGTGGACTTGATCGCTCCGGATATTTTTCGACCAGGCGGCCCAGGCGCTGTTAGGTTCTGCGCGTCTGGTAAACCACGCGAAATCACTGGGATCCGCGTGCAAGAATCAGGAGCGTTCGAATTTTGAAAAGACCCCAGGCGCATGCAATGCGTGCGCCTCTGAGGCGTGCCTGGCGGTGGCCGATACCGCTCATTGCCGCCAGTCTGCTGGCCACCGGCCTGACCGTGGTGGAAGCATCGGCGGACTCCAAGTCCAAGCTGCCCGGCAACCAGAAGCTGACGAAGGTCAGCGGTTCGGACGTCAAGGGCAAGCCCGCGGCAGGTCCCGCGGAGTCGCAGAAGAAGGCGTGGAAGTCCGCGCCGAACGTCGCCTGGCCCGCGCCCGGAACGGCTGAAATCAGCCTGCCGGACGCCCCGCCCGCGCCCGCCACTGCGATGAAATCAGCCACCGGCCCGGCCTCCGCTCCCGCGGCTGCGGCTGCCGGTTCGGCGAAGCCCGGCAAGGCGGTCAAGGCCGGCACGCTGCCCGTCTCCGTGGCAGCCCTGCCGGCGAAGAACCCGCTCTCGGCGACGGGCCGTTCGGCCGGTGCCGCAGCGGCTCCGGCGGCCGGCGCCCCGAACGCCGCTCCGACGGGCGTCAAGGTCAAGGTCGACCTCCACGACCGGGCTGCCGCGCACCGCGCGGGGGCCGACAACGGACTGCTGCTGACCGTCCAGCGCACCGACGCGGGCACCACGCCCGCTCCGGTCTCGGTGGAGCTGGACTACAACGCGTTCAGGAACGCCTACGGCGGCGGCTGGGGCTCCCGTCTCCGCTTCAAGGCCGTCCCGGCCTGTTCCCTGACGACCCCGGAGCGTCCCGAGTGCCGGGTCACCCAGGACGTCGTCACCAAGAACGACCCGGCCACGGGCAAGCTCATCGCGACCTTCGAGGCCCCGGCCAACCGCGCCCCGGCCGGCAAGGCCAAGCTCGCCGGCAGCGCCTTCATGTCCGCCCCGGCCGCAGCCGCGGCGGGCGGCGCGACGATGCTCTCCGCCACCGCAGGCGCCGAGGGTTCCAACGGCACCTACAAGGCCACCTCGCTCAGCGCCTCCGGCTCCTGGCAAGCCGGCGGTTCCGCGGGCGACTTCTCCTGGTCCTACCCCCTGGACATCCCCGCGTCCCTGGGCGGCCCGAGCCCGTCCCTCTCCCTGGGCTACTCCAGCGCGCAGATCGACGGCCGCACGAACGCCTCCCAGCAGCAGACCTCCTGGGTCGGCGACGGCTGGGACCTGGCCTCGAACTACATCGAGCGGGGCTTCACGCCGTGCAGCCAGGACAAGCGCAAGGACTCGGGCTACAACAACCCGAAGGACGACACGGGCGACCTGTGCCACGGCCCGCCCATGGTCACCATGTCGCTGAACGGCGGCTCGACCCCGCTCGTCCTGGACGACGCCACCAAGAAGTGGCGTCCTGCCAAGGACGACGGCTCCCGCCTGGAACTCCTCTCCGGCGCCGACAACGGCGACAAGGAGGGTGAACATTGGCGGTTCACCAACCCCCAGGGCATCCAGTTCTACTTCGGCCTCAACAAGCTGAAGAACTGGGCCACGGGCAAGCCGGTCACGAACTCGACCTGGACCGTCCCCGTTTACGGCAACCACCCCGGTGAGCCCTGCTACAACGCCACCTTCGCGGACGCGGTCTGTGACCAGGCCTACCGCTGGAACCTGGACTACGTCGTGGACCCGCGCGGGAACGCGATGACGTACTGGTACCAGAAGGAGCAGAACTTCTACGGCTCCAACTACAAGATCGCCGGTGGCTCCACGGCGCGCGAGTACACCCGCTCCGGCTGGCTCGACCACATCTCCTGGGGCCTGCGCGAGGACAACCTCTTCGCCGCTGCTCCCTCCGAAGCGCGTTTCAAGGTCGAAGAGCGGTGTCTGAAGTCGGACACCTTCGACTGCGACCCGGCGAAGCTCAAGCCCGAGGTCGACTGGAACATCGCCAAGATGTGGCCGGACACCCCCGGCGACCAGCTCTGCGCCAAGGGCGAGGAGTGCAAGGCCCGGTTCACCCCGACCTTCTTCTCCCGCAAGCGCCTCACCGAGGTCAGCACCTTCGTCTGGAACGGCACCACCCACAAGCCGGTCGACACCTGGAAGCTGACCCAGGACTTCCCGCAGACCGGTGACGGATCCGACTACCCCCTGTGGCTCTCCGAGATCCGCCACGTCGGCAAGAACGGCACCGACGTCGTCGGCACGCCGAACAAGGAGATCGAGCTCCCCGCGGTGAAGTTCCGCGGCAAGCAGCTCGACAACCGAGTCGACGCCAACGGCGACGGCAAGGTCCCCTTCAAGCGCTACCGCATCGAAGCCATCGACACCGAAACCGGCTCGACCATCGCGGTCAACTACGCCGAACCCGAGTGCCGGGTGGCCGACCCCCGCGTCATGCCGGCCTCCCCGGAAACCAACACTCTGCGCTGCTACCCGGTGATCTCCGAACTCCCGGACCCCACCGACCCCAAGCGCGAGAAGAAGATCTACTCCACCGACTGGTTCCACAAGCACATCGTGGACTCCGTCCGTGAGGAAGACCGCAACGGCAACTCCCCCACCCGCACCACCTCCTACCAGTTCCTCGGAAAGCCCGCCTGGGCCTTCGATGACGAGACGGAGATGATGCGGCCCAAGACACGCACCTGGTCGCAGTGGCGCGGCTACGAACGCGTCAAGACGCTCATCGGCGCGGCGCCCGACAAGCGCTCCATGACCGAAACCCTCTTCTTCCGGGGTCTGGACGGCGACCGAGCCGCCCCGTCCGGCGGCAAGAAGAGCGTCAAGGTCAAGGACTCCGAGGGCATCGAAATCGCCGACCACCGCCTCTACGCGGGCCAGACCCGCGAGGTCCTGGCCTACAACGGCGAAGGCGGCGCCCTCGAAGCAGCCACCACCTACACCCCCTGGATCCACGGCCCCACGGCCACCCGCGTCCGCAAGGGTGAGGTCCCGGAAGAGGACATCGAACCCCTCCAGTCCTTCGTCCAGCAGACCACCCAGGTCAACTCGCGGATCCTCCTCTCGGAGAACCGCGGCTGGCGCCGCACCGCCATGGAGACCAAGTACGACAACCGCGGCATCGCGCTGTGGGCGTCGACCAAGGGCGACATCGCGGACCCGTCCGACGACAGCTGCAGCCGCTACGAGTACGACGCGGACGAGACCCGCTGGATCATCGCCCGCCAGAAGCGCGTCGAAACCGTCGCCAAGGCCTGTGACGCGGCCGTCCAGCGTCCGGCGGACGTCACCTCCGACGTGAAGATCGCCTACGACGCCGCGGGCAACGTGAAGTCGACCGAGTCGCTGACCGGCTACTCCGGCAGCACCCCGCAGTACCAGGTCGACGGAAGCGCCACCTTCGACGCCTACGGCCGCCCGAAGACCACCACCGACGTCTTCGGCAAGGTCACCAAGCTCGACTACACCCCGGCATCCGGCCAGATCGTCACCAAGACGGTCACCACCAACCACGCCGGACACACCGAGACCACGGAGACCGACCAGGGCCGTGGCTCCGTCCTCGCCAAGCAGGACACCAACACCCGCCGCCAGACCATGGAGTACGACGCCCTCGGCCGGCTGACCAAGGTGTGGTCCCCCTCGCGGACCCCCACCACCAAGTCCCCGAACGGCATCTTCTCCTACGACGTCCGCACCGACGGACCCGTGGTCATCACCAACAAGGCACTGCTGGACGACGGCACCTACCGCACCAGCTACGACATCTACGACAGCAGCCTGCGCATCCGCCAGACCCAGATGGAAGCACTGGCAGGCGGCCGCATCATCAGCGACACCTTCTACAACAGCCTCGGCCAGATCTGGAAGTCCAACGGCGCCTACTACACCGCAGGCGAAGCCTCCGGCACCCAGTTCGCACCCAAGGACAACGAGGTCCCGTCCTCCACGGTGACCCAGTACGACGGCTCCGGCCGATCGGTGGCCCAGATCTCCCGCAAGCTCGGCGAGGAGACCGACCGCACCACCACCGCCTACGGCGGCGACAACATCACCGTCGACCCCCCCAAGGGAGAAACCCCCACCCGGGCCTTCCTCGACGGAGCCGGCCGCAAGACCGAACTCCGCCACTTCCGCTCCGACTCGCCGACCGGCGCCTACGACAAGACGACGTACGCCTACAACCAGCGTGGTTCGCTGGAGTCCGTCGTCAACCAGGCCGGCGACAAGTGGGAGTTCGCGTACGACCTCCGTGGCCGCCAGACCCTCCAGAAGGACCCCGAGAAGGGTTCCACCACGCTGGACTACGGGCAGGGCGACCGTCTCAAGTCCATCACGGACGCTCGCGGCAAGGTCCTCGTTCCCGAGTACGACTCCCTCGGCCGCGTCATCGCGACCCACGAGGGCTCGATCACCGGACCGAAGCTCACCTCGACCACGTACGACACCCTGCCCGGTGCGGTCGGCCTGCCGGTGACCTCGACCCGATACGTGAACGGCCAGGCGTACACCAAGCAGGTCACGGGCTACGACACCGAGTACCGGGCAACGGGAACGAAGATCACGATCCCGTCATCGGAAGGCGCTCTCGGCGGCACGTACGAGTTCACCACCGGATACCGGGCGAACACCGGCCTGACGGAGTGGGTGGAAAGCCCGGCCGTCGGCGGCCTTCCCATCGAGCTCACCACGATGAAGTACAACCACTTCGAGCTGCCCACCGTCATGGGCATCGAGGGCAAGACGTTCGTCGACAAGGTCGACTACTCGCCCATGGGCGACGTCCTGCGCACCCACTCCGGCCCCGCCGGATCCCAGGTCTACACGACCAACTTCTACGACGAGCAGACCCGGCGCCTCACCCGGACGGTCAACGACACCGAGAAGGCCCCCGGCCGGATCAACGACACGTCGTACGACTACGACGCCGCCGGCAACATCCTCAAGATCACCGACAAGGAGGGACCGACCGCAACCCCTGACGTCCAGTGCTTCGCCTACGACTACATGCGTCGCATGAACGAGGCCTGGACCGCGACGGACAACTGCGCGGCTCAGCCCAACGCCGCAGGCCCGGGCTCCAAGCCGCAGGTCGGCGGACCCAACCCGTACTGGAGCTCGTACAGCTTCGACGCGGCCGGTAACCGGACCAAGGAAGTCCAGCACTCCGCCATCGGTGACCTCACCAAGGACGTCACCCGCAGCTACACCTACGGCACCCCCGGCCAGCCCGGAGCCAACCGCCTGAAGCAGGTCGACTCCACGGGTCCTGACGGATCCCGTACCGAGTCCTACACCTACGACGCCTCGGGCAACACCGAGACCCGCACCATCCAGGGTGACACCCAGACCTGGAAGTGGGACGCCGCCGGCAAGCTGGAGAAGGTCACCAAGGGAACGGACGAGACGGGCTTCGTCTACGACAGCGGCGGCAACCGCCTCATCAAGCGCGACAGCACCGGCTCCACGCTGTACCTGCCCGGCACCGAGGTCAAGCTCACCAAGGCCGGCAAGCTGGAGGGCACTCGTTACTACGCCCACCCGGCCGGACCGACCATGGTCAAGACCGCGAAGGACGGCGTGATCACCACGTCGTACCTGATGAGCGACAAGAACGGCACGGCAACCACGTCTGTGGACGCCAAGACCTCAGCCGTCACCCGCCGCAAGTTCACCCCCTACGGTGAGGTCCGCGGCGCGGCCCCCTCCGTGTGGCCGACGAAGAGGAGCTTCGTCGGCGGCGAATTCGACGAGTCGCTCGGAACGGTCCACCTCGGGGCCCGTGAGTACGACCCTGCGACCGGCCGCTTCCTGTCCGTCGACCCCATCGTCGACTTCAGCGAGCCCAAGCAGCAGAACGCGTACGCCTACGCGAACAACTCGCCGATCACGTACGCCGACCCCAGTGGTCTCTCCATCGCGCCGCCCGTGATGCCCATCAAGGACTTCACGGAGGCCGAAGCCGCCTGGGCCAACATGATCCAGGGCAAGAGCGCCCTGGACATCGCCCTCGAAGTCGCCATGGGCATCCTCAAGGACGCCTCCGGCTACAACGACATCCGCGACTGCCTCGGCGGCGACTGGGGCGCCTGCGCAGGACTCGCACTCGACGCGGCCCTGCCCTTCGCAGGACGCGCCAAGCGCATCCTCAAGGCCCTCGACCGAGCCTGGGAAGCCTTCAACAGCTGGTCACACAAGATCGCACTCGCCCGCGACATCCTCGCCAGGGTGAAGCGCTACGAGCAGGCCATGGCGAAATACGCCGAGGACCTGGCCGAGTGGAAACGCCAGATGGAGGAAGCCGCCGAACGAGCGAGGAAGCTCGAAGAGGAGGCGGCAGCAGCCAGAAAGGCGGCGCAAGAAGCAGCTGCGGCCGCGGCCAAGAAGGCCGACGAGGCCAAGGCGACAGCGGCACGTCAGGGCAAGGCATCCGCACAGAAGGCCAAGAAGGCCGACAGCGACGGCAAGGCGTCCAAGTCCGCCGAGTCGAAGAAGTCCGACGCTCCGAAGAAGTCCACTTCGAAGGACAGTGACCGCGGAGACTCCTCGGACACGTCCTCCGCTTCGAAGCCGTCGAGGAGTGACACGGACAGCAGCTCCGGCGGAACCCCTCAGTGCAAGAACAGCTTCGTGGCGGGTACCGAGGTCCTGCTCGCTGACGGTTCCTCCAAGCCCATCGAGGATCTCGTCATCGGCGACGAGGTGACGGCGACGAATGCCGAGTCCGGAGCAACGGCCGCTCAGCCGGTCGTCGGGCAGATCATCGGCGAAGGACAGAAGAACCTCGTCGAGATCACGATCGACACGGACGGCACCCGGGGCAATGACTCGGAGAAGGTGACCGCTACCGATCTCCACCCGTTCTGGGCGCCTGCCGTGAATGCGTGGATCGACGCCGCGGACCTCACTGCGGGCCAGTGGCTGCGGACGTCCTCCGGCACCTGGGTGCAGGTGACCGAGGTCAAGAAGTGGACTCAGCAGAAGCGGGTCTACAACCTCACCGTCGCCAAGGAGCACACGTACTACGTGCTCGCGGGCTCCACGCCGGTTCTCGTCCACAACTGCAAGATCTCGATGGAGGAGGCCGTCAATCGCGCAGTGGCACACGTCGGGGACACCGATGTGCGGATCGTCAGGTCCGGCAGTGGTGGCGTTCAGTTCATGAGCACGTCCTTCGACGAGGCCGGCAACGAGATCACGAGGATCGCGCGGTTCGACGTGAACCCCAACAGCGGTCACGTCCAGAAGTTGTCCCCGCACCTGAACCTCGAAGTCCAGATCAACAGAGAGACGGTGACGTCGGGCCCGCTCGCCGATCCCCACACTCTCATCGATCCGGCTACGATCCGGCCGGGGGACTGGTGGGACAGATAAGGACTGACAAGGTATGGCACTGAAAGTGTTGCGCCACGATGGAACCGGAGAGCTGGAGCTTTCCGGAACCCGCTCCGACCTGGCTGCCTTCGGCCGGGCTCTGCACAGCGGCGATGGCACGGTCCTTCTGACGGAGGTTCCGGACCCGTCCCCCTACAGCAGGTCCCTGTCGCGGATCGTGGTGCGACGCTCGGACGGCGAGATCGTCATCGACGTGCCGGACAACGGGGAAGCCCTCAGGATCGAAGGCGAACCGGAGTTCCTTTCCCTTCTGGCCAGGAACATCGAATCGTTCGCCCTGGAGGCTGATTCGGAGGGTCACCTGCATGTGGAATTCCCCGGTCGCGACTATCTGACGGAAGAGTCGGACCCGATGGTCGTCGCCATCGACAGCAGCCGCGATTCCTGATGCGGCGAAAAAGGCGTAGCCCCGGTCGAGGAATTCGACCGGGGCTACGCCCTTTTCACCGCCGCCGCATGTCCGCCACCCGTGCCGCCGCCTGTTCGCCCAGGGGGGCCGCGCTGCGGAGGGGGGCGGCGGCGCCTGCGCGGCGCTGGACCGGGAGGGGGGCCTCGCGGCGGGGCCGGCTCCGGCCCGGGAGGCCGTCGACGGCGGCGGACGGGCCGGAGCCGGCGATGGTGACCTGGACGCCCTGGTCCGCGAGGGCCTGGAGTTCCGCCGCGGCGCGGTCGTCGTGGGGCGGGGGCTCGTCCGTGACCAGGCGGGTGATCACGTCCGTCGGCACCGTCTGGAACATGGTGTCCGTGCCGAGTTTCGTGTGGTCCGCGAGGACGACCACCTCTGCCGCCGCCTGCACCAGCGCCCGGTCCACGCTCGCGCTGAGCATGTTGGACGTCGACAGGCCGCGCTCCGCCGTCAGGCCGCTGCCCGAGAGGAAGGCCCGGGAGACGCGGAGCCCCTGGAGGGACTGCTCGGCCCCGCTGCCCACCAGGGCGTAGTTGGAGCCGCGCAGGGTGCCGCCGGTCATGACGACCTCGACACGGTTGGCGTGCGCCAACGCCTGGGCCACCAGCAGGGAGTTGGTGACCACGGTCAGGCCGGGCACCCGCGCGAGCCGGCGGGCCAGCTCCTGGGTGGTGGTGCCCGCGCCGACGACGACCGCCTCGCCTTCCTCGACGAGGCCGGCCGCGACATCGGCGATGGCGGTCTTCTCCGCCGTCGCGAGATGGGACTTTTGCGGGAAGCCGGATTCGCGGGTGAACCCGCCCGGCAGCACCGCACCGCCGTGCCGGCGGTCGAGGAGTCCTTCTGCCTCGAGCGCCCGCACGTCCCGCCGTACGGTCACTTCGGAGGTCTGGACGACGCGGGCGAGCTCACGGAGCGACACGGCCCCGTTGGCGCGCACCATTTCGAGGATCAACTGGCGACGTTCTGCAGCGAACACGGAACAGACGGTAACGCGGGCGACCGTCTGCTTTCAGCTCTTTGCGCCGGAATACCGAAGTTGTTCGCAGAGCCGGGTGACTAGTGGTATACGCGGCGCGAGGGCTCGGTGAACTCCTCGCGCCGCTCCGGTGCCCGACCCCAACGGCCCTGCGGGCCGCCGGGGTTCGGCGGCGTCACGCCTCGCCGGTCGCCTTGCGGGTGTGCAGCTGGCGGGCGACCTCGGCGATCGAACCCGACAGCGAGGGGTACACCGTGAACGCGTTTGCGATCTGCTCGACCGTCAGGTTGTTGTCGACCGCGATCGAGATGGGGTGGATCAGTTCGCTCGCGCGCGGGGAAACGACCACGCCGCCGACCACGATCCCGGTGCCCGGACGGCAGAACAGCTTCACGAAGCCGTCCCTGATGCCCTGCATCTTCGCGCGCGGGTTGCGCAGCAGCGGCAGCTTCACCACGCGGGCGTCGATCTTCCCGGCGTCCACGTCGGCCTGGGTGTAGCCGACGGTGGCGATCTCCGGGTCGGTGAAGACGTTGGAGGAGACGGTCTTGAGGTTCAGCGGGGCCACCGCGTCGCCGAGGAAGTGGTACATGGCGATGCGGCCCTGCATGGCGGCCACCGAGGCCAGCGCGAACACTCCGGTCACGTCGCCGGCCGCGTACACGCCGGGCGAGGAGGTGCGGGAGACCTTGTCGGTCCAGATGTGGCCGGACTCCTTCAGGCGTACGCCCGACTCCTCCAGGTTCATGTCCCGGGTGTTGGGGATCGCGCCGACCGCCATCAGGCAGTGGGTGCCGGAGATGACCCGGCCGTCGGAGAGGGTGACCTCCACCCGGTCGCCCACGCGCTTGGCGGACTCGGCGCGGGACCGGCCGATGACGTTCATGCCGCGGCGGCGGAAGACGTCCTCCAGGACGGCGGCGGCGTCGGGGTCCTCGCCCGGCAGCACCCGGTCACGGGAGGAGACCAGGGTGACCCGCGAGCCGAGGGCCTGGTAGGCGCCGGCGAACTCGGCGC
This sequence comes from Streptomyces sp. NPDC089799, assembly GCF_040684755.1. Lineage (NCBI taxonomy): Bacteria > Bacillati > Actinomycetota > Actinomycetes > Kitasatosporales > Streptomycetaceae > Streptomyces > Streptomyces sp. NPDC089799. The sequence continues at coordinate 193,734 of NZ_JBFBGR010000004.1, read as the reverse complement.
CGGTGACGCCGGAGCCGACCACGATGAGCTCCTCGGGGAGCTCCTCCAGGTCGTAGACCTGGGTCCAGTTCAGGATGCGCTCGCCGTCGGGCTGGGCGTCGGGGATCTCGCGCGGGGTGCCGCCGGTGGCGATGAGCACGGCGTCGGCGGTCAGGATCGTCTCGGTGCCGTCGGCGGCCGTCACGATGACGTCGCGCGTGCCGTCGATGCCCTGCGGGCCGCCCAGCTTGCCGCGGCCGCGCATGACCTTGGCTCCGGCCCGGGTGACGGAGGCGGTGATGTCGTGCGACTGGGCCAGCGCGAGGCGCTTGACGCGGCGGTTGACCTTGCCGAGGTCCACGCCGACCACACGGGCGGCCTGCTCGATGTGCGGGGTGTCGTCGGCGACGATGATGCCCAGCTCCTCGTAGGAGGAGTCGAAGGTGGTCATCACCTCGGCGGTCGCGATGAGGGTCTTGGAGGGGACGCAGTCGGTGAGCACCGACGCCCCGCCCAGACCGTCGCAGTCGACGACGGTCACCTCCGCGCCGAGCTGGGCGCCCACGAGCGCCGCCTCATAGCCGCCGGGTCCGCCGCCGATGATCACGATCCGGGTCACGAAAAGTCCGCCTCACGTCTGCCCGGCCGGCAGCCGCCCCGGCCGGTGTCCGGGGGGTGTCCCCGGGGGATGCATTCCGTGCCCCATTGTCCCGCACGCGTGAACGTACTTCTGCCCGGGGCGCCGCCCCCACGCCGCCGCCGTGCGGGCAGGCGCGCCGCAAGGTGACTCACTCCCCCCTCCACGCCACCGTGTGGGCAGGCGTCGCGCAACGCAGCCCCTTCCCTCTCTACGCCGCCGTGTGGGCAGGCGTGCCGCAGGGGTCTGGAGGAGGCAGGCACACGGCACCCCGGTCCGGCGCGGGTGCGCGCAGCTCCCCCCCACCCCCGCCCCGCTCACCCCGTACGCCCCCTTCCGCGCCCCCCGCACACCCGTCCCGCCGCCACCGCGCCAGGCCCCACCGAGCCCCCAACGGGCCCCACCACGCCCCCACCCGACCGAACTCCCGGGTAACGCCCCGGGGAGCGCGGTCGGCGCCGCCCCTCCCGTACCCTCGACGTCATGTCGCTCTACGCCGCGTACGCCGGCAACCTCGACCCGCGGCTGATGACGCGCCGCGCCCCGCATTCGCCGCTGCGCGGCACGGGCTGGATCAACGGATGGCGGCTCACCTTCGGCGGCGAGCAGATGGGCTGGGAGGGCGCTCTCGCCACGATCGTCGAGGCACCCCGCCAGCAAGTGTTCGTGGCGCTCTACGACATCGCCCCGCTGGACGAGGACTCGATGGACCGCTGGGAGGGCGTCGGGCTCGACATCTACCGGCGCATGCGGGTCCGGGTGCACACGCTGGACGGCGAGGAAGCGGCCTGGGTCTACGTCCTGAACGGGTACGAGGGCGGCCTCCCCTCGGCCCGCTACCTGGGCGAGATCGCCGACGCCGCGGAGATGGCCGGCGCCCCGCACGACTACGTGATGGAACTCCGCAAGCGCCCCTGCTGACCCTGCCTCCGCCCCCTGCCGCCGCCCCCTGCCGGCCCCTCCGCCCCGGGCGGCAAAAGGGCCTGCGGTAGCAAATCGTCGGAAACGACAAGGCAACGATCCGAACACCGTGAGCTATGCCATCTACGCGCGTAGGCCAAGAGGGGATACGCTCGTCGGCGTGAACGCATCTGTTACCGACCCCCACGCCGCCGCCTCCTCCGCCGCCGCGCGTCTGCGTGAGCTGACCGGCGCCGAGACCCACGATGTCGCCCTCGTCATGGGCTCCGGCTGGGCGCCCGCCGCCGAGGCCCTCGGCGCCCCCGAGGCCGAGTTCCCGGTCACCGAGCTGCCCGGGTTCCCCCCGGCCGCCGTCGAGGGCCACGGCGGCAAGATCCGCTCGTACAAGATCGGCGACAAGCGCGCCCTGGTCTTCCTCGGCCGCACGCACTACTACGAGGGCCGCGGCGTCGCCGCCGTCGCCCACGGTGTCCGCACCGCGGTGGCCGCCGGCTGCAAGACCATCGTGCTGACCAACGGCTGCGGCGGTCTGCGCGAGGGCATGCGTCCGGGCCAGCCGGTCCTGATCAGCGACCACATCAACCTCACCGCGACCTCGCCGATCGTCGGCGCGAACTTCGTGGACCTCACCGACCTGTACTCGCCGCGGCTGCGCGCGCTGTGCAAGGAGATCGACTCCTCCCTCGAAGAGGGCGTCTACGTGCAGTTCCCCGGCCCGCACTACGAGACCCCGGCCGAGATCAACATGATCCGCGTCATGGGCGCCGACCTGGTCGGCATGTCCACCGTGCTGGAGGCCATCGCCGCCCGCGAGGCGGGTGCCGAGGTCCTGGGCATCTCCCTGGTCACCAACCTGGCGGCCGGCCTGTCCGGCGAGCCGCTCAACCACGAAGAGGTCCTCCAGGCCGGCCGCGACTCGGCCGCCCGCATGGGCGAGCTGCTCACCCGGGTCCTGGCCCGGATCTGATACGTACCGGATCGGATACCCACCGGATCCGGCGGGTGGCGGTACGCGGCTCCGCGAGCAGCCGCGACCGCGGCCGCAGCCGTACGCGACGAGAGACCCACGAGTCGAGAGTGAGGCACTAAGAGTGGTGCAGGACGCGCAGGACGAGCTCCTGATCGCACGGGCCCGGGCCTGGCAGGCCGAGGACCCCGACCCCGAAACCGCACAGGAGCTCGGCCGGCTCATCGAGTCGGGCGACCTCGAAGCGCTGGCGGACCGGTTCTCCGGCACCCTGCAGTTCGGCACCGCCGGACTGCGCGGCGAGATCGGGGCGGGCCCGATGCGGATGAACCGCTCCGTGGTCATCCGGGCCGCGGCGGGCCTCGCCGCGTACCTCAAGGACCAGGGGCACGAGGGCGGCCTGGTCGTCATCGGCTACGACGCGCGCTACAAGTCGGCCGACTTCGCCCGCGACACCGCCGCCGTGATGACCGGCGCCGGACTGCGCGCCGCCGTCCTGCCGCGGCCGCTGCCCACGCCCGTCCTGGCGTACTCGATAAGGCACCTGGGTGCCGTCGCCGGCGTCGAGGTGACCGCGAGTCACAACCCGCCGCGGGACAACGGCTACAAGGTGTACATGGGGGACGGCTCGCAGATCGTCTCCCCCGTCGACGCCGGGATCGCGGAGCGGATCGCGGCGGTCGGGACGCTGGACACCGTGCCGCGTCCCGCCGACGGCTGGCTGCAGCTCGACGAGGAGGTCCTGGAGGCCTACCTGGCGCGCACGGACCGGGTCCTGAGCCCGGGGTCCCCCCGGACCGTACGGACCGTCTACACGGCCATGCACGGCGTCGGGAAGGACGTCCTCGCGGCGGCCTTCGCCCGGGCCGGCTTCCCCGCGCCGGCGCTCGTCGCCGAGCAGGCCGAGCCGGACCCCGCGTTCCCCACGGTGTCCTTCCCCAACCCGGAGGAACCGGGCGCGATGGACCTCGCCTTCGAGGCGGCCCGCGCGGTGGTCCCGGACATCGTGATCGCCAACGACCCGGACGCGGACCGGTGCGCGGTGGCCGTGCCCGACGACTCCTCCGAGGGCGGCTGGCGGATGCTGCGCGGCGACGAGGTCGGCGCGCTGCTGGCGGCGCACCTGGTGCACAAGGGGGCGCGGGGCACCTTCGCCGAGTCGATCGTGTCCTCCTCCCTGCTGGGGCGGATCGCCGAGGCGGCGGGCCTGCCCTACGAGGAGACCCTGACCGGCTTCAAGTGGATCGCCCGGGTGGAGGGCCTGCGCTTCGGTTACGAGGAGGCGCTCGGCTACTGCGTGGACCCCGAGGGCGTCCGCGACAAGGACGGCATCACCGCCGCGCTGCTGGTGGCGGAGCTGGCCTCGGAGCTCAAGGAGCAGGGCCGGACCCTGACCGACCTGCTGGACGACCTGGCCATGGAGCACGGCCTGCACGCCACCGACCAGCTGTCGGTGCGGGTGTCGGACCTGTCGGTGATCGCGGACGCGATGCGCACGCTGCGCGCGCAGCCGCCGGCGGAGCTCGCGGGCCTTCGGGTGACCTCGGCGGAGGACCTCACCCGGGGCACGGAGACGCTGCCGCCGACCGACGGCCTGCGGTACTACCTGGAAGGCGACTACAAGGCGCGCGTCATCGTCCGCCCCTCCGGCACCGAGCCCAAGCTGAAGTGCTACCTGGAGGTCGTGGTCCCGGTGGCGGACGCCTCCGGCCTGGCCTCGGCGCGGTCCCGTGCGGCGGACGTACTGGCGGCGATCAAGAAGGACCTGGCGGCGGCCGCCGGCATCTGAGTGCTCTGCGCGCCGGACTCCGTCCGGCGATGCCCCGGGCCCCGCTCCGCAAGGCCCCCGGACCCCCCAGGGTCCGGGGGCCTTCGCGCGTGCCGGGGCGGCCGGGGCCCGGTCCCCCGACGCGCCGGGTGCCGCCATTCGTGCTGTGCTCGTAGGGGGACGTAGCAGCACGAGGCAGGAAACGGAGGACGAGTCATGGCCAAGAACCTCAAGGCCAAGGACATCATGACGGCCGGCGTGCAGTGCGTCGGCGAGCACCAGAGCCTGCTCGACGCCTCGCGGATGATGCGCGAACTGAACGTCGGCGCTCTGCCCATCTGCGGTGACGACCAGCGCCTCCAGGGCCTCATCACCGACCGGGACATCGTGGTCAGGTGCTGTGCCGAGGGCAAGGACCCGGCGACGATGAAGGCGGGCGACCTCGGCGGGAACCTGCACTGGATCGACGCGGAGAGCAGTGCCATGGAGGCGGTCGACTCCATGGAGATGCACCAGATCAAGCGGCTGCCGGTGATCGACGTGAAGGGCGGCCACAAGCTGATCGGCATGATCACCGAGGCGAACCTGGCGAAGAACCTCTCCGACGAGCAGATCGCCGAGTTCGCGGTCCGCGTCTACGCGGCCAACTGAACCGCGGGGGCTCCAAGACGCCCGGTGGCGGACCTGAGCGGCCCCGCCACCGGGCCCTTCAGGCCCTGTCCCGCGGTCCGACCTCCCGGACCACCGCGTACGTCGGCACGCCGGTCCCGCCGAACTCGGCGGTGCCCGACAGCCCTGCCACGGCGGCCCCGATGGCCGCCAGCCGGCCCTCGGTGTCGGAGGTGTCGACGAAGTTCCGGTAGTCGGCCTCGCTCCGCCAGGTCACGACGTTGTGCACGCGCTTCCCGTCGGTGCTCGCGTGGAAGCGGGCCGAGACGTAGCCGGGGTACCAGGCCACCCAGCGCTCCAGCAGCGGCACGAAGGCGTCCACCAGCTCCTGCTGGGTCTCCGGGCCGTCGACGGTGTACTCGATGATCGAGGCGAAATCGGTGCCGCTCACGGTGTGCTCCTCGTCGTGCGTGGATGACGTACGACGATCATGGAACCCCAACCACACTCGAGGTCAAGCCCCCCGGACCGGCCCGCCCAGCCGGGGGCCGGCCGGGTCAGCCGCTGACGATCTCGCCCAGCGTCGCCACCGACTCCGGCCGGGTCCGCATCGCCTCCGTGCACTCCCACTTGCGCGGCGGATCGGCGTCCGGACCGCCCAGGATCACCGGTCCCGGACCCGCCGACACGGCCCCGCTGCCCGCCAGCGTGCACACGACCTGGGCCAGCACCACCGGCTGGAGGTCCTCCGGCCTGCGGCTCAGCCGCAGCGTGCCCGGCGGGTCGCCGGCCCGCGAGGGGACCGCGGAGAGGTCGCGCGGCACCACGGTGGTGAACCCGGCGTCCCGCTCCTCCTCCGACGGGTCCCGCTCCAGTGCCTCCAGCAGCGCCTGCGCGCCCAGCACCATCGGGTCCTTGGAGGGCCGCTTCTCCGGAGCGGGCACCACCCGCTCCACGCCCACCAGCTGCGAGCCGCAGACCAGCTCCACGGTGGCCCGGACGCCCGGCACGGACGTCTGCCCGGACTGCGCCGGGGTGTCGCAGGACAGCCGCGAGGGCGCCGCCCCCACGTCCACCGGGACCGTCGTCGCCCGGATCCCGCACCCGCTCAGCAGCAGCGCCCCGGCCACGGCCGCCGACAGCGGCACGGAGAACAGCACCCCCAGCCGCGTGGCCCTGCTACGCATCGGCATCCGCATCATCCGTCGGCATCCGCATCATCCGTGCCCTCGCCACCGTCGCCACCGGCGATCACCTTTCCCACGTCCAGCGGCAGCCTCAGCGTGAACAGCGCGCCGCCCTCGGGCGAGTTGGCCGCCGTGATCTCACCGCCGTGGATGTGCGCGTTCTCCAGCGCGATGGACAGTCCCAGTCCGCTGCCGTCCGAACGCGGCCGCGACGCGCTCGCCTTGTAGAAACGGTCGAAGACGTGCGGCAGCACCTCCGCCGGGATGCCCGGACCGTTGTCCTTGACCTCGATGACCAGCCAGTCGCCGTCGACCCGGATGGAGACCCGGACCGGCGAACCGCCGTGCTTGAGGGCGTTGCCGATCAGGTTGGCGAGGATCACGTCCAGCCGGCGCGGGTCCAGCCGCACCATGATGCCGCGGTCCGCGTCCAGTTCCACCGCGTCCAGCCAGGCCCGCGCGTCGATGCAGGCCGTGACCTGGTCGGCGACGTCCACGTCGTCGAGGACCAGCCGGGCGGTGCCCGCGTCGAAGCGGGTGACCTCCATCAGGTTCTCGACCAGGTTGTTGAGCCGCCGGGTCTCGCTGACCACCAGGGCCACCGCGGGCGCAATCATCGGATCGAGGTCCTCGACCTCCTCCTCCAGCACCTCGGTGACCGCCGTCAGCGCGGTCAGCGGGGTCCGCAGCTCGTGCGACATGTCCGCCACGAACCGCCGGCTGGACTCCTCGCGGGCGCTCATGTCGGCGACCTTCTTCTCCAGCGCCTCGGCCGTCTTGTTGAAGGTGCGGGACAGGTCGGCGAGTTCGTCCGTACCGGACACGTCGAGCCGGGTGTCCAGCTCGCCCTCGCCCAGCCGGCGCGCCGCGTCGCCGAGCCGCTGCACCGGCTTGAGCACGGTGCGGGCGGCGGCCTGCGCCAGCAGCGCCGAGCCGAGCAGCGCCAGCGCCGTCGCGATGCACAGCGACCAGGCCAGCGCATTCAGGTCGTCCCGCTCGGTGGCCAGCGACTTGTACATGTAGCCGGTGGGCCCGCCGCCCGCGATGCGGGTGCCGCCCACCAGGTAGGGGTTGCCGCCGGGCTTCGTCCGCTGCCAGTACATGTGGTACTCGGAGTCGTCGTCCGCCGTGACCTTCTTGCGGTCGTTGACCGCGAGCTTCAGCGACTTCGGTACGTCGTCCAGGGTGAAGGCGTCCGGTCCGGCCGAGCCCGTCACGATCCGGTGGTCCTTGCGCTCGTCGACGAGCAGCACGCTGTAGCCCGGGGAGCTGCCCGCCATCAGTTCGGCGGTGCGCTGGAGCTCCTGGGGCATGGGGTCGACGGGCAGCGCGGCCGCCCGCAGCTGCATCTCCTGCCGGAAGTCGCCGAGGGCGGCGTCCTGGGTGCGGGTGAGCACCGCTTCCCGGTTGAGCCAGTACGCGATCCCGGACGCGGACACCGCGGCGGTCAGCGCGACCAGCGCGAACACGATCAGGAGCCGCAGCCGCAGGCTGGTCCAGAGCCGGCCCGCGATCAGGGCACGGATCACTGCGGGGTGTCCAGCCGGTAGCCGACCCCGCGCACGGTCCGGATCAGTGTCGGCGAGGACGGCACGTCCTCCACCTTGGCGCGCAGCCGCTGCACACAGGCGTCGACCAGCCGGGAGTCGCCGAGGTAGTCGTGCTCCCAGACCAGCCGGAGCAGCTGCTGCCGGGACAGCGCCTGGCCGGGCCGCCGGCTGAGCTCCAGCAGCAGCCGCAGCTCGGTCGGGGTCAGCTGGAGGTCCTCGCCGTTCTTGGTGACGGTCATCGCGGCCCGGTCGATGACCAGCGAGCCGAACGCCGCCGAGTCGCTGGCCTCCCGCTCGCCGCGGCGCAGCACGGCCCGGATGCGGGCGTCCAGCACCCGTCCCTGGACGGGCTTGACCACGTAGTCGTCGGCACCGGACTCCAGGCCGACGACGACGTCGATGTCGTCGCTGCGGGCGGTGAGCAGGATGATCGGCAGCTGGTCGGTCCGCCGGATGCGCCGGCACACCTCGAAGCCGTCGATCCCGGGCAGCATCACGTCCAGCACGATCAGGTCCGGACGCTGCTCGCGCAGCAGTCGCAGGCCGTCCTCGCCCGTCGCCGCGGTGGCCACACGGTGGCCCTGGCGGGACAGGGAGAGTTCGAGGGCCGTGCGGATGGCGTCGTCGTCCTCGATCAGCAACAGGAAAGGCACCCGCACATTCTGGCCCATGCCCCGTTCCGAGTTCGACCGTCGTGCACCCGGCGTGCACACGCCGTCCGCTGTGACAGCCCTGTGACAGTCGGCGGACAGCCCAGTCATGTCCGGCGGGCAATCTTTTTCGTGTCGGACGAAGACCAGACTCCACGCCGGGGAGGCGCGAGATGAACACGCTGCACAGCACCACGCCCAGCGCGGTCGTCACGCGGCTGCACGATGTGAACCGCCGGGCGGGAGTCCGTACGGTCTCCCGGCCCCGGCCGGTGCATCTCACAGCCATTGACGCCAACCGCTACCAGGCGGTTCCCGCCCAGCGCACGGAATCTCCGGAGCTCTCGGCAGCGTCCGCGGCGACCCGCCCGGCGGAGCCCGCCTCCGGCCCCTCGGCCGCCTCGGAGGCCGAGTTCACCGCCTACGTGCAGGAGCGCCGGGCCGCGCTCTACGCGACGGCGTTCCACCTGACCGGCGACCGGTACGAGGCCGAGGACCTGCTGCAGAGCGCGCTGTTCTCGACGTACCGGGCGTGGGACCGGATCACCGACAAGGCGGCGGTCGGCGGCTACCTGCGCCGCACCATGACGAACCTGCACATCAGCGCCTGGCGCCGGCGCAAGCTGAACGAGTACCCGACGGAGGAGCTGCCGGAGTCGGCGGGCGAGTCGGACGCGATGCGGGGCACCGAGCTCCGCGCGGTGCTCTGGCAGGCGCTGGCCCGGCTGCCCGAACCGCAGCGCACCATGCTGGTGCTGCGCTACTACGAGGGCCGTACGGACCCGGAGATCGCGGAGATCCTGGACATCAGCGTCGGCACGGTGAAGTCGAGCATCTGGCGCTCGCTGCGCCGGCTGCGCGAGGACGAGGTGCTGAGCTTCGGCCGTGACGAGGCGGAGTCCTTCGAGGAGCTGGTCGCCTGACGCGGCGGCACGGGAAGACCACTGGCCGGGGGGCCGTCCTGCGGGGGTGGGACGGTGGCCATGGGGGAAGCGCGGGATCGGTCGGCCGGGGGTCCGACCGGTCCCGCGCTGCGTTGTGCGCCTCCGGCGCGGGCGCTGATGCCGCCGCCGCTACGGGTTACGCGGCGGCCGTGGTGCTCGCGCCCGCGGAGCGGTGGCGGCCGGCGGCGGCCGCCGCGAGACGGCCCAGCGCCTCGTCGCGGCCGCACGGGTGCGCGCCGAGCGCGGTGTGGCGGGCCACGATGCCCCGCTCGGCGCGCATCAGCCGCCAGCCGCGGCGCAGCAGGAACAGCACCGACTTGCGGCCCTCGCGCAGGTCCCGGGCCAGGCGGCGGCGGAACGTGGTGGACGGGCGGCCGCGCAGGCAGATCGCGTCGGCGAGCAGGCCGAGCTCCTGGCAGCGGGCCGCGATGTCGGCGGCGAAGATGCCCTCGGCGATGAACAGCGGGGTACGGGCTATGTCCAGGGTGTCCGCGCCGGTCCGGGAGCTGGTGGCGATGTCGTAGACCGGCACCTGGGTCCGTCCGCCCTCGCACAGTTCGGCGACGGCGGCCACCGCGGCGTCCGCGTCCCAGGAGAGCGGGGAGTCCCAGTCGATGTCGGAGCTGCCCTCGACCAGCGGCAGGGTGGGGTCGTCGGCTTCCTTGTAGAAGTCGTCGAGCCGGAGCACCGGCAGCCCGGACCGGGCGGCCAGCGAGGACTTGCCGGACCCCGAAGGACCCGTCAGCAGGACCACGCGCGTGGGAAGGGGAGATGAACAGCTCACGGAACACCAGTGTGCGGCATTCCCCTGGGTGGGGGACCCCCGTTGACACCCGTTGGTATTCAGCATCACATCTCAACTACGCTGAGTGCATGGGACGTCACGCAGCATCCGCACCCCGCACCGCTCTCCGCACCGCCGGCATCACCGTTTCCATGGCGGGCGCGGCCCTGGCGATGGCCGCCGGCTCGGCGCAGGCGGGCGAGGTTTCCGTACCGCACGCGCTGGCCGGGGTCGGCGAGGTCGCCAACCTGAAGGTGAACCCGCTCGCCCACACCGGGGTGGACCCCCTGGACAACGGGGTCGGTACCAAGGTCGCCGACTTCCCTGCCGTCGGCACCGGCATGGTCACCGGCACCCTCACCCAGGGCCCGTCGGTCCGCGAACTGCCCACGGCGGCGGTCTCCTCCCTGCTGGCCCCGCTCAACGGCGCCTCGTAGGCCGCCGCGGGTACGCGAAGACCCCGGCAGACGGGGGAGCGCTGCCGGGGCCGGTCTTCGCGGGGTGCCGCCGTACGGGCGGCCTCGTACTAGTACGAGGAGCCGGACGCGCCCAGCGAGCCCGTCGGGTGCCAGACCGTCTTGGTCTCCAGGAAGGCCGTCATGCGGGCCGTGCCCGGGTCGGCCGTCCAGTCGTCCACAGGCTGTGGACGCAGGACCCGCTTGAGGTTGTCCGCGGCCGCGATCTCCAGCTCCCGGGCGAGGGCCGCGTCGGCGCCCGCCAGGTCGACGGCGTTGACGTCCATGTGCCCCGCCAGGTGCGGGCCCATCTCGCCGGCCTTGCCGGAGAGGATGTTGACCACGCCTCCGGGCAGGTCGGAGGTGGCGAGCACCTCGCCCAGGGAGAGCGCCGGGAGCGGCGCCTTCTCCGAGGCGATGACGACCGCGGTGTTGCCGGTCGCGATGACCGGGGCGATCACCGAGACCAGACCCAGGAAGGACGAGTCCTGCGGGGCGATCACGGTGACCACGCCGGTCGGCTCCGGGGTGGAGAGGTTGAAGTACGGGCCCGCGACCGGGTTGGCCCCGCCCACGACCTGCGCGATCTTGTCGGTCCAGCCGGCGTACCAGACCCAGCGGTCGATCGCCGCGTCCACGACGGCGCCCGCCTTGGACTTCGACAGGCCCTCGGCCTCGCCGACCTCGCGGACGAACTGCTCGCGGCGGCCCTCCAGCATCTCGGCGATGCGGTAGAGGATCTGGCCGCGGTTGTACGCCGTGGCGCCCGCCCAGCCGCCGAACGCCTTGCGGGCCGCGACGACCGCGTCACGGGCGTCCTTGCGGGACGACAGGGGGGCGTTGGCCAGCCAGTTGCCCTTCGGGTCCGTCACTTCGTACACCCGGCCGCTCTCGGATCGCGGGAACTTCCCGCCTACGTACAGCTTGTAGGTCTTGAAGACGTTCAGACGGTCAGTGCGCTCAGACATCGAGGTAGGCCTCCAGACCGTGGCGGCCGCCCTCGCGGCCGAAGCCCGACTCCTTGTAGCCGCCGAAGGGCGAGGTCGGGTCGAACTTGTTGAACGTGTTGGCCCAGACGACGCCGGCGCGGAGCTTGCCCGCGACCGCGAGGATGCGGGAGCCCTTCTCCGTCCAGATGCCCGCGGACAGGCCGTACTGGCTGTTGTTGGCCTTGGCGACGGCCTCGTCGGGCGTACGGAAGGTCAGCACGGACAGGACCGGGCCGAAGATCTCGTCACGGGCGACGGTGTGCGCCTGGGTGACGTTGGTGAAGAGCGTCGGCGCGAACCAGTAGCCGGCGGACGGCAGCTCGCACGCCGGGGACCAGCGCTCGGCACCCTCGGCCTCGCCGGTCTCCGCGAGCGCGGTGATCCGGGCCAGCTGCTCCGCGGAGTTGATGGCACCGATGTCGGTGTTCTTGTCCAGCGGGTCGCCCAGGCGCAGCGTGGAGAGGCGGCGCTTGAGGGAGTCCAGCAGCTCGTCGTGGATCGACTCCTGGACCAGCAGGCGGGAGCCCGCGCAGCAGACCTGGCCCTGGTTGAAGAAGATGCCGCCGACGATGCCCTCGACGGCCTGGTCGATGGGGGCGTCGTCGAAGACGATGTTGGCGCCCTTGCCGCCCAGCTCCAGGGTGACCTTCTTGTCGGTGCCGGCGACGTGGCGGGCGATCTTCTTGCCCACGGCGGTCGAGCCGGTGAAGGCGACCTTGTTGACGTCCGGGTGCTCGACGAGGGCCGCGCCCGCGTCGCCGTAGCCGGGGAGGATGTTGACGACGCCCTTGGGCAGACCGGCCTGGCGGCAGATGTCCGCGAAGAACAGCGCGGAGAGCGGGGTCGTCTCGGCCGGCTTCAGCACGACGGTGTTGCCGGTGGCGAGCGCCGGGGCGATCTTCCACGCGAGCATCAGCAGCGGGAAGTTCCACGGGATGACCTGGCCGGCCACGCCGAGCGGGCGCGGGTCGGCGCCGTAGCCGGCGTGGTCGAGCTTGTCGGCCCAGCCCGCGTAGTAGAAGAAGTGCGCGGCGACCAGGGGGAGGTCCGCGTCGCGGGTCTCCTTGATCGGCTTGCCGTTGTCCAGGGTTTCCAGGACGGCCAGCTCGCGGCTGCGCTCCTGGATGATCCGGGCGATGCGGAAGAGGTACTTGGCGCGCTCGGAGCCGGGCAGCGCGGACCACTTCTCGAACGCCTTGCGGGCTGCCTTGACGGCGCGGTCGACGTCGGCGGCGCCGGCCCGGGCGACCTCGGAGAGGACTTCCTCGGTCGACGGGCTGATGGTCTTGAAGACCTTGCCGTCGGCGGCGTCGGTGAACTCACCGTCGATGAACAGGCCGTAGGAGGGCGCGATGTCGACGACCGAGCGGGACTCGGGGGCCGGTGCGTACTCGAAGAGGGATGCCATGGTGATCAGTCCACCGTCACGTAGTCGGGACCGGAGTAACGCCCGGTGCTCAGCTTCTGGCGCTGCATGAGCAGGTCGTTCAGCAGGCTGGAGGCGCCGAAGCGGAACCACTCGTTGGTCAGCCAGTCCTCGCCCGCGGTCTCGTTCACCAGGACCAGGAACTTGATCGCGTCCTTGGTGGTGCGGATGCCGCCGGCCGGCTTCACGCCGATCTGGATGCCGGTCTGCTCCCGGAAGTCGCGGACGGCTTCGAGCATGAGCAGGGTGTTCGCGGGGGTGGCGTTGACGCCCACCTTGCCGGTCGAGGTCTTGATGAAGTCGGCCCCGGCGAGCATGCCGATCCAGGAGGCGCGGCGGATGTTGTCGTAGGTCGACAGCTCGCCGGTCTCGAAGATGACCTTCAGCCGGGCGGCGGTGCCGTCCTCCCGGACGCACGCCTCCTTCACGGCCTTGATCAGCTCGTACGTCTCCAGGTAGCGGCCGGCGAGGAAGGCGCCACGGTCGATGACCATGTCGATCTCGTCGGCGCCGGCGGCGACGGCGTCACGGGTGTCCGCGAGCTTGACCGGGAGCGCGGCGCGGCCGGCCGGGAAGGCGGTGGCCACGGAGGCGACCTTGACGTCGGCGCCGTTCAGGGCGGCCTTCGCGGTGGCCACCATGTCCGGGTAGACGCAGACCGCCGCGGTCATCGGGGTCGTACGGTCGGTGGGGTCGGGATTGACGGCCTTGGTGGCGAGCGCCCGGACCTTGCCCGGGGTGTCCGCGCCTTCCAGCGTCGTCAGGTCGATCATCGAGATGGCCAGGTCGATGGCGTACGCCTTGGCCGTGGTCTTGATCGAACGCGTGCCGAGGGCGGCCGCGCGGGCCTCCAGGCCGACGGCGTCGACGCCGGGCAGCCCGTGCAGGAACCGGCGCAGCGCACTGTCGGACGTCGTCACGTCAGCGAATGCGGTGAGGGTGGTGGGCATGGTCACCACCTGAGCATATCTACGCGCGTAGCGACATGTCACCCCCAGCCGCTCCTTCGAGCCGGGCGTGACACATCTGTAATGGGTGGGGCGGACGAGGCAGGGCTTCCGATCTCGTGGAGTGAGACGGCGTACGGCAGAATCGGCGGCATGACGAGCCCCGCACCCTCCGCCGACGAGCCGGTCTACCAGGACCGGGTGTACCGCTCACCCATGGCCATGGTCGGCGGCGTGCTGCTGCTCGCGCTGGTCGTGTGGCTGTGCGGGGACGCCCTGGTGCGCGGGACCGGGAACGAGCCCTGGTTCGGGGCGGCCGCGGCACTGCTGGTCGTGCCGCTGGCGGTGGCCTTCACCCTGCGGCCGGCCGTCTTCGCGAACGCGGACCGGATGCGGGTGCGGAACCCGTTCCGCACCATCGAGCTGCCCTGGGCCTCGGTGGAGGCACTGCGCTCGGGGTACTCGGCCGAGGTGTGCACCGAGAACGCCAAGTACCAGCTGTGGGCGATCCCGGTCTCGCTGCGCGACCGGAAGAAGGCGAACCGGCAGATCGCGCGGCGCGAGGCGCTCTCCCGCAAGGGCGAGATGGATGCGCAGTCCGCCGGGGACACCCCGCGGGCGCAGGCCGACAAGCACGTGGACGAGCTCCGCGAGCTCGCCGGGAACGGGGCCAAGCGCGAGGGCGCCCAGGGACCGGCCGTCGTGCGGTGGGCGTACGAGATCATCGCCCCGGCCGTGGCCGGAGCCGTGCTGATGACTGTGCTGCTCGCCACGCGATAGGCCGAAGCGGAACCGGAGCCGCGGAAGGCCGCGTCATCGCAGGTGTGCAGCGTCATCAGGCCGGCGGAAACGCGGCCATTCCACTCCGGCTCCGGATCCTGGGCGGCGTGCTGCTGGCCGCCCACCTGCTCTTCGTCGGCTGGCTGACCCTGCGGCCGCTGGACGTGCCGTGGGCGGCCGCCCCCAATCTGACCCCGCTGGCCGGGATCCGGGCCGATCTCGCCTACGGGCCCCCGGAGGCGGCCTGGCTGATCGGCTCGTCGACGGCGCTGCTGGCGCCGCTGGGGGTGCTGCTGCCGCTGGTGAGCGGGCGCCTCGCACCCTCCCCGCTGGCCGCCTGGTCCTCGCTGGCCCGGACCACCGCCGCCGGGACGCTGGCCTCGCTGGTGATCGAGCTGCTGCAGACCGCGGTGCCCGGGCAGGTGGTGGACATCGACTCGGTGCTGCTGAACACGGCCGGCGTGGCGCTGGCCCATCTGGCCGTCGTACCGGCGATGCGCTCCCGGCTGCGGCGCAGGGCGGAAAAGGGAGGAGCGGAATCCAGGGGGCCGCTGTCCCGCGGGACGGAATCTCAGGGGTCGACCCCGAGGATTCCCAGGGTCAGGCTCGATCCGTGGACCGAGGTCCTTTCCGCGGTACCGCGGGAGTATTGATTCATCGCAGAGAGATGAATCGATGAGGAGAGACCCATGAGCGCCCTTGTTCGCCCGCGTGACGGACGGTGGATCGGCGGAGTCTGCGCCGGTCTCGCACGACGCTTCGGCATTTCCGCGAACACCATGCGGATCATATTCGTCGTCTCGTGCCTGCTGCCCGGCCCGCAGTTCCTGATCTATCTGGCACTGTGGCTGCTGATGCCGAACGAGAAGAATTCCGCCGTGGCCTGGTGAATGCCCGGCAGGCTAAAGGCCCGGCAGGTGAATGCCCCGGCCGGTACACGCCCGGCCGGGAGAAGAGCGGGACGGCTCAGTGCGCGTTCGCGCGGAGCTTCTCCAGCTGCTTGTCCGTCACCTCGTGCGGGACCTCGGCCGGGGACTTCCCGCCGGCCACGTTGAGGGCCATCAGGCGGACGACCGTCGCGCCCTCGCGCACCACGACCAGGTGCACCCGGGCGGAGACGCCCTCGGCCGCGGCGACGGTGGTCCAGCTGACGCTCTCGTCGCCGTCCGCCTCGTACGCCGCCGGCTTGACCTCGGTGTAGCGGCCGGTCTGCTTCTCCACCGTCGCGGAGAAACCGGTGCCGCAGGCGGCGACCGCGTCCCGCAGCCGGCCCATCAGGCGCTTGGCGTCGTCCTCGGAGTAGGAGCTGATCGAGGCGGACACGGCCAGGCCGAGCTGCTTCTGGGAGCCGACGCCCCGGTTCACCGTCTCGCGGGCGGTGGGGTCCGGCTCGTCGCCCATGATGTCGGCCAGCGGCTGGCAGGGCTTCTTGTCCGCCTGCGGCTGCCCGTCAGGGGCGCTGGGGTTCTTGCCCTGCGCGGAGATCTGGTAGCCGGGCAGGTCGCCCTGGACCAGCGCGGCCCTTTCCAGCGGGGTGCGGGCGGCGGGTGGTGCGCCCGGGGCGCCGGAGGCCGCGGGTGCGGCGGCGGAGCCCTTGGGATCGGGGCGATGGCCGGCCGGACCGCTCTTCGCACCGCTGTCCGAGCCGCCGCAGCCGGCCGTGCCGAGCAGCAGGGCGGGCAGCAGTGCGGCGACCGCCGCGGATGACTTCAGGCGCATGACCGAGACCTCATACCCCGTGTGGTGAAAGGCGGTTGGGGGGTGATCGTGGCACACCGCACGGCGGGGCGCCCACCCGATCGAACGGGCGTGCGCCGCGCCGTGCGCGCGTACGAATGCGGGACGGGTCCCGCGGGGATCAGCCGCCGATGCCGCCGGGCAGGGGCAGACCGCCGAGCAGGCCCGTGACCTGGCCGACCGCCGCGCCGGGGTCGGTCGCCCCGGCCTGCTGGGCGCCCTGCTGGTGCGTCAGGCCCTCGGCCGTGTTCGCGACCATGCCCAGCGCGTCGGTGGGGTTGAGCGCGGGCAGGGAGGAGGCGGAGGCCGTGCCGGCGGCGGCAGCGGCGGCGGCCATGCCGAGGACGGCGACACCGAGGGTCTTGGCAGCAGACTGCTTCATGAGAATTCGGTCCTTGCGACGGGGACTTGAGCGGCTCCGCAAACTAGCCAGTCCAAACCCGCCCCCGCAAACATCATCCGATACGAGAAAGCGCCCGGGCCGTGACCGGCCCGGGCGCTCCCCCGCTGTGTTCAGCTCGCCTAGACGGCGACAGAACCGCTGGTCGAGGCGGTCTGCTTGAAAAGCCACTCCGACTTCAGCTCGGCATAACCGGGCTTGATCACGTCGTTGATCATCGCCAGTCGTTCATCGAAAGGAATGAACGCGGACTTCATCGCATTGACGGTGAACCACTGCATGTCGTCGAGCGTGTAGCCGAAGGTGTCGACCAGGTGCTCGAATTCCCGGGTCATGCTGGTGCCGCTCATCAGCCGGTTGTCGGTGTTGACCGTCAGGCGGAAGTGCAGCTTGCGCAGCAGGCCGATGGGGTGCTCGGCGTAGGAGGCGGCCGCACCGGTCTGCAGGTTCGAGGTGGGGCACATCTCCAGCGGGATGCGCTTGTCCCGGACGTACGAGGCCAGGCGGCCCAGGGTCACGCCGCCGTCCGCGGCGACCTCGATGTCGTCGATGATCTTCACACCGTGGCCGAGGCGGTCGGCACCGCACCACTGCAGGGCCTGCCAGATCGACGGCAGGCCGAAGGCCTCGCCGGCGTGGATGGTGAAGTGGTTGTTCTCGCGCTTGAGGTACTCGAAGGCGTCCAGGTGGCGGGTGGGAGGGAACCCGGCCTCGGCGCCGGCGATGTCGAAGCCGACCACGCCGTTGTCCCGGTAGCGGTTGGCCAGCTCCGCGATCTCCAGCGCGCGGGCCGCGTGCCGCATGGCGGTCAGCAGGGCGCCCACCCGGATGCGGTGGCCGTTGGCCCTGGCCCGGCGCTCACCCTCGCGGAAGCCCTCGTTGACCGCCTCCACGACCTCTTCGAGGCTCAGACCCGCTTCGAGGTGCTGCTCGGGGGCATAGCGGATCTCGGCGTACACCACGCCGTCCTCGGCCAGGTCCTCGGCGCACTCGGCGGCGACCCGGTACAGGGCCTCCTTGGTCTGCATGACGGCGCAGGTGTGCGCGAACGTCTCCAGGTAGCGCGGGAGGGAGCCGGAGTCGGCGGCGTCCCGGAACCAGACGCCCAGCTTGTCGGCGTCGGACTCGGGAAGCTTGTCGTAACCGACCTGGCCGGCCAGGTCGAGGATGGTCCCGGGACGCAGGCCGCCGTCGAGGTGGTCGTGCAGCAGCACCTTCGGAGAGCGGCGGATCTGGTCCGGGGTCGGCAGGGTGGGGGTCTCGCTCGTCATCTGCGCACTCTACTCCTACGCGCGTAGAGTTCCCGACCGTTCCAGGGGGTCGATATGTAACGGTGACCGTGCAGACGGGTGGCGTACGCGTGCGTGCTCTGACAGTGTTCCGGCGTGACCCAGCATGAGACGCCGGAGCGCGGGGCCCTCCTGGGGCGGGCCAGCGGCGCGGACGGATCCGGCACGGCAGTCGGCGGAGCGGTGATCCTCTTACCGGGACGCCCCGGAATGCCCCTCCTGTCTCCCGGTCCGGTACGGGCGCTGGTGCGGGAACTGGCGCGGGCCGGCGGCCCGGACGGGCTGGCGGCCCATGTGGTGCGGGGCGGCGCGGACGACTCCCCCGAGCGGGCGGTGGACGAGGTGGTACGGCGCTACGGCGACGTGCCCGTCTGCCTCGCCGGGTACGGGACCGGCGGCCTGGCGGCACTGCGGGGCGGCGGGCATCCGGCGGTCAACTCGGTGCTGGCCCTCGCCCCTTGGGTTCCGGACGAGCCCGCCTCCGTACCGCCGGAACCGGTCAAACACCTCGCCGGACGGCAGGTGTTGATCGTGCACGGCACCAACGACGGGCGCGCGGATCCGGAGTTGTCGTTCCGGCTGGCCGCGCGGGCGAAGAAGGCGAATCGTTCGACCTGCCGTTTCGAGGTCCACTCCGACGGGCACCGGCTGCGCGAGCACCGTGCCGAAGTGGTCGCGCTCGCCGTGGACTTCGTCCTCGGGGCGGTCATGGGCGGCCGCTGGTCCCGCCCGGTCACCGACGCCCTGGCGGCTCCGCCGCCGCTGGGCCTGCGGATGCCGCTGGCCTCGGGCTTCGGCCGGTCGCTGCGCGGCTGACGGACCGGGCCGACGGACCGGGCTGACGGGCCGGGCAGGCAGGCCCGGGCCGGCGGGCTGGGCGCGGGGCGGAAACGTAGAGTGGAAACGGACTCGGGGCCCGCTCGGGGATCTCCCTGGGAGGCGACATCGCGATGGCCGGAATCCAGCTCAGAAACTTCGACAAGCCGGACGAGACCCGCCCCTTCGAGGGCGGCAAGGGCCGGCTGGACCTGTTCCAGACGGCCGGCGGCCCGGTCGGCCGCGGGGTCTTCGAGCCGGGCTGGCGCTGGTCGGAGCACGTGAAGCCGATCGCGGGCACCGACAGCTGCCAGGCGGCCCACACCGGCTACGTGGTCAGCGGCCGGATGAAGATCGTGATGGACGACGGGGAGACCGCGGAGATGGGCCCCGGCGACTACATCGAGATCGCCGCCGGCCACGACGCGTGGGTGGTCGGCGACGAGCCGTGCGTGGCGCTGGACTGGACCGGCTACGGGGACTACGCGAAGCGGGCGTGAGGCGGGCCGGACGGGGCGGCTGCCGCCCGGGCAGGTGCGTCCGCGGCCGGAGCGGCACTCGCCCGGGTCGAACGCGCTCGAACGCCGGAACGCGCGGACGGCGGCCGGAGTCGGGGTCGCTCGGGCGGGGTCGCCCGGCGGTCGCTTCCGCGGTCACGTCGGTGACAGGGGCGGGGCCGGGCCGGGGGGCGTCCGGACGGTCGCGTCCGCAGCCGGAGCCGGGGCGCTCGGACACACGGCGCGGGAGCCTGACCCGCGGGCGTCCGGGCAGGGACGGCGGCGGCCGGAGTCGGGCGCTCGGGTGGTCCGACGGCGCCCTAGTCGCCGCCGCTCGGGCGGCCGGGGCAACGACCGGGCCGTAACCGCCTGGGCGCCTCCACCGGGCCGTAACCGCCTGGGCGCCTCCACCGGGCCGTAACCGCCTGGGTGCCTCCGCCGGGCCGCCCGTACCGTCCCCTCTCGGTCGGACGGCGCCGGCGGGTCGGCGTGCCCCCCGCGAGACGCCGCCCGTCCACTCTGCCGGTCCGATGGGCGTTGCAGGCCCGCCGCCGGGCCTCGTATTGCCGCCTTGCGGGAATACGAGGGGTTTATGAAACCCCCCATCAAGGGACGAATAGCCACATGCCGGCCGAGCATCAGGTGAACGGCGCGGGCGACGGCGCCGCCGATCTGAGTCCCGCCGCCCTGCGGCTCTACGCGTACGCCGTCGAGCGGCACGCCTTTGCCGCCTGCGAGGCGACCCGCGCGCTCGGCGCCCGGGCCGCCGCCGCGATCACCGAGCTGGCCGCCGCCCACCTCCTCCAGCGGGCCCCGGACGGCGGCCCGGACCGGTGGTCCGCCGTACCTCCGCGCGCGGCCGCGGCCCGCGCGCTGGCGCCGCTGGCGCTGCGGGTCCGGGAGACCCATGACGAGATGGACCGGCTCCGGGAGCGGCTGGAAGCCCTGGTGCCGGCGTACGAGGCGGGGACCGCACAGCGGGACCGGACCGGCTCGGGCGGCCTGGAGGTGGTCACCGACCTGGGCTCCGTACGGGCGCTGATCGCGCAGCTCTCGGCGGGCTGCGAGGCGGAGCTGCTGATCTCGCAGCCGGGCGGCGGCCGCCCCCAGGAGGTCCTGGAGGACGCGATCGGGCGGGACGAGTCGATGCTGGAGCGCGGCGTCCGGATACGGACGATCTACCAGCACACCGCCCGCTACTCCCGGCCGACCGCCGCCTACGTGGAGCGGGTGACCGCCCTGGGGGCGCAGGTCCGCACGCTCGGGGACGGTCTGCCGCGGATGCTCGTCTACGACCGCAGCACCGGCCTGATGGCGGTGCACGACGTGCCGGGCGCGGCCCTGGTGGTGCGGGAGCCGAGCGTCGTGCACTTCATGGCGGAGGTCTTCGAGCGGTCGTGGGTGGCGGCGGACCCGTTCGCCACCACGGTCGGGCCGGACCAGGCCCGCTCGCTCTCCGACGAGCTGCGCCGGGCGATCGTACGGATGCTCGCGGAGGGCCTGGAGGACAAGGTCATCGCCCGCCGGCTGGGTATGTCCGAGCGGACCTGTCAGCGGCACATCGCGGAGATCATGCGGGCGATGGGGGCCAAGTCCCGCTTCCAGGCCGGGTACGCGGTGGCCCGGAGCACGGCCGGGGCGCCGCTCACGACTCCGGGATCAGCCGCCCCCGGCGGGACATCAGGAACCGCTTGAACGCGGCCACCGGCGGGGTGTCCGGGTGGCCCTCCAGCCAGGCGACCCCGATCTCCCGGACGGCGCGCGGCGCGGTCACGGTCAGCTCGACCACGCCCGGGCGGGGCACCGCGGGCGGCGGCAGCAGGGCCACGCCCAGGCCGGCGGCGACCAGGCCGCGCAGGGTCTCGGCCTCCTCGCCCTCGAAGGCGACCCTGGGGGTGAACCCGGCCTCGGCGCACAGGTCGTCGGTGATCCGGCGGAGCCCGTAGCCCGGTTCGAGGGTGACGAAGGTTTCCTCGGCCGCCTCGGCCAGCCGGATCCGCTTGCGGGAGGCGAGCCGGTGGTCGTCGGGGACGACCAGCCGGAGCCGCTGCTCGTCGAGGCGGCGGGTGGCCAGGTCGGGTGCGTCCGGCACCGGCGAGGTCAGGCACAGGTCGAGCTCGCCGGCCCGGAGCCGTTCCAGCATGGCCTCGCCGTAGTTCTGGACGAGGGAGAAGCGGACGCCGGGGTGGTCGGCCCGGAAGGCGCGGATCAGTCCGGGCACGGTCTCCGGGCCGAGGGTGTGCAGGAAGCCGAACGCCACCTTGCCGGCGTGCGGATCGGCGTCCTGCCGGACGGATTCGGCGGCCCGGCCGATCTCGCCGAGCGCGCGCTCGGCGGAGGCGAGGAAGGTGCGGCCGGCCGTGGTGAGGGAGACGGTGCGGCCGGTGCGGGCGAACAGCGCGATGCCCAGGTCCTGTTCGAGCCGGACGATCGCCCGGGACAGGGTGGACTGCGGAATCCCCAGCTCGTGGGCGGCGCGGGTGACGTGCTCGTGGCGGGCGACGGCGGCGAACCAGGCCAGCCGGGGGGCCAGCAAGCTTGTCAGCGTGATGTCTTCTTCGTAACGGCTCATCGACAAGCACCCCTGTGAGCTGTGCTGATGCACGAGTGGATCGATTTCCGCGATTCTACGCATTGGACGCATGAAAGAAGGGGTCCTACCGTCGAGGTATGCCTCCCGCCCATACCGGGGCGGCCACCACCGTGGCCGCCTCCACCCCGTCGTCCCCCGAGCCCCTCTCCCCCGGCACCAGCGGCTACCGCCGCATGAGCCTCGCGCTCTTCGCCGCCGGACTCGCCGTCTTCGTCCTCCTCTACTCCACCCAGGCGCTGCTGCCCGCGATCTCCGCCGACTTCGGCGTGACGGCCGGTCAGGCCAGCTGGACGGTGTCGGCCGCGACCGGCGCGCTCGCCCTGTGCGTGCTCCCGCTGAGCGCGCTGTCCGAGCGGTTCGGGCGGACCCGGATGATGCTCTGCTCGATGGCGGTGGCCGTGGCGGTCGGCCTGCTGGTGCCGTTCGCGCCGAACCTGGAGTGGATGGTCGCGCTGCGCGCCGTCCAGGGCGCGGCGATCGCCGGTGTCCCGGCGTCCGCGATGGCGTACCTGGCGGAGGAGGTCCGGCCCAAGGCGCTGGTCGGGGCGATCGGGCTGTTCGTGGCCGGCAACTCCATCGGCGGGATGAGCGGCCGGCTCGTCACCGGCTGGGCCGCCCAGATGTGGGGCTGGCGTGCGGCGCTGCTGACCGTCGGCCTGCTGGCGCTGGGCTGCGCGGCGGTGTTCGCCGCCCTGCTGCCCCGGGCCCGGTTCTTCCGCCCGGCCTCGCTGGATCCGCGGGCGGTGGGCCGTACGGTCGCCGGTCACCTGCGGGACCCGCTGCTGCTGCGCCTGTACGGCATCGGCGCGCTGTTCATGACGGTCTTCGGCGCGGTCTACACGGTGATCGGCTACCGGCTGACCGAGGAGCCGTTCTCGCTCGGCCAGGGCGCGGTCGGCTCGGTCTTCCTGATCTACCTGGTGGGTACGGCGGCCTCGGCGGCGGCCGGGCAGCTGGTGGCCCGGCTGGGCCGGCGCGGCGCCCTCTACCTGGCGGTCACCACCACCGCGCTGGGCCTGCTCGCCTCGCTCTCCGAGTCCCTGGGGCTGATCCTGCTCGGGCTGGTCCTGATCACCGCCGGGTTCTTCGCGGGGCACGCGGTGGCCTCCTCCTCGGTGAGCCGCACCGCGAAGACGGGCCGCGCGCAGGCGTCGGCGCTCTACCAGTCGGCGTACTACCTGGGCTCCAGCGCGGGCGGCACCCTCGGCGCGCTGGCCTGGCACTCCGGTGGCTGGCCGGCCACGGTCGGGCTGGCCCTGGCCGCCGTACTCGGGGTCGTGTCGATCACCGTGTACGGGTCGCGGGTGGCGCGCACGGAGCTCCGTGCGGAGCAGCGGGTGGCGCGGGCGGAGCGACGGCTCGCCTCCGCGTAGCAGTGGAGTGACTCGTACGCCTTCCGTATGAGTCGATATACGACGGCCCGGACGCAACCGCGTCCGGGCCGTCGTGCGTCCACCCGCCTACAGACGCAGCACATGGCTGCGCTTCGGTCGGGGAGGCCGACGTGAGCACATCAGGCAGGACACTGCGCATCCGGGTGGCGGTGGGCGGCGGGGCACTGGCCCTGGCGGCCCCGCTGGTGGTGCTGGGGGGCGGTACGGCACAGGCCGCCTCGTGCAATCTGACCACCGGGCCGTACCAGCGGCAGGTGGAGCAGTTCCTCGGGCGCCCGGTGGACGGCAGGCAGTCCGCCGCGGACTGCACGGCCATCAGGGCCTTCCAGGCCAAGCACGGCATCACGCCCACCCAGGGCTACGCCGGCCCGCTGACCTGGCAGACGATGAACACGATGCTCGCCCAGCGGGCGGCGGGCACGAACCCCAACAAGTCGGGTGCCTGCCCGACCAACCGGGGCCGGATCGCCTGCGTCGACCTGACCCGCCAGCTGAGCTGGATCCAGGACGGCGGCAAACTGGTCTACGGCCCGGTCCCGGTCCGCACCGGCAAGGACGGCACGGAGACCCGCACCGGCCTGAAGAAGATCTACTACCGCAGCATCAACCACTGGTCGTCGCTCTACAACGTGTCGATGCCGTACTCCCAGTTCTTCGACGGCGGCATCGCCTTCCACTCCACGACCAAGAGCATGTGGAACCCCCCGGGCTCCGGCGGCTGCGTGAACATGACCTCCACGGACGCCAAGGCCTACTGGAACCTCCTCTCCAAGGGCGAGGACGTCTACGTCTGGGGCCGCAAGCCGGGCACCTGACCGGCCTCGGACCTGCAAGGACCGTGTTTCCGGCTGCCGTTGTCAGTGGGCTCGGGTAGTTTCCGGAGGGACGGGAACTACGCAGGGGGACGGCCGACATGAGTGACCTCGCGACGACGGATCCGGTGCTGGACGAGGCGATGGAGCGGTACCGGGTCGAGCTGACCGGGTACTGCTACCGGATGCTCGGCTCGTCCTTCGACGCGGAGGACGCGGTCCAGGACACGTACGTGCGGGCCTGGCGCAGCTTCGCGAAGTTCGAGGGGCGCTCCTCGCTGCGGTCCTGGCTGTACCGGATCGCCACCAACGTGTGTCTGGACCTGCTGAACGCCGGAAACAAGCGGGCCCGGCCGATGGACCTGACCGCGCCGCAGGCGCAGGCGTCGGCCGTGCTCAACGAGCGGCCGGAGGTGACCTGGCTGGAGCCGGTGCCGGACGGGCGGGTGCTGACGCAGACCGCCGATCCGGCGGAGGCGGCGCTGGCCAAGGAATCGGTGCGGCTGGCGTTCGTCGCGGCGCTGCAGCACCTGCCGGCGAAGCAGCGGGCCGTGCTGATCCTGCGGGAAGTGCTCGCGTGGAAGGCGGACGAGACCGCGGAGCTGCTGGACACCACGGTGGCCTCGGTGAACAGCGCGCTGCAGCGGGCGCGGGCGACGATGGCGGCGCATCCGCCGCGGGACAGCAGCCCGGCCGATCCGCTGGACGCGGACCAGGCCGAGCTGCTGGGGCGCTACCTGACGGCCTTCGAGGCGTACGACATCACCGCGCTGACCGCGCTGCTGCACGAGGACGCGGTGCTGTCCATGCCGCCCTTCGACCTGTGGCTCCGGGGCATTCCCGACATCGCGGCCTGGCACCTCAACCAGGGCATCGGCTGCAAGGGTTCGCGGCTCATCCCCACTACCGCGAACGGCATGCCGGCCTTCGGGCAGTACCGGATCGCGGAGGACGGCAACGGGCACACGCCGTGGGCGCTGCAGGTGCTGGAGATCTCAGACGGGCGGATCGTCGGGCTCAACGCCTTCCTGGACACGGCGCGGTGGTTCCCGCTGTTCGGCCTCCCGGAGCGGCTGGCCTAGCGGCTCCCCGAGCCCTACGAGGTCCAGCAGGCCGTGCAGGGCGGGCGAGGCCCGCACCCGGAACGACACGCCCAGGCCGCGCGCGGTCAGCGCGGCCCGGGCGAGTGCGTTCACCGTCCGGAGCGTGGGCGTGGTGAGGGCGGTGGCATCGCACACCACCTCACCCGGCCCGTCCCGGCAGATCGCCCTCACACGCGCGCACAGCTCGACGGGGTCGGCTTCGGGCCCCTCCAGGGGCAGGGTTTTGATCTCCACACGGGTGATGACCCTGGGGAGGGCCGAAATTCATCGGTTGACGCCCCTCGGCCGTCACGTCGGGAAATCGGACGTGCTCAGATCGAGATCGAAGGGCGCGGGCAGGTGGAACGTCTCGCCGAACTTCCCTGACTGCAAGACCCTGTAGACGTCCTCTTTCGGCTCGCCATAGAGCGTGATCGTGGGCCCACCAGGGGCGAAGCCGTCGACAAGCAGGTACAACGGTACGCCGGCACGGGCGTAGCCGGCAGGCTTGACCAGGCGGTCGTGCCGGAGGCTGGAATGCGAGGTGATCTCGACGACGAGCTCCGCCGCTGCCGCCGGAACGAAGTTCTCTCCCTTCGCATCGAGCACGACGGCACGGGGAATGACCACCACGTCGGGGATGTACATGCCGCTTCTGGACGGAATGGCCATCGCCAGCGTCTGGAAGACGGCCCACTCGTCCGGCACCTCGGCGGCCAAGGCACGGTTGAGATCGGCAGCGATGAGGTTGTGCCTGTTCGCGGGTGCCGGCGTCACGGTGATAAGCCCCTGGATGATCTCCACCCGGCAGCCCTCCGGCCAGTCCATCTCCTCCCAGAGACTGACCAGCCGATCCCAGTCGTCCCCGCCCGCGGGCAGGTGCTCGACTGCGAGTGCGCTCATGGTGTGCTCCTCAATCGGTTCGGCACCGATCCCAGCATGCCGAACGGGACCGGCGGGGGTCCACCGGTCCCGTTCACCCGAATGGGAAACCGCAGGTCAGGCGATGCGGTCCAGCACGATCGGCGCAGCCGAGAAGTCGGTGCCCGCCGCGGCGACGTCGTACGTGCCCTCCAGGGAGGCCAGGGCGTACTCGAACTTCTCCGGGGTGTCCGTGTGCAGCGTCATCAGCGGCTGGCCGGCCGTGACGGAGTCGCCCGGCTTGGCGTGCAGCTCGATGCCCGCGCCCGCCTGCACCGGGTCCTCCTTGCGCGCGCGGCCCGCGCCCAGGCGCCAGGCGGCGACGCCGACCCCGTACGCGTCCAGCCGGGTCAGCACGCCCGAGGCCGGAGCGGTGACCACGTGCTGCTCGCGCGCGACCGGGAGCTTCGCGTCCGGGTCGCCGCCCTGGGCCGCGATCATCCGGCGCCAGACGTCCATCGCGGAGCCGTCCGCCAGCGCCTTGGCCGGGTCGGCGTCCTTGATGCCGGCCGCGTCGAGCATCTCGCGGGCCAGCGCCAGGGTGAGCTCGACGACGTCCGCCGGGCCGCCGCCCGCCAGGACCTCGACCGACTCGCGGACTTCGAGGGCGTTGCCGGCCGTCAGGCCGAGCGGTGTGGACATGTCCGTCAGCAGGGCGACGGTCTTGACGCCGCTGTCCGTGCCGAGGCCGACCATGGTGCGGGCCAGCTCGCGGGCGTCCTCGATGTTCTTCATGAAGGCGCCGGAGCCGACCTTCACGTCCAGGACCAGGGAGCCGGTGCCCTCGGCGATCTTCTTGGACATGATCGAGGAGGCGATCAGCGGAATGGCCTCCACCGTGCCCGTCACGTCACGCAGCGCGTAGAGCTTCTTGTCGGCCGGGGCCAGGCCGTCGCCGGCGGCGCAGATCACCGCGCCGGTGGTGTCCAGGACGTTCAGCATCTCCTCGTTGGAGAGCAGCGCGCGCCAGCCCGGGATGGACTCCAGCTTGTCCAGCGTGCCGCCGGTGTGGCCCAGGCCCCGGCCGGACAGCTGCGGCACCGCCGCGCCGCAGGCGGCGACCAGCGGGGCCAGGGGCAGGGTGATCTTGTCGCCGACGCCGCCGGTGGAGTGCTTGTCCGCGGTCGGGCGGGAGAGGGAGGAGAAGTCCATGCGCTCGCCGGACGCGATCATCGCGGCGGTCCAGCGGGCGATCTCGGTGCGGTTCATGCCGTTCAGCAGGATGGCCATCGCCAGGGCGGACATCTGCTCGTCGGCCACGACACCGCGGGTGTACGCGTCGATGACCCAGTCGATCTGCTCGGGGCTCAGCTCACCGCGGTCACGCTTGGTGCGGATGACGGAAATGACGTCCATGGCAGTTCCAGTTCCTTCCGGACATGTTCGTACGAGCGCGACTCTACGCGCGTTGAGGGGGAGACGGGTACGGCCCCCGCACCGGACGGGGTGCGGGGGCCGTGGCAGAGGCCCTAACGGAGATGGTCCGGGCCGAACGCCTGGGGCAGCATCGCGGAGAGCGGCAGGACGCCCTCCGGAGTGTCCACCTGGAGCTCGGCGCCGCCGAACTCGAACAGCAGCTGGCGGCAGCGCCCGCACGGGACCAGGAGCTCGCCCTTGCCGTCGACGCAGGTGAAGTGCGTCAGCCGGCCGCCGCCGGACGCCTGCAGGGCCGAGACCAGGCCGCACTCGGCGCACAGGCCGAGGCCGTAGCTGGCGTTCTCGACGTTGCATCCGGTGACCACCCGGCCGTCGTCGACCAGGGCGGCGACTCCGACCGGGAAGCCCGAGTACGGGGCGTAGGCCCGGGACATGGCGTCCCGGGCGGACGCCCGCAGGGCCTCCCAGTCGGGGGTGTGCGCGTCCGTCACCGGCGTCACTTGCCCTGGCCCTTGCGGTACGGCATGCCGTCCGCCTTGGGCATCCGCAGGCGCTGCGCCGACAGGGCGAGCACCAGCAGGGTGGTGACGTACGGGGCGGCGTCCACGAACTGGCTCGGGATCTCGTCGGTGACCGCGTACAGCAGGAACAGCAGGGCCGCGAAGACGCCGGTGACGATCGCCTTGGTGGTCTGCTTCTTGTACAGCTGCCAGGCGGCGACCAGGACCAGCAGGATCGCGATCAGCAGCACCACGGCGAGCACGTTCTCGGCGCCGCCGCGCAGCTTGAGGCTGTCGGTGAAGCCGAACAGGCCGGCGCCGAGCGCCATGCCGCCGGGCATCCAGTTGCCGAAGATCATCGCGGCGAGACCGATGTAGCCGCGGCCGCCGGTCTGGCCCTCCTGGTAGATGCCGGTGGAGACGATCGCCAGGAAGGCGCCGCCGAGGCCGGCCAGGCCGCCGGAGACGACCACGGCGATGTACTTGTACTTGTAGACGTTGACGCCGAGGCTCTCGGCGGCGATCGGGTTCTCACCGCAGGAGCGCAGGCGCAGACCGAAGGAGGTCCGCCACAGCACCCACCAGGTGGCGGGGATCAGCAGCAGCGCGACCACGGTCAGCAGCGACAGGTCGGTCAGCACACCGCCGACGATCCCGGCGATGTCCGAGACCAGGAACCAGTGCTTGTCCTGGAGGTCGGCCAGCGAATCGGCGCCGGGCACGGTGAAGCTGGTGATCGGCTCGATGCGCGGGGACTGCTTGGAGGAGCCGCCCGGGGCGTCGGCGAAGGTGAACTCCGACAGGTACTGGGTGAAGCCCAGCGCCAGGATGTTCACGGCCACACCGGAGACGATGTGGTTGACGTTGAAGGTCACGGTCATGACCGCGTGCAGCAGGCCGCCGAGCGCGCCGCCGACGATGCCGAGCACGACACCGGTCCACGGACCCCACTGGTAGCCGGCCCAGGCACCGAACCAGGTGCCGAGGATCATCATGCCTTCGAGACCGATGTTGACCACGCCCGCGCGCTCGGCCCAGAGGCCGCCGAGGCCGGCCAGGCCGATCGGGACGGCGAGCTGGAGCGTGCCGGAGATCTGTCCGACCGAGGTGAGGTCGTCGGCGCCGGAGATCGTGCGGACCAGCGAGACCAGCAGGAGGCCGCCGGCGATGATCAGCAGGATCCAGGGCAGGGTCAGCTTGCGGCGGCCGCCCGGGGCGGGTGCCGCTTTCTTCGCGGAAACGGTTCCGGCGCTCACGCCGCGACCTCCTTGTCGGTCTTGATGGCGTGGCCGGCGGCCAGCTCCTCGCCGACCTTCTGCTGCTGCCGGCGGGTGCCGTAGCGGCCGACGAGCTCGTAGGAGACGACCACCGCGATCACGATCAGGCCCTTCATGATCGTGCCGATCTCCTTGGCGTAGCCGGCCGTGTCCAGGCCGGCCGACGCCTTGTCGATGAACGCGATCAGCAGGGCGGCGAAGAACATGCCGACGGGGCTGTTGCGGCCCAGCAGGGCGATGGTGATGCCGGTGAAGCCGACACCGACCGGGAAGTTCAGGCTGTACGTGTGGCTCTCGCCGAGCAGGACCGGCATGCCGACCAGACCCGCGATCGCGCCGGAGATCAGCATCGCGGTGATGATCATCCGCTTGGAGTCCACGCCCGAGGCGGTGGCGGCGGACTCGCTGGCGCCGCTGGCGCGCAGGTCGAAGCCGAACCGGGTGCGGTTGAGCACGAACCAGTAGACGATGCCGAGGGCGAAGGCCACGAAGGTGAAGCCGTAGATCTCGCCCGAGTCGCCCATGTTGAGGGCCGGGAACCAGCCGGACTCGGCGATCTCACCGGTGTTCAGGTCGTTGGAGCCGGGCGGCTGCACGCCGAGGTTCTTCGGCAGGATCAGCCAGGCGATGATGCTGGTCGCGATGGCGTTCAGCATGATCGTGGAGACGACCTCGCTGACGCCGCGCTTGGCCTTGAGGACACCGGCGATGCCGGACCAGGCGGCACCCACCAGCATGGCCACGACCATGATCAGCAGGATGTGCAGCGGGCCGGGCAGGGTCACCGCGGCACCGACGACGGCGGAGACCATCGCGGCGAACCGGTACTGGCCGTCGACGCCGATGTTGAAGAGGTTCATGCGGAAGCCGATCGCCACCGCGAGGGCCGCCAGGTAGTACGTGCCGGCCTGGTTCACGATGAGGATCTGGATGTCCTCGTACGTGCCGTTCTCGATCATCAGGCGCAGCGGCTCGACCGGGTCCACGCCCGTCGCGGCCAGCACGACCATCGTCAGCAGGAACGCGCTGACCAGTGCCAGCGCCGGCCCGGCGATGCCGAGGATCAGCCGGTCCTTGTCGAATTTCTTCATCGGGCCTCGTCCTCCGTCGTGTCACCGTCGGCAGCGGCGGAGTTGGTGTCGTCGGCTTCCAGGTGTCCCGAGGCGGCGCCGGTCATGGCGGTGCCCAGCTCCTCCGGGGTGATGGTCGCCGGGTCGGCGTCCGCGACCAGGCGGCCGCGGTAGATGACGCGCAGGGTGTCGGACAGGCCGATCAGCTCGTCCAGGTCGGCGGAGATCAGCAGCACGGCCAGGCCCTCGCGGCGGGCCTCGCGGATCGCGTCCCAGATCTGCGCCTGCGCGCCGACGTCCACACCGCGGGTGGGGTGGGCGGCGATCAGGAACTTGGGGTTGTGGCTCATCTCGCGGCCGACGATCAGCTTCTGCTGGTTGCCGCCGGAGAGCGAGGCCGCGGTGACCTCGATGCCGGGGGTGCGGACGTCGTACTCGCGCACGATCCGCTCGGTGTCCTTGCGGGCGGCCTTCGGGTCGAGGATGCCGCGCTTGGAGTTGGGGGCCTCGGTGACGTGGCCGAGGATGCGGTTCTCCCACAGCGGGGACTCCAGCAGCAGGCCGTGCCGGTGCCGGTCCTCGGGGATGTAGCCGATGCCGCCCTCACGGCGCTTGCGCACCGGGGTCTTGGTGATGTCCAGGCCGTCGAGCGTGATCACACCCGTGTCGGGGGCGTTCATGCCCATCAGGGCCTCGATGAGCTCGGTCTGGCCGTTGCCCTCGACGCCGGCGATGCCCAGGACCTCGCCCTTGTGGATGGTGAAGCTGACGTTGTCGAGCAGGAGCCGGCCGGCGGGCACGTGCTCGTGCACCTCTTCCGAGTCGAGCTCGGTGTTCGGCGCCATCGCCTCGGGCATCGTGATGGGCGCCTTGTCGGCCAGCGTGAGGTGCTTGACCTGGAGCATCGGCGTGGTGGTGACCGTGGACTCGCGGGTCTCCGGGGAGGGCAGCTCCGCGCCGACCATCAGCTCGGCGAGCTGCTTGGTGGTGGCGGTCTTCGGGTCGGCGGTGCCGACCGTGGTGCCGCGGCGGATGACGGTGATGTCGTCGGCGACCTTGAGGATCTCGCCCAGCTTGTGCGAGATGAAGATGACGGTCAGGCCCTCGGCCTTGAGCTCGCGGAGGTTGTCGAAGAGCGCGTCGACCTCCTGCGGCACGAGCACGGCGGTCGGCTCGTCGAGGATGAGGATCTGCGCGCCGCGGTAGAGGACCTTGAGGATCTCCACGCGCTGCCGGTCGGCGACACCGAGGTCCTCGACCAGCGCGTCCGGGCGCACGCCGAGGCCGTACGCGTCCGAGATCTCCATGATCTTCTTGCGGGCCTTGGCACCGATGCCGTACAGCTTCTCGCCGCCGAGGACGACGTTCTCCAGGACGGTGAGGTTGTCGGCCAGCATGAAGTGCTGGTGGACCATGCCGATCCCGCGGGCGATCGCCTCGCCGGGGCTGTTGAAGGAGACCTGCTCCCCGTTGATCGCGATGGTGCCCTCGTCCGGCTTCTGCATGCCGTAGAGGATCTTCATCAGGGTCGACTTGCCGGCACCGTTCTCGCCGATCAGGGCATGCACGGTGCCCTTGCGGACGGTGATGGCGATGTCCTTGTTGGCGACGACGCCGGGGAAGCGCTTGGTGATGCCGTGCAGTTCTACGGCGAGGGGCGGGCTGGACGCGTTGATGACGCACTCTCCTTGGCCGGAAGGAGTCGAGGGCAGGGGACAGGGCGGTGGGTGACGCTATCGCGTCCCTGTGCGCTCTACGCGCGTAGCACTGTCAGAAATGAAAAGTCGGCGGCAAAAGCCGTTCGGGGCCCGGAGGGCTGCTGCGAGGGCAGCCCTCCGGACCCCTGTCGAGACGCTTCCTTACGGAGCGGTCTTGACGGTGATCTTCTTGGCGATGATGTCGGCCTTCGCCTTCTCGACGGCGGCGACCAGGTCCGTCATCTTCTTGTACTCCGGGTTGGAGTCGGCCAGGCCGACGCCGTCCTTGTCCAGGCCGTAGCGGATCTCACCGGTCTGCGGCTTGCCGTCCTTGACGGACTTGATCAGGTTGTAGACCGAGTCCGAGACGTCCTTGGTGACCGAGGTCAGGATCTTGTCCTTGAACTTGGCCAGACCCGCCTGGTTGTACTGGTCGGAGTCGACACCGATGGCCCACGCGCCCTTGTTGGCGGCGGCCTCGATGGCGCCCGAGCCGGCCAGACCGGCGGCCGCGTAGATCACGTCCGCGCCGGCGTCCAGCTGGCCCTGCGCGGCGGCCTTGCCCAGGTCGGGCTTGGCGAAACCGGAGAAGTCCGGCGGCTGGCTCAGGTACTTGGTGAGTACCTTGGCGCTGGGGTTGGTGTCCTTGACGCCCTGGACGAAGCCCGCCTCGAACTTCTTGATCAGCGGAACCTCGACACCGCCGATGAAGCCGACCGTGCCGGTCTTGGACGCCTTGGCGGCGGCGACGCCGGCCAGGTAGGAGCCCTGCTCCTCGTTGAAGACCAGGTTCGCGATGTTCTTGTCGGTCACCGAGGTGTCGTCGATGAGGCCGAACGTGGTGTTCGGGAACTTCGGCGCGACCTTCTTTATCGCGGGGGCGTACGAGAAGCCGACGCCGATGACCGGGTTCGAGCCGTTGCGGGCGAGCTCGGTGAGGCGCTGGACCTTGTCGGCCTCGGACTCACCCTCGGTCGGCTCCGCCTCCTTGCCCTTGACCTGCAGGTCCTTCTCGGCCTTCTGCAGACCGGCATAGGCGGCGTCGTTGAACGACTGGTCGCCGCGGCCACCGATGTCGTAGGCGATGGCGGTGGTGGCTTCCTTGGAGTCGGAGGACGAGGTGTCCCCGGACTTCTTGCCACCACACGCGGTGGCGGAGAGCGCGAGAGCCGCGGACGCGATGCCCACGGTTGCGATGCGGGTGATCCGGCGCAAGGGGAGGCTCCTTCAAAACCTGACCTGAAAGCGCCTGAGAACCGGCGCTGGTTTCGCCGCGATCGTAACGCGCGTAGATGTCAGTTAAAGGCCCGTTCATGAGTCGTTATCGGATCGTCGCGAACCGGACAGTGACCGACTGGTAACCGGTCAGGCGCCCAGCCCTTGTGTACCAAGGGCTGGACGGGTCCGACGCGCGGCGCGCCGATGTTGTAACGGGTCTTGCCCGGATCGGCCGCGGGCCTACCGGACCGACCCTGCCCGGTGGCCGTCGATCAGTGCGGCGGCGGTGAAGAACTCCACTCCGACGGCGATCGCGGACTCGTCCACGTCGAAGTCGCCTCGGTGCAGATCGCGCTTGACGGGGTCGCCGGGGACCCGGACGCCGAGCCGGGCCATGGCGCCCGGGACGTGCTCCAGGTACCAGGAGAAGTCCTCGCCGCCCAGGCTCTGCTCGGTGTCCTCGACCGACTCGGCGCCGCGCCGGGCGGTCATCGCCTCCCGGAGCAGTTCGGTGACCACCGGGTCGTTGACCACCGGGGGCACCCCGCGGACGTGGTTGATCTCGAACTTGGCCCCGTGCATGGTCGCGACCTCGTCGATGGCCGCGTGGATCTGGTCCGGCGCCTCGTGCCAGGCGTTCAGGTCCAGGCAGCGCACGGTGCCGGACAGCTCGGCGTGCATCGGGATCACATTGCAGGCGTGCCCGGCCTCGATCCGGCCCCAGGTGACGGACATGCCCGAGCGGGCGTCCATCCGGCGGGCCAGCAGCGCGGGCACGTCGACGGCCACCCGGGCGGCCGCGGTGACCAGGTCGGTGGTCAGGTGCGGTCGGGCGGTGTGGCCGCCGGCCCCGTCGAGGCTGACCTCCAGCCGGTCGCAGGCCGAGGTGATCGGGCCGGTCCGCAGGCCGATCCTCCCGGCGTCCACCCGGGGATCGCAGTGCACCGCGATGATCTTGCCTACGCCGTCCAGGACGCCGGACTCGATCGCCTCGGTGGCACCGCCCGGCAGCACCTCCTCGGCGGGCTGGAAGACCAGCCGCACCGGCCGCGGCAGCAGTCCCTGCCGGGCCAGCTCGGCCAGGACCAGGCCGGCGCCGAGCACCGTGGCGGTGTGCACGTCGTGTCCGCAGGCGTGCGCCCGGTCGGGGACGGTCGACCGGTAGGGGGCGTGGGTCTTGGCGTCGGGGATGGGCAGGGCGTCGATGTCCGCACGGAGGGCCAGCATGGGGCGTTCCCCGTCCCAGGTGCCCACGTCACAGAGCAGGCCGGTGCCGGAGCGCAGTACGCGCGGCCGGAGGCCGGCTTTCTCCAGTCGGGCCTTGATCGCGGCGGTGGTCCGGAACTCCTGGTGGCCGAGCTCGGGGTGCATGTGCAAGTCCCGGCGGAATGCGATCAGTTCGGCACGCAGGCGATCCGGTACCTTGCCGGGCAGCTCGGGCTGGGCGGGCTTTCCTGGCAGGGCGGTCTGGGACTCGCGGGACATCAACTGGTTCACCTGTTGAAGAGTAGGCGTACATCACCGCCAACTGGGTGGAGATCAGGAAAAGTTCAACCCGTTCGGGGAAGAAATCCCGTCCTCCGGACGCATGACCGCCTGCACCCGGGGGTAAACTCCGCCGCTCATCCGGCCGCGGGGGCGGTTTCCGCGGGGAGTCGGTGCACGTCCCTGGCGGTGTCGGTGACCCCGGCGAGGAAGGTCCGGGCCCGGGGCGAGGCCGCGGCGGTCAGCCAGGCCGGGTCGATGTCGCAGACGGCCACGCGGACGCCCGTACCGGCCAGGGCGTAGGGCAGCGTGTGGACGACCGTGGACGGGAAGCTGAGGACCGTCCTGCCCACCGGGCCGCGCCGGGCGATCAGCTCCAGCGGCAGGTCGGGGCGCACGATCTCCAGCCCGGTCGCCTCGCTCAGTGCGCGGAGCTTCTCCGGGGACTCGCGGCGGTGCGCGAAGTAGCGGGTCGCGCCGTGCTCCCGGGTGAGCCGGGAGACCGCCTCCAGGTAGCGGCCGGCGTCGACCACGCCGGTCTCCACCAGGGAGGTCCCAACCAGGTCGGTGCCCTTGGTGAGCCGGGGCGGGCCGAACCGGGAGCGGGTCCAGCCGAAGTCGTTGACCCGCAGTTCCATGCCGGGCAGCGGGGTGACCGGCATGGAGCTGAAGACCTCCACCCGGCGTCCGGCGGCCGGGGTGAGCCGGCGCCGGGCGTTGCCGGAGACCGGCGCGTACGCCAGCTCCTTGAGCCGGCCGAGGGCTCCGCCACCGGTGCGGTGCCAGCGGCGGAGCCGTTCGCCGCGGCCGGCCTGGGCGAGGAACTCCATGGTGGCGGTGCCGTCGTCGACGACCACCAGTTCCCTGGCGCGGGCCGGGACGAGCAGCAGCTGGACGAAGCGGGAGAAGGGGTCGCCGACGACGATCCGCTCGGCCCTGCGGACCCGGCCGGCGAGTGCGGCCAGCGCCTTGAAGGGCGCGCCTGCGCCGCCGCGGGCCTCCTGCCAGTGCACGGTGTGGCCTTCGTCCCGGGCGATGCCGGTGACCCGGCGGAGCTGGCCGCGGGACATGGGGTCGGTGGGGGGCAGCACGATGATGTGGAGGCCGGCGGGGGTGCCGGGCGGGGCGGGGGCGGCTCCGCCGCGGGTCGGCTGGGGCGGGATGCTGTCCAGCAGCGGCTTGGGCCCGGACTGCTGCCCCGACTGCTGTCCGGCCTGCTGGTGGGCCCACTCCAGGACGTTGAGGAGCTGGACCGGGCTCTCGACGAAGGCGAGGGTGGTGGCGGGGGTGTTCACGACGACTCCTCTTCGGGGGTGCGGAGCCGCTGCGCGGGCCGGTCCCCTCCCCGCCCCTTCCCGAAACCGGGGCCTCGCCCCGGACCCCTCCGCCCTGTGCGGGGCGGGCCCGTTGCTACCGGGCTGCGGGCCGGTGGGGGCTGGTCGCGCAGTTCCCCGCGCCCCTGACGGGGGCGCGGGTCCTGCGGCGAGGTGGGAGCGGCCCGCGCGGCGGACCGGCGGGTCAGACCGCCGCGGCGGTGCCCTGGACGCGGCGCAGCTTCTTCATGGGGCCGAGCTCGGACTCGTAGACCTTCTTGACGCCGTCTCCGAGGGCGGTCTCGATGGTGCGGATGTCGCGGACCAGGCGCTGCAGCCCGCCCGGCTCGACGGAGGCGGCCTGGTCCGAGCCCCACATGGCGCGGTCGAGGGTGATGTGGCGCTCGACGAACACGGCGCCGAGGGCGACGGCGGCCAGGGTGGTCTGCAGGCCGGTCTCGTGGCCGCTGTAGCCGATGGGGACGTTGGGGTACTCCGCCTGGAGGGTGTTGATCACCCGCAGGTTGAGCTCCTCGGCCTTGGCCGGGTACGTGGAGGTGGCGTGGCAGAGCAGGATGTTCGGGCTGCCGAGCACCTCGACGGCGTGCCGGATCTGGGCCGGGGTGGACATGCCGGTGGAGAGGATCACGGTGCGGCCGGTGGCGCGCAGGGCGCGCAGCAGCTCGTCGTCCGTCAGGGAGGCGGAGGCGACCTTGTGGCAGGGGACGTCGAACTTCTCCAGGAAGGCGACGGCCTCGGTGTCCCACGGGGAGGCGAACCAGTCGATGCCGCGCTCCTTGCAGTGCTCGTCGATGGCGCGGTACTCGTCCTCGCCGAACTCCACGCGGTGGCGGTAGTCGATGTAGGTCATCCGGCCCCAGGGGGTGTCGCGCTCGATGTCCCACTGGTCGCGCGGGGTGCAGATCTCCGGGGTGCGCTTCTGGAACTTGACCGCGTCGCAGCCCGCCTCGGCGGCCGCGTCGATCAGGGCGATGGCGTTGGCCAGGTCGCCGTTGTGGTTGATGCCGATCTCACCGACGACGTAGACCGGGTGGCCGGGTCCGGCGGTGCGGGAGCCGAGCGGGCGCAGGCGGGAGTTCTGGGTGTCGTTCATGCGGGATCGGGTCCTTCGGTCGGTACGGGTGCGTGTACGGGTGCGCTCGGGTCGAGCAGCGGGGCCAGCGCCCTGGCGCGGGCCAGGTCGTGGGGGTCGTCGATCTCCAGCACACGGGCGGGATCGGTGGGGACGGGCAGGGTGTGCCCGAAGAAGCGGTGCCGGGCGCGGCGGAATCCGGCCGCGTCCATGGCGTAGGCGGCGCCGGTCTCCAGGAGGTCCTGGGGGCGGTCCTGGCGGCGGGGGCGGACGGCCTTGTCGTGGTTGACCCCGTGGCCGCCGTCGCCGGCGGCGGCCCGCCAGAGGAAGCCGTGGAAGGGGGCGACGGTCAGGGCCGAGTCGGCCGGGCCGGTGGCGACGGCGGCCGCGACCGACTCGACGTCGTCAGGGTGCAGGAACGGGCTGGTGCACTGGACCAGCAGGACCACGCGGACCTCGGTGGAGTGCAGTTCCTCGAACCGGTCCAGGGCGTGCAGCAGCGCCGATTCGCTGGTCGCGGTGTCGCCGGAGAGGGCCGCGGGGCGGCGGACGACCTCGGCGCCGGCGGCCCGGGCGGCTTCGGCGATCTCGTGGGAGTCGGTGGAGACCAGCACGTCGGTGACGGTGGGCGCGGCCAGGCAGGCGCGGACGGCGCGGGTGACCAGCGGGACGCCGGCGACCTCGGCGAGGTTCTTGCCGGGGACGCCCTTGGAGCCGCCGCGGGCCGGGACGACGGCCAGCACGCGCGGGGCGGCCGGGCCGGCGGGGGCCGCGCCGGCGGGGGCCGGGGCGGTCACAGCTCCCCCAGCCTGCGGATGACGGGGGCGACGCGCTGGACCCCGTGCCGGTAGGTGCCGCGGGCCGCGTCGCGGAGGTGGGAGCGCAGGTAGCGGCGCAGCCGGGACTTCCCCCGGAGCGGTTTGGCGGCGCCCGGCAGGACGGTGCCGTCGGGGGCCAGGTGGTGGCGGGCGAGGATGCCGGGCAGGTAGCCGGGCGCGGTGACGGCCGTGTAGTAAGGGGCCGGTGGCGGGAGCTCGGGGCGGGCGAGCAGCTCGGTGATGCGGGCGCGGGCGGCCTCGTGGGGGGCGTCGGAGGTGACGCCCTGGGCGGCGAGCCAGTCGGGGTCGCCGGCCGGGCGGAGTCCGGCGTCGAGCTGGTCCCAGGAGGCCAGGCAGCCGGAGCCGAGGAAGTGGTGGTTGCCGAGGGTCTCGCGGACGCCGAGGTCGGTGAGGACTGCGGTGGGGATGCCCCGGGCGAGGGATTCCAGCGCGGCCGTGGAGGAGACGGTGACCAGCAGGTCGGTGCGGTCCAGGACCTCGCCCATGTTCCCGTAGACCAGGCGGAGGTTGGGCGGCAGCGGGTCCGGCATCCGGTCGGCGAGCCGCTGGTAGGGGACCTCCTCCAGGTGAGTGGTGTGCTCCCCGGGCTTGCTGCGCAGCTTGACGAGCACCTCGCGGTCGGGGTGCAGGCGGGCGTGCCCGGCGGCGCGGCGCAGCAGGTAGCCGCGGTCGGCGGCGCTCTCGGGCACCGAGGGCTGGGCGGCGAAGACCACGGTGTGCGCGTGGCCGGCGGGTTCCTCGTACGGCGCCCCGTCGAGGAAGGGCAGGGCGGTCTCGGTGACGGCGGAGGCGTCGGCTCCCGCTCCCTCGTACACGGCGCGGAACCGGGCGGCGTCGTGGCGGGAGTTGGCGAGGACGAGGTCGGCGCCGTGGCGCAGCAGCAGGCCGTCGGCGAGCTTCTCGTAGACGACTCCGACGTAGCCGGTGACGAGGACGGGGCGGCGGGCCGGCCGGGGCCACAGGGCGCGGATGCCGTGCAGGGCGGCCTGGACGGCGCCGCCGACCAGGGCGAGCACCACCATGTCGTAGGACCCGCGGCGGAGTTCGGCGAGGAACTCGGGCAGGGTCACCTCGTCCAGCCGGTCGGCCCGAACGCCCACCTCGCCGAGCTGGCGCGCGGTGGGCGTGGCCCGGCCGCGCAGCAGGAAACCGGTCAGGTTTCCGTCCTCGGCCGCGCATTCGGGAGCGATGCGGTGCGCGGTGAGTGCGCCCCATTTCCATCGCGTATCGGAATCGGCGAGCACTGCGACCCGCTTGCTTACTGGCACGGGCCAGAAGCTATGCCGGAATTCCGGTGATCGGCCCAACGAGCGCACAACAGAGGGTTAACAACCCGTCGACGAAATGAGAATCCGCCGGTTGGTGAGACGGAAGGCGGCCGTGGTGGTGGCGGGTTAACGGCGGAGCCACACGGCGTTCACGTAAAATCTTCGCATGGGCCACGGTGAATGCCGCCCCAAGGCCTAATGTCTGCCGAGTGGTCAAGCTCTCTGTTGTCGTGCCGTTCTACAACGTGCAGACATACGCACCGGATGCCCTGAAAAGCCTCGAACTGAACGCGCGGGACGACTTCGAGTTCCTCCTCGTCGACGACTGCTCGACGGACGGGACGCCCGGGCTGCTGGAGCGCGCCGCGCGCGAGCTCCCGGGCGCGGTGCACCTCAGACACGAGCAGAACGGCGGCCTGGCCACCGCGCGGAACACCGGGCTGGACGCGGCGCGCGGCGAGTACCTCGCCTTCATGGACGGCGACGACTGGCTGGCACCGGGCCACCTGGCCCGGACACTGGCCGCCATCGAGGCCCTGAACTGCGATTTCGTCCGCAATGACCATGTGCAGGTGGCCGGGAAGGCGCGCACCGTGCAGCGCATCCCGTACGGCCCGCAGGGCGTCCCGGCCGATCCCCGGACGGGCATCCTGCCGGCCGAGCGGCCCACCTCGGTGGACTATCCCTACGCCTGGGCCGGGATGTACCACCGGCGGCTGCTGGACCGGGGGCTGCTGCACTTCACCGACGGGCTGCGGACCGCCGAGGACCGGCCGTGGATCTGGCGGCTGCACCGGGGGGCGGAGTCCTTCGCGGCGGTCGGGCTGCCCGGCATCTTCTACCGGCGCGGAGTTTCGACCTCGCTCACGCAGATCGGCGACGTGCGGCAGCTCGATTTCATCCGCGCATTCGATCAGGTGATCACCGACACGGCGGCGGACCGGGATGCGGCAAAGCTGCTCCCGAAAGCCGTTCGCACATATTGCGCAATCATTGCGCACCACATCGGATCCATTGAAAGGTTCGAGCCCGACGTGGCCAAAAAGCTCCGTTCGATGAGTGCGGCCGCGCTCGGAAGAATGCCGCAGGACGTACTCGACACCGCCCTGGACTCCATGGACGCGGAGCGGTCGGTGGTGCTGCGGCGGCTCCGCCGCCGGTCCGGCGAGGGAGCGGCCGCCTGATGGAACTCCGCACCACGCAGATCTTCCTGGCCTCCACCCTGTACGGGATGGCCACGCTCGCCGCCGGGATCGACGCCGGCAGCTTCGGCCCGGCCGACCGCCGGATCCTGCTGACCAGCAACAACGCGGTCATCCCGGAGATCACCCCGGGGCTGGAGGCGATGCCCGGCTTC
The DNA here is from genome assembly GCF_040684755.1 of Streptomyces sp. NPDC089799. Classification (NCBI taxonomy): domain Bacteria; kingdom Bacillati; phylum Actinomycetota; class Actinomycetes; order Kitasatosporales; family Streptomycetaceae; genus Streptomyces; species Streptomyces sp. NPDC089799. The sequence continues at coordinate 153,106 of NZ_JBFBGR010000004.1, read as the reverse complement.
GCCGCGCTGCGCACCCGCTTCGACGACCACCTCGACTGGAACGCCACCGTCGAGCCGTACCACCCGAGCACCTGGACCCCGCGCCCCGAGGACGTCCCGCTGTGGGAACGACAGTTGCGCGCGCTGTGGGGGCTGGGCGAGGACCGGATCGAGCTGGTCGTGGAGTCCATCCAGGTCTCCCCCGCGCAGGCGGTCTGCCAGCTGTTCCCCGGGGCCTCGGTCGAGGTGTACGCGGACGGCCTGATGAGCTACGGACCCACCCGGCACAAGCTGGACGCGCAGCTGGGCATGCGGATCCGCCGGGTGCTGCACCTGGACCTGGCCCCCGGTCTGAAGCCGCTGCTGCTCACCGAGTTCGGGGTGCCGGCGGAGCTGGTGCCCGCCGCCGCCTTCCTGAAGGTGCTCGCCGAACTCGGCACGGAGGGCCCCGCGCAGACCGGGGTCCCGGAGGGCCCGGCGCTGCTGCTCGGCCAGTACCTCTCCGCCCTCGAACTCCTCACCCCCGAGGAGGAGGAAGAGCTGCACGTCACCATGGTGCGCGGCGCCCACGCGCTGGGCCACACCGAGATCGTCTTCAAGCCGCACCCGAGCGCTCCCGCCCGCCACTCCCGGTCCGTCGAGGAAGAAGCCGAACGGCTCGGCGCCCGGCTGACCGTGCTGACCGAGCCGGTTCTCGCGGAGGTCGTCTACCAGCGGCTGCGCCCGGCGCTGGTGGTCGGCTGCTTCTCCACCGGGCTGCTCACGGCCGCCACCCTGTACGGGATCCCGGTGGCCCGTACCGGCACCGGCCGGCTGCTGGACCGGGTCGCCCCGTACCAGAACAGCAACCGGGTGCCGCTGACGGTGGTGGACGCGCTGCTGCCGGACCTGGAGGACGCCGGGGCCGTGCGCTCCCAGGCCGCGCCCGGCCCGGAGCGGGTGCACGAGGCGCTCGACGGGCTGCTGGTCGCCGTCGGGTACGCCATGCAGTCCCAGGTGCTCTCCGCCCGCCGGGCGGAGGCCGAGCAGTACCTCGCCACCCGCCTCGACGAGCACACCTGGCGGTACTTCAAGCGGCGCCGGCTGACCACCCTCGGCCTGCCCGGAGGGATCCCCGCACAGCTCTCCTTCCTCCCCAGGAGCCCGGCCCTGCGCCGGGCCGTACGCCGGATCCGCCGGCTGCAGAAGTCCACGATGGGCCGGTCCAGGTGAGCGTCACCGCGCCGGTGCCCGGGCCCCGCACCGGCGCCGCCCCCGCCACGGCGGAGGAACGGGTGTCCGCGGGGGCCGGCCGGCACCGGCGCCTCCACGCACTGGACGGACTGCGGCTGCTGGCCGCGCTGATGGTCGCCCTCTACCACTTCGGCGGGCGCGACGGGGACGTCGCGAAGGCGTGGGGGGACTCGCCGCGCGACCTGTTCCCCGATGCCGCGCCCTGGTTCGCGTACGGCCCGCTCGGGGTCCAGTTCTTCTTCGTCATCAGCGGCTTCGTCATCTCGATGAGCGCCTGGGGCCGGCCGCTGCGGTCTTTCCTGGCCTCCCGGGTGGCCCGGCTCTACCCCGCGTACTGGGTGGCCCTGGTCCTGGTCACCGCCGTGTTCGCGCTGCCGGGGGTGGCGTGGAGGACGGTCTCGCCGACCGACTTCCTCACCAACCTGACCATGCTCCAGCAGCCGGTGGGCGCCGAGCGGGTGCTCGGGGTGTGCTGGACGCTGTGGGCCGAGATGCGCTTCTACGTGCTCTTCGCGCTCTTCGTGATCCTGCCGGGCGGGGGCCGCCGGCGGACCCTGGTGTTCTGCGCGGTCTGGACGGTGGCGGCGGTGATCGCCGACGCCTCGGGGTCCGAGCTGCTCGACCTCGTCCTGATGCCGCAGTACGCGCCGTTCTTCATCGGCGGCATGGGCCTCTACCTGGTGTACCGCGACCGCCGGGACGTGCTCGGCTGGGGCGTCGCCGTGCTCGGCTGGGCCCTGGGCCAGCACTACGCGGTGGCCGGCCTGTGGCACGCCCCGAACCCGAAGTTCTTCTCGTACCGCGAACCCACGGTGATCATCGCGGTGGTCACCCTGGGGTTCCTGCTGGTCGCGCTGGTGGCGGCCGGCCTGTTCGACCGGCTGGACCTGCCCTGGCTGACCGTGGCCGGAGCCCTGACCTACCCCTTCTACCTGGTCCACGAGCACCTGGGCTGGGTGGTCATCCACACCCTGCACCGCCGGCTGGACCTCCCGCCCCCGGTCGCGTTCACGGCGGCCCTGGTCCTCATGCTGGTCCTGGCCTGGCTGGTCCACCGCCTGGTGGAGCGCCCGCTGACGCCATGGCTGCGCCGGGCCCTGGAGCGGAAGGTCAGCTGACCGCCAGCTTCGCGGCGAAGCCGAGGAAGAGGACCCCGGCGGCGGAGGTGGCTCCCGCGGAGAGCCGCTTGCGCCGCCGGAAGGCGGCCGACAGGCGGGTGCCGCCGAATATCAGCGTGCTCAGGTAGAGGAAGCTGCTCAGCTGCAGCAGGGAGCCGAGCAGCAGGAACGACAGAGCGGGGTACCGGTACCCCGGGTCGACGAACTGCACGAAGAAGGACAGCAGGAACAGGATGGCCTTCGGGTTCAGCAGGCTGACCACCAGGGCCCGCCGGTAGTAGCGCTCGGTCGCGGGGGCCGGGGCCGCGCCGGCGCCCGGGGCCGCGGTCGCCACCTGCTCCATGAGCGCCGACTCGGCCGTGTGCCGGGCCTTGCGGTCCCGCCACATCGTCCACGCGGCCCGCATCATGCCGACGGCCATCCAGGCCAGGTATCCGGCACCCAGGTACTTCACGATGCCGAACAGCACCGGACTGGCCTGGAGCAGCGCCCCCGCGCCGACGGCCGCCAGCACCATCAGCACGGTGTCGCCGGTGAACACCCCGGCCGCCGCCGTGTAACCGGCGCGCACGCCGCGGCGGGCCGCGACGGAGAGGACGTACAGCGAGTTCGGGCCCGGCAACAGGATGATCAGCGCCAGGGCGGCGAGATAGGTCGGAAGGTCGGTGACACCCAGCATGTGCAGGAGTGTCGCATGAGTTTGCACCTGACACCATGGCCGGTTTCACCATGCGGAATCGGCCGGTACGTAACTGCCCCAGACCTGTCGCAGTGCGTTGCACACCTCGCCCACGGTGGCGCGGGCGCGGAGCGCCTCCCGCATCGGGTAGAGCACGTTGCCGGTCCCCTCGGCGGCGGCCCGCAGCTCCGCCAGGGCCGCGTCCACGGCCGCCCCGTCGCGGTCGGCCCGCAGCCGGGCCAGGCGTTCCCGCTGGCGGAGTTCGATCGCCGGGTCCACGCGCAGCGGCGCGTACGGCTCCTCCTCGTCCAGGGTGAAGCGGTTCACGCCGACCACCACCCGCTCGGCGCTGTCCGTCTCCCGGGCGATCCGGTAGGCGTTCCGTTCGATCTCCGCCTTCTGGAAGCCGCGCTCGATCGCCGCGACCGCCCCGCCCATCGCCTCGATCCGGTCCATGAGCTCCACCGCGGCCCGCTCCAGGTCGTCCGTCATCGACTCCACGACGTAGGACCCGGCGAAGGGGTCCACGGTGTGCGTGACGTCCGTTTCGTACGCCAGCACCTGCTGGGTCCGCAGGGCCAGCCGGGCCGACTTCTCCGTCGGCAGGGCGATGGCCTCGTCGAAGGAGTTGGTGTGCAGCGACTGGGTGCCGCCGAACACCGCCGCCAGGCCCTGCACGGCCACCCGGACCAGGTTCACCTCCGGCTGCTGGGCGGTCAGCTGGACCCCGGCGGTCTGCGTGTGGAAGCGCAGCATCAGCGACCTGGGGTCCTGCGCGCCGAACTCCTCGCGCATGACCCGGGCCCAGATCCGGCGGGCGGCCCGGAACTTGGCGACCTCCTCCAGCAGGGTGGTGCGGGCGACGAAGAAGAAGGACAGCCGGGGCGCGAAGGCGTCGACGTCCATCCCCGCGCCGATCGCGGTGCGGACGTACGCGATCCCGTCGGCCAGGGTGAAGGCGACCTCCTGCACGGGCGAGGCCCCCGCCTCGGCCATGTGGTAGCCGGAGATGGAGATGGTGTTCCAGCGCGGGATCTCGGCCCGGCAGTACCGGAAGGTGTCGGCGACCAGCCGCAGGGAGGGCGCGGGCGGGAAGATGTACGTCCCCCGCGCGATGTACTCCTTCAGTACGTCGTTCTGCACGGTCCCGGTCAGCCGGTCGCCGGGTACGCCCTGCTCCTCCGCGACGAGCTGGTAGAGCAGCAGCAGGAGGGCGGCGGGGGCGTTGATGGTCATCGAGGTGGACACCCGGTCCAGCGGGATGCCCTCGAACAGCACCCGCATGTCCTCCACCGAGTCCACCGCCACGCCGACCTTGCCGACCTCGCCGTGCGCGAGCGGCGCGTCCGAGTCGTGGCCCATCTGGGTGGGCAGGTCGAAGGCCACCGAAAGGCCGGTGGTGCCGGCCTCGATGAGCTGCCGGTAGCGGGCGTTGGACTCGGCGGCCGTGCCGAAACCGGCGTACTGGCGCATCGTCCACGGGCGGCCCGTGTACATGCTCGGATACACGCCCCGGGTGAAGGGGTATTGCCCCGGTTCGCCCAGACTGACCGCCGGGTCCCAGTGCGTCAGGGCCTCGGGCCCGTACACCGGTTGCAGGGGCAGTCCGCTCTCGGTGTGTCCACTCCTGGGATGTGACATCTGGCAGAAACCTCCATGACGCCGACCGGTCAGGTCCTGGTAGAACGTCTCCGCGCCGTCCCGGGACGCCCTCTTGTCACAATGGCGCAACATCCCGGAACTGTGCGCAACCAACCACGCCCGCCGCGGCATCGAACCGTGTGAAGCCACTGACCTCCGGGGGACCAAGATGTATCGCCAGAACCGCAAGAGAGTGATGATCCGTGCGCTCGGCACGGTCGGCGCCGTTGTGCTCGCCGCGACCGCGACCGCCTGCGGACCGCAGGAGCAGAAGCCCGGCGCGCCCGCCGCGCTGGCCCCCTCCTCCTCCGCGGACGGCACTTCCCCGGCGGCTTCGCCGAGCACCTCCTCGGACGGCAAGCCGGGCGACGCCTCTCCCTCGGCGTCCTCGTCCGGAACCTCCTCCCCCTCGGCCTCCGCCCCGGGCTCCGCGTCGGCCTCGCCCTCGGTGAAGTACGTGATGGCCAACGGCGACGAGAGCGAGCAGGTCCGCGAGCTGCAGGCCCGGCTGCGGCAGCTCGGGCACCTGAAGACGGCGCCCACCGCCTTCTACGGCTCGAAGACCACGGCCGCGGTCCGCGCGTTCCAGGGCAAGCACGGGCTGACCGCGTCGGGTTCGGTGGACCAGGCCACCTGGACCAAGGTCCAGAGCAGCAGCCACAAGCCCACCGCCGACGAGCTGCGCCCGCCGACCACCAACGAGCTCGACACGCCGGACCCGCGCTGCATGACCGGCCGCGTGATGTGCATCAGCAAGGAGAGCCGCACCCTGGCCTGGATGATCGACGGCAAGGTCGTCTCGTCCATGGACGTCCGCTTCGGCTCGGAGAACACCCCGACCCGCGAGGGCGTGTTCAAGGTGGACCGCAAGGAGCGGAAGTGGACCTCCACGCTCTACCACACGTCCATGCCGTACGCGATGTTCTTCAGCGGCGGCCAGGCCGTGCACTACTCGGCGGACTTCGCCGCGCGCGGCTACGCCGGGGCCTCGCACGGCTGCGTGAACGTGCGTGACATGGGGAAGGTTTCCGCGCTGTTCGACCAGGTGACGGTCGGCGACAAGGTCGTCGTCTACTGGTGATCCGTCGCGGTGATCCGTCGCCGTCCACCGGTGGTCCGGTGACGGCGGGAGAGTGAGGGCGCGGGCAGGGCCGGGGGAACGTGCCCCGCCCGCGCCGGTTGCGCAGAGCCCAGGGGTACGGGGGGAACCCCGGCTCATGCGCGGCCGATGACCAGTCGGCTCAATATGTACTGCGCCGGGGGGTCGAGAAGTGTTACAGCCGGATGTCCGCACCGCTCGCGGCCGGGAGCGGCAGCCCCGGCAGGAGCTGTCGGGGCGCCGGTACCCGCAGGATCCCGCCCGAGGTGCTCGCGGTTCCGCTGCGGTCCCCGGAGCCCTCCGAGCCGTCGCCGGAGCCGCCGTCCGCGTCCCCGCCGGAGCCGGAGTCCGAGCCCGATTCCGAGCCGGAGTCGCCGGAGCGCTGCCCGCCGCCGGAGCCCTTCCTGTTCTTGCCCCCGGTGCCCGAGCCGGCCGAGCCGCCCGAGGGATCGGGGTCCCCGTTGAGCAGGCGGTCGCAGAACCGGTCGATGCCCAGGATGCCCTTGGCCGCGCGGGCCAGCTTGTCCCGGCCGTCCACGCTGATCCGGCCCGCCCGGTGCGCCCGGCACAGGTCGGCCACCCGGATCATCCGGGTCCCGGGGTCCCTGGCTCCGCCGTCGGTGCCGGTGCCGGTGTCCGTGTCGCGGTCCGGGACGGCGGTCTCGCCGTCCTCGCCGAAGCCGTCCTCGCCGAAGCCGTGCCCGCCGGACCCGTCGGTGCCGTTGCCGGGCTGTCCGGAGCCGGCGCCGGGTCCCGTCGGCGTACCGCCGGTGCCCTGCGTGCCGGAGCGGTCGTTGTCGCGGAGCCGGCTGTGGCCGCCCTCCGGGGTGACGGGCGCGGTGGCGCCGCCGTCGGCCCGCTCGCCGGCGGAGCTGCTGGGGCCGGTGGTGACCGAGACGGCCGGGCGGGGGTCCGCGGTGTTGTAGAGGGTGCCGTTGAACAGGCCGGAGCCGGCCGCGGCGGCGACCCCGCCGAGGGCCACGCTGGCCGCGGCGGCCGCCAGACCCAGCCGGAGCGAGTGGTTCCGTACAGGGCGGTGGACGGCCGGCCGGCCCAGCGCCACCAGCGGGCCGCGGGCCGCGCCGCGTCCGTCGACGGACTCCGCTTCGTGTTCCGGTTCGGCGCCGGCCGGGCCGTGGACGGTGCGGAAGGCGGCCAGTGCGGCGGCCTCGCCGGGGAGTTCGGAGTCGGCGGGTGCGCCGGCGGCGGCGAGTTCGTCGAGCACCGCGCGTAGACGTGCGGCCCCGCCGTCCGAGAGGTGATCCGCGACAGGCCCGGCCGGCTCGCCCCGCAGCAGTCTCTCCGCCGCGGCCGAGTCCAGCCACCTGTTGCGATCGTCGGCCATCACATGTCCTTCTGCGTCCGCCAACGTGAATGCGTCACACCGGTTCGCTGTACGAGGTCCCCACCGGGGCCGCGCTGCGCCGGAACGGCGTCGAGATCGCGCGGGCCTCCCGCGGCCGCGGCGTCCGCGGCACGGCCCGATGCATTATGGCCGACTTCCGGGCCGGGCTCCGCTCCGTGTTCGGACCCCAGCATCTCGGCCAGCTTCTTCAGGCCGCGGTGGGCCGCCGTCCGGACCGCTCCGGGCCGCTTGCCCAGGGTCTCGGCGGCGCTCTTGGCGTCGAGCCCGACGACCACGCGCAGGACGACGGCCTCGGCCTGGTCCTGCGGGAGCCGGGCGATCAGGGCCATGGTGCGGCCGGTGGAGAGGGACTCCATGGCCTCGCCGTAGGTGTCGGAGTCGGCGGCCCGGCCGGTCAGCTCCGTCTCGTCACCGCCGACGGCGGGGCGGCGGCCTCGCATGCGTATGTGGTCGAGGGCCCGGTTGCGGGCGATCCGGGCGGACCAGCCGCGGAACCGGTCGGCGTCACCGGCGAACGAGGGCAGGTCGCGGGCTATCTGGAGCCATGCCTCGGAGGTGACGTCCTCGGCCTCCGCGTCCCCCACCAGCGTGCGTACGTACCCCAGCAGGCGCGGGTGCACGGCGCGGTACACAGTACGGAACGCGCCTTCGTCGCCGTGCTGTGCCGCGAGCACCGCGGCGGTCAGCTCCGCGTCGTCCCCCAGCAAAGTCCCCAACCCGTCCACTGTCCTGTACGTCCTGCGCAAATCAGCACGTTACGGCCTTCGGGCACCGACGTCCACGAGTTGTACAACGAGCAACCATCCCTGCGCGGAGCGAGGTGTGACACAAAACGCACTCAGGACGCTGACAGAGGTACGGGCTTGTCGCACGAGCCCGTGCCGGAACGGCGGCCGGGGCCTCTCCTGTGGGGGGTGGCGGCCTCGGTCGCCTTCTTCCGTCCGTGCGTTCCGCGTGTCCGCCTTCCGCTCGGTCCGCGTTCCGTCTTCCGCCCAGTCTCACACCTCCGGCGCTCTTCTCGTCCGGGTGAAATCAGCCGCTGCGTGCGGTGTGCACGCGTCCCCCGTCGATAGCGTTGCGGCACACCCGACACGTCCCGAGGAGCCCCACGCTGTCCAGCCCCCTCCCGGCCCAGGTCCGCGGAAGCGCCCTCGCACGGTTCAACGCGGCCCCGGCCGAGGCCGCCGAGCGGGTGCTCCTGCGGTGCTGCGGCAGCCGCCGCTGGGCGCACCGGGTGGCGGCGCACCGCCCTTACCCGGATCTGGGCGCACTGCTGGCCGCCGCCGACGAGGCCTCGTACGACCTGCGCCAGGCGGACCTGACGGAGGCGCTGAGCGCCGAGCTCCCCTCGGAGCTGCACGAGGGGGCGCCGTACGCGGCCCACCTGGCACTGGACGCGGCACACGCGGAGTACGAACGGAAGTTCGGGCATGCCTTCGTGATCTGCCTGGACGGGCACCCGGCCGAGGAGCACCCGGACGCGGTGCTGGCGGGCATCCGGCAGCGGATGGGGCACGAGGAGGAAGAGGAGCGGGCCGTCGCCGCGGACGAACTGCGCCGGCTGGCCCGGGCCCGGCTGGCCGCCCTCACCGTACTGGCCGAACTGACCGACGAGGAAATGTCTTGTTCGTCCGTATCGCCGGATATCGGATGCCCGAAATCGCCCGGTTCGCCCTTGTGGGATAGCCCGTCCGTGCCTGTTTGATCACACCACTGGCCCCCGCGCAAGGGAACCGACAAGTCGTCGCTACGATGTCGGGGGCCGGTGGACCGTACCCGGCCGGGCCCGACCGACAACGAAGCCGGCTGGCCCCCGCCCCGCTTCCGGAGGGTTTTCCGTGCCGGCTGGAACGTTGTACCGCGGCCGGGAAGGAATGTGGTCCTGGGTGGCTCATCGAGTCACCGGCGTCCTCATCTTCTTCTTCCTGTTCGTACACGTCCTCGACACCGCTCTCGTCCGCGTCTCCCCCGAGGCGTACGACGATGTCGTGGCTACCTACAAGACTCCGATCGTCGCGCTGCTGGAGTACGGCCTCGTGGCCGCCATCCTCTTCCACGCGCTCAACGGTCTCCGTGTCATCGCCGTGGACTTCTGGTCCAAGGGCCCGCGCTACCAGAAGCAGATGCTCTGGACCGTCGTGGGCATCTGGATCGTGCTGATGGCCGGGGCCCTTTACCCCGTGCTCGGCCACGCAGCTGCTGAACTGTTCGGGAAGTGACGCCGATGTCCTCTGACACTTCTTCCGCCATCGGCGACGTCCAGGGCGCGAGCCTCTACGACGTCGACAACCCGGCCCCGTACATCGAGGCGCCGCGCAAGCGCACCTCCAAGACGCCCCGCTCGACCCGCGGCAACTTCGAGATGGCCGCGTGGCTCTTCATGCGCCTCTCGGGCATCGTCCTGGTCGTCCTGGTCATCGGCCACCTGGTGATCCAGCTGGTCCTGGACGGCGGCGTGAGCAAGATCGGCTTCGCCTTCGTGGCCGGCCGCTGGGCCTCGCCGTTCTGGCAGGGCTGGGACCTGCTGATGCTGTGGCTGGCCATGCTGCACGGCGCCAACGGCCTCCGCACCGTCATCAACGACTACGCGGAGCGCGCCAACACGCGGCTGTGGCTGAAGGGCCTGCTCTACACCGCCACGGTGTTCACCATCCTTCTGGGCACGCTGGTGATCTTCACCTTCGACCCGAACATCCGCTAGGCAACGGGGCTGAGGCGACAAATCTCATGAAGATCCACAAGTACGACACCGTCATCGTCGGCGCCGGCGGCGCCGGCATGCGCGCCGCCATCGAGGCGACGAAGCGCAGCCGCACCGCCGTGCTGACGAAGCTGTACCCCACCCGCTCCCACACGGGCGCCGCGCAGGGCGGCATGGCCGCCGCGCTGGCCAACGTGGAGGAGGACAACTGGGAGTGGCACACCTTCGACACGGTCAAGGGCGGTGACTACCTGGTCGACCAGGACGCCGCCGAGATCCTGGCGAAGGAGGCCATCGACGCCGTCCTCGACCTGGAGAAGATGGGCCTGCCGTTCAACCGCACCCCGGACGGCACCATCGACCAGCGCCGCTTCGGCGGCCACTCGCGCGCCCACGGCGAGGCCCCGGTCCGCCGGTCCTGCTACGCCGCGGACCGCACCGGCCACATGATCCTCCAGACGCTGTACCAGAACTGCGTCAAGGAGGGCGTGGAGTTCTTCAACGAGTTCTACGTCCTGGACCAGCTGATCGTCGAGGAAGACGGCGTCAAGAAGTCGGCCGGTGTGGTGGCGTACGAGCTCGCCACCGGCGAGATCCACATCTTCCAGGCCAAGGCCGTCATCTACGCCTCCGGCGGCACCGGCAAGTTCTTCAAGGTGACCTCCAACGCGCACACCCTGACCGGTGACGGCCAGGCCGCCTGCTACCGCCGCGGCCTGCCGCTGGAGGACATGGAGTTCTTCCAGTTCCACCCGACGGGCATCTGGCGCATGGGCATCCTGCTGACGGAGGGCGCCCGCGGTGAGGGCGGCATCCTCCGCAACAAGGACGGCGAGCGCTTCATGGAGAAGTACGCGCCGGTCATGAAGGACCTCGCGTCCCGTGACGTCGTGTCCCGCTCCATCTACACGGAGATCCGTGAGGGCCGCGGCTGCGGTCCCGAGGGCGACCACGTCTACCTGGACCTCACGCACCTCCCGCCGGAGCAGCTGGACGCCAAGCTCCCGGACATCACCGAGTTCGCGCGCACCTACCTGGGCATCGAGCCGTACACGGACCCGATCCCGATCCAGCCCACCGCGCACTACGCCATGGGCGGCATCCCGACCAACGTCGAGGGTGAGGTCCTGGCGGACAACACCACCGTCGTGCCCGGCCTGTACGCGGCCGGCGAGGTCGCCTGCGTCTCGGTGCACGGCGCCAACCGCCTGGGCACCAACTCGCTGCTGGACATCAACGTCTTCGGCAAGCGCTCCGGCATCGCGGCGGCCGCGTACGCGGCCGGGAACGACTACGTCGAGCTGCCGGAGAACCCGGCCGAGCTCGTCGTCGACCTGGTCGAACGGCTGCGCAACTCCACGGGCAAGGAGCGGGTCGCCGACCTGCGCCTGGAGCTCCAGGAGACGATGGACGCCAACGTGATGGTGTTCCGTACGGAGCAGACCATCAAGACGGCGGTCGAGAAGATCGCGGAGCTGCGCGAGCGCTACAAGAACGTCTCGGTGCAGGACAAGGGCAAGCGGTTCAACACGGACCTGCTGGAGGCCATCGAGCTGGGCAACCTGCTCGACCTGGCCGAGGTCATGGCCGTCTCGGCCCTGGCCCGCAAGGAGTCCCGCGGCGGCCACTACCGCGAGGACTACCCGAACCGCGACGACGTCAACTTCATGCGCCACACCATGGCGTACCGCGAGGTCGCGGCCGACGGCACGGACTCCGTCCGTCTCGACTACAAGCCCGTCGTCCAGACCCGCTACCAGCCGATGGAGCGTAAGTACTGATGGCCACCCCGACGCTTGAGAAGGTGGAGGCGGAGTCCGCCGCCTCCCCGTACATCACGGTCACCTTCCGGATCCGCCGCTTCAACCCCGAGGTCTCCGACCAGGCGGAGTGGCAGGACTTCCAGATCGAGATCGACCCGAAGGAGCGCGTGCTCGACGGTCTCCACAAGATCAAGTGGGACCTGGACGGCACGCTGACCTTCCGCCGCTCGTGCGCGCACGGCATCTGCGGCTCCGACGCGATGCGGATCAACGGCAAGAACAGGCTCGCCTGCAAGACGCTGATCAAGGACATCAACCCGGAGAAGCCGATCACCGTCGAGGCCATCAAGGGCCTGACGGTGATGAAGGACCTCGTGGTCGACATGGAGCCCTTCTTCCAGGCGTACCGCGACGTCATGCCGTTCCTGGTCACCACCGGCAACGAGCCGACGCGCGAGCGCCTGCAGTCCGCCGAGGACCGCGAGCGCTTCGACGACACCACCAAGTGCATCCTGTGCGCCGCGTGCACCTCCTCGTGCCCGGTGTTCTGGAACGACGGCCAGTACTTCGGCCCGGCGGCGATCGTCAACGCGCACCGCTTCATCTTCGACTCGCGTGACGAGGCCGGCGAGCAGCGCCTGGAGATCCTGAACGACAAGGACGGCGTGTGGCGCTGCCGCACGACCTTCAACTGCACCGACGCGTGCCCGCGCGGCATCGAGGTCACGAAGGCGATCCAGGAAGTCAAGCGCGCGCTGATCACGCGCCGCTTCTGACCTCCGCAGGTCGGCGTTCCGTACGAGGGCCCCGCCCCCGGTCTCCACGACCGGGGGCGGGGCCCTCGCCCGTTCGGGTGAGCACGCCACCTCCGGCCGCGCGGGCCCTTCCCGTCCTACGATGATGCTCTCGACAGCAGCCCACGGGAGGCACGTGATGTCCGCAGCACCCGCTGAGCAGCCCCTTGGTGACCGGTCTCTCCTTGACGAGGCCAACCGGCTCATGGAGCGGAATCCCGGCTACCGAGTCGAGATCATCGGAGGCGTCATCGTCGTGACCCCACCGGCGGACGTCGCCCATTCCAGGGGCCTGACCAAGCTCATGCGCCCCTTCCTGGCCGCAGGCCTGGACGACGGCGAGACCGAACTCCATCAAGGCATCGGCCTGTGGCTGCCCGCCGGCCCCTCGGACTACGCCATCCCTGATCTCTGCGTCGTCGATGCGGACATCGACGAGTACCTCGTCGAGAACAACTGCTACGAGCCCTCGGCCTTTCGGCTCGTCCTCGAAGTGACGTCGAGCAACTACCAGAACGACCTGCGCGCCAAGGTGACCGCCTACGCCAACGCCAAGGTCCCCGTCTACGTGATCGTCGACCGCAAGCACAACCGTCTGCACGTCCTCACCGAGCCGGCGCAGGACGAGTACGCCACCCACCGCGTCCACGCGCCTGGCGAGCTCGTCACGCTCCCGGAGTCGATCGGCGCCAAGGTCACCCTGGACGTGGAGGAGGTCCTCGCGGCCGCGCGGCGCAAGCCCGAGGCCGAGTAGCGCAGCCCGCCCCCGGGCTCGTAGGGGTGGCCTCAGGGTCGGCTCGGGGGGCTCCCCGATGGGCCGGGGATCTTCGCGGCGGAAGACTGAACGGCATGACGAAGACCGTGAACTCCACATCCCGCAAAGCCCGTTGGATCACCCTGGCAGCCGGGGCCGCGCTGGTGGCGACCGCCGTCGGGACGCTGCCCGCCGGGGCGGCCGAGCGCACCCCCGCCTACTCGGCCACCGTCGACGTCCACGAGCGGATCGCCCCCGCCGCCCTGCAGGAGTCCCTGGGCACGCTGCCGGACGGGGTCGCCTCCGGTGCCATGGCCCGGGTCGGCGGCCGGGACGGCAAGTGGACCGGGACCGCGGGGAACGTGTCCGGTGACCCCGCCGCCTCCTTCCGGATCGGCAGCATCACCAAGCTCTTCACCTCCACGATCACCCTCCAGCTGATCGCCGAGGGCCGGCTGGCGATGGACACCCCGGTCCAGGAGGTGCTCCCCGGCACCCTGCCGGCGCACTGGGCGCCCATCACGGTGGAGCAGCTGCTCAGCCACACCAGCGGGCTGCCCGCACCCGCCTGCTACGAGCAGGGCCGGTCGTACACCCCGGCAGACTTCGTCAAGACCATGACCGAGTGCCCGGAGGCCGGGGAACCCGCCACCGGGGACCAGATCCGGCAGGTCTACATGGGATCCAACTACTTCCTGCTCGGCATGGCCATCGAGAAGGTCACCGGGCGCACGTACACCGAGGAGCTGAACCGCCGGATCATCCGTCCGCTGGGCCTGCGCCACACCTACCTGCCGGCCGCCGGCGACACCTCCATGCCCGCCCGCACGCTGGCCGACCTGCCCCCGGCCGACCCCTGGGCCTGGGCGGAGGGCGGGATGGTCTCCAACGCCCCCGATCTGGAGCGGTTCCTGACCGCCCTGCTGCGCGGCCGCCTGCTGCCGCCCGCCCAGCAGCAGCTGCTCTTCGCCAAGCCCGCGAACGCGGACGCGAAGCGCCCGTTCAGCCGGGCCGGCGTCCAGTGGTTCACCATCGACGGCACCGAGGTCTGGGGCAAGACCGGCAGCCTCGGCGGCTACACCAACGGGCTGTTCGCCACCCGCGACCAGCGACGCGTCCTGACCTACTCCCTCGCCACGCGGCCCGGCGCCACCCCGGAGCAGCTCACCGACCGGCAGCTGAAGATTGCCGGGGCGGCGTTCTGAGTTGGCCCTACCATCGGCGGTATGAGCGAGCAGCAGCCGAATCCGTACGCGAGCGACCCGGGCAGCGGCGAGTACAAGTGGGGTCCGGGCAACCCCAGTTACGGCTATCCGCAGCCCTACCCGGCGAGCCCGGCGCCGTACCCCGGCAGCACGCCGCCCTACCCGGGAAGCACGCCGCCGTACCCGACGGCCATGCCCCCGGTCCCCGCCACGCTTCCCATGGCGTTCCCCGGGCCGGCCGCGGGCGGTGCGCCCTTCTCCCTCGGTGACATCACCATCGCCGGGGACCAGATCATCACCCCGTCCGGCCCGATGCCGCTCAAGGGCGCGATCTGGAACGCGGTGGACTTCTCGCGCACCGAGGAGAAGATCCCGGGCCACGCCATCGCCCTGGCGGTGATCTTCGCGTTCTTCTGCCTGATCGGGCTGCTGTTCCTGTTGATGAAGGAGCGGGTCACCACGGGCTTCGTCCAGGTGACGGTGTCCAGTGGCGGCCGCCAGCACTCCACGGTGATCCCGGTGACCAACCCGATGGTCTTCCCCTGGGTGATGAGCCAGCTCAACCACGCCCGCTCGCTCAGCATCTGACCGTCCGGACGGCCGCGTATTGGCGGTGCGCGGGCGGGGCTGCGGATGGCAGCATGCGCGCCATGATCCTTTCTCATGATGTGGACGGACCCGCCGACGGGCCCGCCGTGGTGCTGCTGCATTCCTCCGTGTGTGACCGCCGGATGTGGGACGGGCAGTGGAACGCGCTGGCCGACGCCGGGTACCGGGTGGTCCGGCCGGACTTCCGGACCTGCGGGCAGTCGCCCGCGGCCACCGAGCCGTACAGCGACGAGGGCGACGTGCTGGCGCTGCTCGACTCCCTCGGCATCGAGCGGGCCGCCGTGGTCGGCTCCTCCTACGGCGGCCGGATCGCGCTGCGGCTGGCCGCCGCGCACCCCGGCCGGGTGGAGCGGCTGGTGCTGCTCTGCTCCGCCGTGCCGGGCTTCGTCCCCACCCCGGACGTCCGGGAGTTCGGCGCGGCCGAGGACGTACTGCTGGACGCCGGCGACCTGCGCGGTGCGGCCGAGCTGAACGCCCGCACCTGGCTGGGGCCGGAGGCGGACGAGGCGGCCCGGGCGCTGGTCCGGGACATGCAGCTGGGCAACTTCGAGGGGGCCGAGGACGCCGACGGGGAACTCGAACACGCCGAGCCGGAGGTGGACCTGAGCGCCCTGCGGGTGCCGGCCGCCGTGTTCGGCGGGGCGCACGACCTGCCGGGGTTCCTGGCGCTCGCCCGGGACCTCGCCGACCGCCTGCCGGACGCCACGTACACCGAACTCCCCTGGGCGGGACACCTGCCCGCCCTCGAACGGCGCGACGAGACCGCGAAGCTGATCCTGGAACAGCTGCGCTGACCGGAGGCCCGCCGCCTCCCCTCCTCCGCGTTCCTCCCGTCTCCCCCTTCGCTTGAACTTGTTCAAAAATGGCCCTACAGTCGTTCATGCCAAGCGTTTGAACACGTTCAAGGAGGCGGGGGGCATGAACCTCACCGTGATCGCGTACGTCATCTACCTGCTCGTCAGCATCGGCCTGACCGTCTGGGTGGCGCGCACCCTGAGCCGCAACGGACGCATCTTCATCGCCGATGTGCTGCGCGGCGACGAGAAACTCGCCGACGCCGTCAACCACCTGCTGGTCGTCGGCTTCTACCTGGTCAACCTCGGCTTCGTGGCCCTCTACCTGAAGGCCGCCGACGCCGTGGACGACACCCGGTCGCTCTTCGAGGCGCTGTCGGTCAAGCTCGGCGTCGTCCTGCTGGTCCTCGGCGTGATGCACCTCGGCAACGTCTGGGTGCTCAACAAGATCCGCCGCCGCGGCCTGATGGACCACCGGCAGACCCCGCCGGTCGCCCCGCAGGGCTGGACCACCCCGGCCGGTGCGTGAACCGTGCGCCCCGGCACGCCGGTCCGCCGGCTGACCGTGCTCTACGACGCCCACTGCCCGCTCTGCGTGCACGTCCGGCACTGGCTGCTCGGGCAGCGGTGGCTGGTGCCGCTCCGGCTGGTGCCCGCCGCGTCCGACGAGGCGCGGCGGCTCCACCCGGGCCTGGACCACGCGGCCACGCTGCGCGAGATCACCGTGATCGGTGACGGCGGGCAGATCTGGACCGGGACCGACGCCTTCATCGTCTGCCTGTGGGCGCTGGCGGAACACCGGCCGAAGGCCGAGTGGCTCGCCACCCCGGCGGGCCGGCCCTTCGCCCGGGCCGCCATGACGGCCGCCGCCGCCTGGCGCGGGGCGACCCGTGACGGAGCGGCATCCTGTGACGAGCGGTGCGAGATCCCCGGATAGGCTCGGACACCGTGACAGAGCAGAAGGCCCCCAAGAGCGAACAGACCCGCACGCTCATCCTCGAGACCGCGCTCCGGCTGTTCCAGGAGCGCGGCTACGACAAGACGACCATGCGGGCCATCGCCAAGGAGGCGGGGGTATCGGTCGGCAACGCCTACTACTACTTCGAGTCCAAGGAGCACCTGGTCCAGGGCTTCTACGACCGGATCAGCGCGGCCCACCAGGAGGCCGTCCGGCCGATCCTGGACCGGGAGACCGACCTCCAGACCAGGCTGTCCGGGGTGCTGACGGCCTGGCTGGAGATCGCGGCGCCGTACCACGAGTTCGCGTCGCAGTTCTTCAAGAACGCGGCGGACCCGGAAAGCCCGCTGAGCCCCTTCTCCCCCGAGTCCGAGCCCGCCCGCAACGAGGCCATCGCCATCCACCGGGAGGTGCTGGCCGGGGCGAAGACCAAGGTCCCCGAGGAACTGGCGGACCTGCTGCCCGAGCTGATGTGGCTCTCGCAGATGGGGCTGGTCCTGTACTGGGTCTTCGACCGTTCGGAGAACAGCGAGAAGACCCGCCGACTGGCCGAGCGCGGGGCGCAGTTGACCACCCGCGGCATCGTCCTGGCCCGCTTCCGGGTGCTGCGTCCGCTGGTCCGCGAGGTCCACGAGCTGTTCACGGACTTCCTGCCCGGCATGGCCGGGGCGGCGGCGAACCGCAGGAAGTGAACCGGCCCGGCCCGGACCGGGCATGCCCCGTCAGGCGTGGTACGAGGCCAGTTCGACCACGGTGATGTCGGAGGGGGCGCCGACCCGTACCGGAGGCCCCCAGGCGCCGGCTCCGCGGGAGACGTAGAGCTGGGTGTCCCCGTACCGCTCCAGGCCGGCGACGGTGGGGTTGGCGAGTTCGGCGATGTAGTTCCCGGGCCAGAGCTGGCCGCCGTGGGTGTGGCCGGAGAGCTGCAGGTCGACGCCGTGGGCGACGGCGTCGTGGATCACCACGGGCTGGTGGGCCAGCAGCACGGCGGCGCGGCGCTGCCGGTCGCGGCCGCCGAGGGCCTTCTCGAAGTCCGGGCCCTGGCCCTCGCTCTCGCCGGCGATGTCGTTGACCCCGGCCAGGTCGAAGAACGGGAGCTCCTCGCGGGCGTTCTCCAGGGGGTGCAGGCCCAGCTCGCGGACGTGGTCGACCCACTGGGCGGCACCGGAGAAGTACTCGTGGTTGCCGGTCACGAAGTAGGCGCCGTGTCGCGACTTCAGCCGGGCGAGGGGTTCGGCGGCGTGCCCGAGGTCGGCGACCGAGCCGTCGACGAGGTCGCCGACGACGGCGATCAGGTCGGGCTGGGTGGCGTTGACCGTGTCGACGATGCGGAGGGTGTGGGCACGGCCGAGGACCGGACCGAGGTGGACGTCGCTGACCACGGCGATCCGGAAGCCGTGGGCCGCGCGCGGCAGTTTGGCGAGGGGGACGGTGACGCGCTTGACGCGGGGGCCGCGCAGTACGCCGTAGGTGCCGTAGCCGACGGTGCCGGCCGCGGCGGCGGCCGCGGCGCCGGCCAGGGCCCGGGCCACGAAGACCCTGCGGGTCAGCGGGTTCTCCCCGTCCCCTCCCGCCCCGGTGCCGGGGCTCTGCGCCGGACCCCGGTCTTCGGGCACCGGGCGGGCTGCCGCGGAGGGCTCCGGTGCCGGACCGGCCGGTCCGGCCGGCTCCGGTACCGGCAGGGCCGACACGGCGGGCTCCGTCCCGGCGGGGTCGGCAGCGCCGGCCGGAGCGGGGGTCCGGCGCAGGAGCGCGTAACGGATCGGTTCGGCGACCAGCAGGGCCAGGGTCACGTAGAGCAGCACCGGCAGCCACAGGTAGCCGGGCCAGGCGACGGCCTGCTGGAACCAGAACGGCGCGCCGGCCCGGCCGGAGACCAGGGCGGCGAGCGAGAGCAGCGGCAGCACCCACAGCGCGGCGGTCAGCGCGCGGCGCGGACGGGAGCCGGCGGTGGTGGTGTCCCGGACCAGGCGGACCCACAGCCAGCGGTGGACGAGGCCGATCAGGGCGAGGACCACCAGGGCGACCAGGGCGAACACCACCACGGCCATCAGACGGCCCCGTCCCGGCCGCCGTCGCCCGCACCCGGGGTGTCCGCCGGGTGTGACGCGCGACGCAGGGCGAGCACCCCGCGCAACCCGATCACGCCCACGGCCGTCCCCAGAAGGAAGGAAGTGATCGCGAGCGTCAGGTGCACCCAGAAGTAGGCCGTGGGGTCACCCGCGTCGGTGAAGGCCAGACCGCTGGCGTCCTTCCACAGGTTGCGGACGAAGGTCACCCAGATGAACCAGCTCCACACCCCGAAGGCGAGCAGGAACCAGGAGGCGGCACGGCCAAGTTTCATAGGGCCAGTATCCGGCCCGTCACCGGGACGGACGCGTGGGGGTGGGCTGTCCCGGGCGGCCGTGCGGCAGGTTGGCCGAACCGATGTGGTGAAACGACAAAATGAAGGTACGTTCACGTTCGTGTCTGCCATGAAGGTGCTGAAGACCACGGGCGTCCTGCTCGCGAGCGCTCTGGCGCTGCCCGCGATGCTCGCCGCGCCCGCGCATGCCGACGACCCGAAGCCGGGCGGCAAGCCCCCCTCCCAGGGGCCCGCGAAGGCCCCTGCGAAGCCGGTGGCCGTACCGCCCCCGCAGATGTCCACCGTCGGCGGTGCCCGGCTGGGCCAGCCCGGCACCCAGGTGAACCTGCTGCCGGGCGCACCTGCACTGCCGGCCGACCTCAGCGGACGGTCCTGGATCGTCGCCGACGCCGAGTCGGGCGAGGTGCTGGCCGCCAACAACGCGCACTGGCGGCTGCCCCCGGCCTCCACGCTGAAGATGCTCTTCGCGGACACCGTGCTGCCCACGCTCCCCAAGGACAAGGTCCACAAGGTGGAGCCGGAGGAGCTGGAGGACGTGGGCCCGGGCAGCAGCGTGGTCGGCCTGAAGGAGTACTACGACTACTCCGTCCACGACCTCTGGCTCGGGGTGTTCCTGGCGTCGGGGAACGACGCGGTGCACGTGCTGTCGGCCATGAACGGCGGCGTCGACAAGACCGTCAAGGACATGCAGGCGCACGCCGAGGAGCTCCAGGCGCTGGACACGCACGTGGTGTCCCCGGACGGGTACGACTCCCCGGAACAGGTCTCCAGCGCCTACGACCTCACCCTGTTCGCGCGTTCGGGCATGCAGAAGAAGGACTTCCGGGAGTACGCGGGCACCGCCTCGGCGGAGTTCCCCGGCAAGCAGGAGCCGGGCAAGGCGCGCGAGACCTTCCAGATCCAGAACACCAACCGCCTGCTGGCGGGCACACACGGCATGTCCCAGTACCCGGGCATCGCCGGCGTGAAGAACGGCACCACCACCATGGCCGGCTCCACGTTCACCGGCATCGCGCAGCGCGGCAGCAAGAAGCTGCTGGTGACCGTGATGAACCCGGCCGCGGGCGGCGGGAACGTCGTCTACGAGGAGACCCGGGCGCTGTTCGACTGGGGCTTCGCGGCGGCCGGGAAGGTCAAGCCGGTCGGCGAGCTGGTGCCGCCCAAGAGCGCCGACACCCGCCCGCTGGGCTCGCCCGCCCAGTCGCACGAGAACACCCCGGCGGCCGCCGGAGGGGAGTCCGGCGGGCTCACCACGGCCGTGGCCGTCACCGGCGGCGTGCTCGTGGTGCTGGCCGGCGGGGTGTTCCTGGTCAACCGCCGCTGGCCGCGTTCGCAGCGGGGCCGTCGCCCTCAGGAGTGAATTCCGGCGCGGATTCCTCCCCGGGGTCCGCCGGGGCGTCGGTGGCGGTCCAGGCGGCGCAGAACAGCAGCAGCTTGGCGGTGAAGTTGATCCACACCAGCAGGGCGATCGGCACGCCGAAGGCCCCGTACATGCTCTTCGCGGCGACCTCCCGCATATAGCCGCTGAGCAGCAGCTTCAGCAGTTCGAAGCCGATCGCGCCGATCAGCGCCGCCTGCAGCAGCAGGCGGCGTGACGGCCGGACCCCGGGCAGCAGCGTCAGCAGGTACAGCAGGAGCAGGAAGGCGGCGACCACGCCGACCCCGAAGGCGCCGCCGCGCAGCACGGCGCCGCCGGCGCCCCGCTCGGGAAGGCCCAGCCACTCCCCGAACCGGCCCACCGCGGTCGACCCCAGGACGGAGGCCAGGGCCGAGACCAGGACGGCCCCGCCGAGACCGAGCAGGACCAGGGCGTCCTTGCCCTTGCGGACGACCGGGTTGCCCTCGTCCTCGTCGTCCTTCTCCCAGACGGCGCGCAGGCAGTCGCGCATGGCGCCGAGCCAGCTGATGCCGGTGAGGAACAGGACGGCGGCCGCGACCAGACCGACGGTGCCGGCGTTGTCGACCAGGCCGGTGATGTCCAGCTGGTCGGAGATCCCGGGCACCTGCTCGGCGAGGCCGTCCTCCAGCTTCTTCAGCTGCTCCTCGCTGAGCGTGGCGGCGCCGATGGCCGCGGCGACGGTGAGGAGCGGGAAGAGCGCGAAGAAGCTGATGAAGGTGATGGCGGCGGCGAGTCTGGTCCAGTGCACCCGGTCGAGGCGCTCGTAGGAGTGCCAGAGCCGGGTCCGCATGAAACGGACGACCCAGGGGCCGATCACGGGCAGGTTCTTCAGCCAGTCCATGCCGTCACCGTAATTGAGCGCATGCAAATAGTCAGGATTGCCGCTTATGGGCGCTACGGTCGTCCACTGTGACTTTTCGCCCGACGCGCTCCGTGCGCCCGATGCATGTCCTGGTTCTGCGCAGGCTCAGGTACCTGGCCGTCCGCGTGCTGCCTCAGGAGCGGCGCGCCGCCGGCTCGTCCACGGGTGAGCCCAGCTGTGCCGGGACCCCGGCCGGGCCGGCACCGAAGGGGTACTCGCACAGTTTGCGCCAGACCCCGTCGGAACCCTGCTCGTAGAGCGCGAAGCCGTCGCACACCCAGTCGGCCGCATAGTCCGCGAGCTCGGCGAAGGCGAGGTCCATCGCCTCCTCGGAGATCCCGTGGGCGACGGTGACGTGCGGGTGGTACGGGAAGGCCAGCTCACGGCTGACCGGACCGCCGGGGTCGCGGAGCCGGCTCTGCAGCCGGGTGCAGCCGGCCGCGCCCTCGACGACCTTGACGAAGACCACCGGGGAGAGCGGGCGGAAGCTTCCCGTGCCCGCCAGCCGCATCGGGAACGGGCGGAAGGCGGCGGCGACCTCCGCGAGGTGGGCCCGGATCTCCGGGAGCCGTTCCGCCTCCGCCTCGGTGGGCGGGACGAGGGTGACGTGCGTGGGGATGCCGTGCGCGGCGGCGTCCCCGAAGCCGGCGCGCAGCTGCTGGAGCTGGCTGCCGTACGGCTCCGGGACCGCGATCGAAACGCCGAGCGTAACGGTCCCCACGTATGTCTCCTCGCGTCTGGTGTGTGACTGGGCGGCGGCGGCCGGGTGGCCGGGTGGCGGTGCGCCCGTGTGCGGGCCGTGGTGGTGGTGTGCTGGCCCCAGTGTGCGGCCAGCACCCCCCTCACGGCCAGGGCAGCCGGTCCCCGAGTGGTCGATCAAGGCCCGGCCGGCCCGCCGGATCAGTGCTGCGCCGGGAGGAACCCGATGCGGTCGTAGGCGAGGGCGAGGGTCTCGGCGGCCACCGCGCGGGCCTTCTCCGCGCCCCTGGCCAGCACCGCGTCCAGCTCGGCCGGGTCGTCCAGGTACTCCTGGGTGCGCTGCTTGAAGGGTGTGACGAAATCGACCATCACGGCGGCGAGGTCGGTCTTGAGCGCACCGTAGCCCTTGCCCTCGTACTTCTCCTCCAGGACCGGGACGGCGGTGCCGGTCAGGGTGGAGTAGATGGTCAGCAGGTTGCTGACGCCGGGCTTGTTCTCGGCGTCGAAGCGGATCTCGGTGCCGGTGTCGGTGACCGCGCTCTTGATCTTCTTCTCGGTGACCTTGGGCTCGTCGAGCAGGTTGACCAGGCCCTTGGGGCTGGACGCCGACTTCGACATCTTGATCGCCGGGTCCTGGAGGTCGTAGATCTTCGCGGTCTCCTTGACGATGTGCGCCTTGGGGAGCGTGAAGGTCTGGCCGAAGCGCTGGTTGAAGCGCTCGGCGAGGTCACGGGTCAGCTCGACGTGCTGGCGCTGGTCCTCGCCGACCGGGACGGAGTCCGCCTGGTAGAGCAGGATGTCGGCGACCTGCAGGATCGGGTACGTGAACAGGCCGACGCTGGCGCTGTTGACCCCGCCCTTGGCGGACTTGTCCTTGAACTGGGTCATCCGGCTGGCCTCGCCGAAGCCCGTGATGCAGTTCATCACCCAGGCGAGCTGCGCGTGCTCGGTGACGTGGCTCTGGACGAAGAGCGTGCAGCGCTCGGGGTCCAGGCCGGCCGCGAGGAGCTGCGCGGCGGACAGCCGGGTGTTGGCGCGGAGATCCTTCGGATCCTGCGGCATGGTGATGGCGTGCAGGTCGACCACCATGTAGAAGGCGTCGTGGGACTCCTGCAGGGCAACGTACTGGCGGATGGCGCCCAGGTAGTTCCCGAGGTGGAACGAGCCCGAGGTGGGCTGGATACCGGAGAGCGCGCGAGGACGGTCAGAGGCCATGGGCCCATTCTCGCAGGTGCGGTGACGCCCCCTGTCCGCGATGTGCCGGAACCGGCGCTTCCGCCGAGCTCCGGGCCCTGCTCCGCCGAGGTGCGGGCAGGCGTTCCGCAGGGCGGCACGCCTGCCCGCACGGCGGGTCACGCCACGGGCAGGCCCGGGGCCGGGAAGGCGCCGAGGAGGGCGGTGACCTCGGAGCGGATCGCGGCCAGGGCCGGCTCGTCGCCGGAGGCGGCCGCGGCGACCGCGCGGGAGATCCAGTCGGCCACGGCCGGCATGTGCCCGGCCGTCAGGCCCCGGGAGGTCAGGGAGGGCGTGCCGATGCGGATGCCGGAGGGGTCGAACGGCTTGCGCGGGTCGAACGGCACCGTGTTGTAGTTGACCACGATCCCCGCCCGGTCCAGCGCCTGCGCCGCCACCTTGCCCGGCACCGACTGGCGCGTGAGGTCGATCAGGATCAGGTGGTTGTCGGTGCCGCCCGAGACCAGGTCGAAGCCCCGGTCGAGGAGCTCCGCCGCCAGCGCCTTCGCGTTGGCCACGACCTGGTGCGCGTACGCCGTGAACGAGGGCTGCGCCGCCTCGTGCAGGGCCACCGCGATGCCCGCCGTGGTCTGGTTGTGCGGGCCGCCCTGGAGGCCCGGGAAGACCGCCTTGTCGATCGCCTTGGCGTGCTCGGCCCGGCACATCAGCATGGCGCCGCGCGGCCCGCGCAGGGTCTTGTGGGTGGTGGTGGAGACGACGTCGGCGTACGGCACCGGCGAGGGGTGCGCCCCGCCCGCGATCAGGCCGGCGATGTGCGCGACGTCCGCGACCAGGACCGCGCCGGCCTCCTTGGCGATCGAGGCGAAGGACTCGAAGTCGATCGTGCGCGGGAGGGCGGTGCCGCCACAGAAGATGATCTTCGGGCGTTCGGCGAGGGCGAGGTCCCGCACCGCGTCGTAGTCGATCCGGCCGGTGTCGGCGCGTACGCCGTACTGCACGCCGCGGAACCAGGAGCCGGTCGCCGAGACGCCCCAGCCGTGCGTGAGGTGGCCGCCCATCGGCAGGGCCATGCCCATCACGGTGTCACCGGGCTCGGCGAAGGCCAGGTAGACGGCCAGGTTGGCCGGCGAGCCCGAGTAGGGCTGCACATTGGCGTGGTCCACGCCGAACAGGCCCTTGGCCCGCTCGATGGCGAGGGCCTCGATCCGGTCGATGTTCTGCTGGCCCTCGTAGTAGCGGCGGCCCGGGTAGCCCTCGCTGTACTTGTTCTGCAGGACGGTGCCGGACGCCTCCAGCACGGCCGCGGAGACGTAGTTCTCGCTGGGGATCAGCCGCAGGGTGTCCGCCTGGAGCCGCTCCTCGGCGGCGACCAGCGCGGCGAGTTCGGGATCGGCGGACAACAGGGCGGGATGCGGGACGGACTGGCGCGCGGTCACGGCGGCTCCTCCGGGGTCGATGTCGGTTCGTACCCCGCGGGGCCCAGGCGGGCGGCCCTGACAGCGGACATGCGCGCGCGGCTCCCCCGGAGTTGGTTCCCCGTGCGCCAGTCGCCGCGCGTGCCCCCACCATAACCGGCCACGACACCGGCACGCTTTCGCAGTCCGCGCCGGGCGGCGAGGATAGAACGGACGCCACACGCTGTCACAGCCCTACCGGGCGCAGGACGGACGAACGGAGACCCCGTGTCGACTACCGCAGATGCCATCCGCTCCGCCGACGCACACAGCGCGCACACCTACCATCCCCTTCCCGTCGTCGTCGCCTCCGCGGAGGGGGCCTGGATGACGGACGTCGAGGGCAAGCGCTACCTCGACATGCTGGCCGGCTACTCGGCGCTCAATTTCGGCCACGGCAACCGGCGCCTGATCGACGCCGCCAGAGCACAGCTGGAGCGGGTCACCCTGACCTCCCGCGCCTTCCACCACGACCGCTTCGGCGAGTTCTGCGCGCAGCTGGCGGACCTGTGCGGCAAGGAGATGGTGCTGCCCATGAACACGGGCGCCGAGGCGGTCGAGACGGCCGTCAAGACGGCCCGCAAGTGGGGCTACGAGGTCAAGGGCGTGCCGGACGGCCAGGCCAAGATCGTGGTGGCCGCGAACAACTTCCACGGCCGGACGACGACCATCGTGTCCTTCTCCACCGACCACGAGGCCCGCGACCACTTCGGCCCCTACACCCCCGGCTTCGAGATCGTGCCCTACGGCGACCTCACGGCGCTGGCGGACGCGGTCACCGCCAACACCGTCGCCGTGCTGCTGGAGCCGGTCCAGGGCGAGGCGGGCGTGCTGGTGCCGCCGGACGGGTACCTGCGCGGCGTACGGGAGTTGACCCGGCAGCGGAACGTGCTGTTCATGGCCGACGAGATCCAGTCGGGCCTCGGCCGGACCGGCCGCACCTTCGCCTGCGACCACGAGGACGTGGTCCCGGACGTCTACGTGCTGGGCAAGGCGCTGGGCGGCGGCGTGGTGCCGGTGTCGGCCGTCGTCGCCGACCGGGACGTGCTCGGGGTGTTCCGCCCCGGCGAGCACGGCTCCACCTTCGGCGGGAACCCGCTCGCCTGCGCGGTGGCCCTGGAGGTGGTGGCGATGCTGCGCACCGGCGAGTACCAGCAGCGGGCCGCCGAGCTCGGCGAGCACCTCCACCAGGAGCTGGGCCTGCTGGTGGGCGGCGGCACGGTGACCGCCGTACGCGGGCGGGGCCTGTGGGCGGGCGTCGACATCGCGCCCGGGCACGGCTCCGGGCGCGAGGTGTCCGAGCGGCTGATGGAGCGCGGGGTGCTGGTGAAGGACACCCACGGGGCGACGGTCCGGATCGCTCCGCCGCTGGTGATCAGCAAGGAGGACCTGGACTGGGGGCTGGACCAGCTGCGGGCCGCGCTCTCCGCGTAGCCGCGGGCCGGTCCGGCCGGCCCCGGGGCCCGGGTCCTCGGGGCCGGGTCCTCGGGGCCGGATCCTCGGGGCCGGGTCCTCGGGGCCCGGGGCCCGGATCCCGGCGCTAGAGGATCACGTGGGGCAGGAAGCGGGCGTACTCGTCCGTGATCAGCCCCGCGGACTCGCGGATGCCGAGCCCCGCCGCCTCGTCCTCGACGACCCACGCACCGAGCACCACCCGGTTGCCGTCGAAGTCGGGCAGCGGGGCGAGGGCCTGGAAGCACACCGGCTCCCCCGCCTGCGCCGGCACGAACGGCGCGCCGCCGGTCGGGTGCACGGTGACCCCGGCGCCCTCCCGGCCCAGCAGCGGCTTGGCCACGTACCCGGGGCCGCCCTCCTCGGCGAGCTCGCGCGGGCCGTCGAGGTAGGCGGGCAGCAGGTTGGGGTGCTCCGGGAAGAGCTCCCAGAGGACCGCCAGCAGTGCCTTGTTGGACAGCAGCATCTTCCACACGGGCTCGATCCAGCAGGTGCTGCCGGTGCCGCCGCCGGTGTCCAGGGTGTCGAGGACCTGCGGGCCGAATTCGTCGGCGGCCAGCCACTCCCACGGGTAGAGCTTGAAGCAGCTGCGGATGAACTTCAGCTTCTCGTCCACGAACCGGCCGGACAGCCGGTCCCAGCCGATGTTCTCGACGGACAGCGCGACGGTCTCCAGGCCGGCCTGCTCGGCGGTCTCCTGGAGGTAGGCGACCGTCATCAGGTCCTCGCCGAGCTCGTCGGCCTCGGAGTGCGCGAAGTGCACCGGGCCGGGCGGGAGCAGTTCGGCCTGCCGGCGCCAGGCGTCGACCAGGCGCTCGTGCAGGGAGTTCCACTGGTCGGCGCCGGGGAAGCGCTCCTCCATCCAGAACCACTGCGGACTGGCCGCCTCCACCAGCGAGGTGGGGGTGTCGGCGTTGTACTCCAGCATCTTCGCCGGGCCCGTGCCGTCGTAGCGCAGGTCGAACCGGCCGTAGAGCGAGGGCTGTTCGGCGCGGCGGCGCCAGGACTCGGCGATCAGCCGCTGCAGCACGGGGTCGGTGATCCCCAGGTCGGCGTAGCGCTCCTGCTCCACGATGTGGCCGGCCGCGGCCAGGCACATGGCGTGCAGGTCCTCGACGACGTCCTCCAGCGCCTCCACCTCGGGGAGGCTGAAGGAGTAGTACGCGCTCTCGTCCCAGTAGGGGTGCAGGGAGTCGTCGGGGTAGCGGGTGAGCGGGTAGATGAGCCCCTGCTCCTCGACGGTCTTCTGCCAGTCGGGGCGGGGCTCGATGGTGTGCCGCTTCACGTCCGGTCGTCCTTAGTCGTTCTGGGTACGGTGCCGCGCCGGGTGGCGGTCAGCCGCCGCTGGAGCTGTGGCCGCCGCCGATGCCGCCGCGCTTGACCGCGCTCTTGTCGAAGCTGCCGCCGGTGACCTTGTTGCCCGTGGGGACGTAGCCGCCGTAGTAGTACGAGCCACGGCCGCCCTTCTTGCACTCCTCCATGTTGAGCTGGGTGAGCGTGACGCGGTCGGCGCAGCGGCGGTCCGGCTCGGAGTCGCTGCCGCAGGCGACCAGGGTGGCCGCGAGCAGGCCCATGCCGCCCAGGGCGACCCCGCCCGAGCGCATGCGCCGCCGGGTGACGGCTCCGGCGCTGCCGGGCTCGATGCTGCTGCTTTCCATATCTGATGCTCCCCCTACCGGTGGCGTGCTGCCGACAGACTAGGGGTGGCCGCACGGGGGATGGAATCCGGCCGCCGGAGAGAGGCCCGCCGGGCGCTGCACTACATTCTGTTTGTGCTGATCGGTATGGTTTGCGCGCTCGGTGCGGCGGTCTGCTTCGGTACGGCCTCGGTGCTGCAGGCGGTGGCGGCGCGTGCGGCGGCGACGGCCGGGACGGCGCCGGACGGCGCGGCGGGCAGGGCGGACGGCGCGGCGGCGGGGGTGGACGCGGCCCTCTTCCTCCGGGCGGTACGGCAGTGGCGGTATCTGCTCGGTCTGACCCTCGACGGGGCCGGTTTCGTCCTCCAGATCATCGCGCTACGGAACATCCCGATCTACGCGGTGAGCGCCGCACTGGCGGCGAGCCTGGCGGTCACGGCGGTGGTGGCGGCACGCCTGCTGCGGATCCGGCTGAGCCGGGCCGAGTGGGCCGCGGTCGGGACCGTGTGCGCCGGGCTGGCGATGCTCGGGCTGGCCTCGGGCCCGGAGGGGACGGACCAGGGCCCGGCGGCCCTGCCCTACGTCATGCTCGGCGTGGCGGTGGGCATCCTGCTGCTCGGCGCGGCACTGGGCCCGCGGCTGCCGGAGGGGTCCCGGGCCCTGGTGCTGGGCCTGGCCGCGGGCACGGGCTTCGGGGTCGTGGAGGTCTCGGTCCGGCTGATCGACGACCCGGCCCCGGCCGCGCTCCTGACGGACCCGGCGTTCTACGCCCTCGTGGTCGGCGGCGGGGCGGCCTTCCTGCTGCTCACCTCGGCCCTGGCCCGCGGCTCGGTGACCGCCGCCACGGCCGGCATGGTCCTGGGCGAAACCGTGGGGCCGGCGCTGGTGGGCGTCCTCTGGCTGGGCGACCGCACCCGCGAGGGCCTGGCCTGGCTGGCCCTCCTCGGCTTCGCCATCGCCCTGGCCGGCGCCCTCGCCCTCTCCCGCTTCGGCGAACCGACCCCGACGGAGCCGTGACCCCGACGGAGCCGTGCCCCCGGCGCCAGGGCCCGTCCGACCCTGATCCGCCGGACAGGCCCTAAGGGAGCGCGGCGCAGAGCGCGGCCAGCGTCGGGGACCAGGCGCTGTCGGAGGGGGTGCCGTAGCCGACGACGAGCGCGTCGCGCGCCGGGAGCTCCGCGTCCGGGTGGCGGAAGCCGTGCAGGCCGTCCAGGGCCAGGTCGTGCCGGGCGGCGGACTGGAGGACCGCCCGCTCCGTGCCCGGCGGCAGGTCCAGCACCGCGTGCAGCCCCGCCGCGATCCCCGACACCGCCACCCGCCCGCCGAGCGCGTCGACCAACTGGTCCCGGCGCCGCCGGTAGCGCAGCCGCATGCTGCGCACGTGGCGGTCGTACGCCCCCGAGGTGATGAACTGCGCCAGGGTCAGCTGCTCCAGCGCACTGCACGTCCAGTCGATCTGCCCGCGGACCGCGAGGACCTCGTCCAGCAGGGCCGGCGGCACCACCATCCAGCCCATCCGCAGCCCCGGGGCGAGGGACTTGCTCGCCGTGCCCAGATAGAGCACCCGGTCCGGGTCCAGGCCCTGCAGCGCGCCCACGGGCTGCCGGTCGTAGCGGAACTCACCGTCGTAGTCGTCCTCCAGGACCAGCCCGCCCGAGGACCGCGCCCAGTCCACCGCCGCCGCCCGCCGGGCGGGGCTCAGCGCCACCCCGGTCGGGAACTGGTGCGCCGGGGTCATCAGCACCGCGCCCACTCCCGGCCCCGCCAGCCGGGGGGTGTCCGCCCCCTCCGCGTCCACGGGCAGCGGCCGGGTCCGCAGCCCCGCCTCCGTGAGCAGGTCCCGGTGGACGTCGAGGCCGTACGCCTCCACCGCGACCTCCCTCACCCGCCGGGCCCGCAGCACCCTCGCCAGCAGCATCAGCGCGTGGACGAAGCCCGCGCAGAGCACGATCCGCTCCGGGTCGGCGTACACCCCGCGGGCCCGGGCCAGATAGCCGGCCAGGGCCTCCCGGAGTTCCACCCGGCCGCGCGGATCCCCGTACCCGAACGCCTCGTTCGGCGCCTCGGCCAGGGCCTTGCGGGCGGCACCGGCCCAGGCCGCGCGCGGGAACCCGCCCAGGTCCGGGGAGCCCGGCAGCAGGCTGTACGCGGCTCCGCCCTGCCGGACCGGGCGGCGTGCCGGGACGGTCGCGGACCGGCGCGGCTCGGCGCGCTGCGCGACCCGGGTGCCGGAGCCCTGCCGGGCCGTCAGCCAGCCCTCCGCCACCAGTTCGGCGTAAGCCTCGGCGACCGTGTTCCGGGCGATGCCGAGATCGGTCGCGAGCGTCCGGGAGGACGGCAGCCGGGTGCCCGGCGCGAGCCTGCCGCTGCGGGCGGCTTCCCGCAGGGCCCCGGCGAGACCGGCCTTCAGGCCGCCGCGTCCGGCCGTCAGGTCGATGTGCAGGTCGGCACCGAAACCGGCCGGTTCGACGGCCGGCCCGGTCGCCGGACCTCCCGTCGGACCGGTTGCCGGATTGGCCCAGGATTCCGTCATGGACATGGACCATATCCGTGGGTCGTTCCGCTCGTACGGTGAACACATGACGATCAACGCAGAAGACAGCGCCCGGACCGCCGACACCACCCACTACGCCCCCGAGGAGCCGGCCCGGATGGCCTGGCACAGCCTCGCACCCGAGGTGTACAAGGCGATGTTCCAGCTGGAGCTGGCCTCCCGGAAGGATCTGGACCCGGTCCTCGTCGAGCTGGTCAAGACGCGCGCCTCGCAGATCAACCAGTGCGCGTACTGCCTCGACATGCACACCAAGGACGCCCTCGCCGCGGGCGAGACCACCGAGCGGCTGCTCCAGCTGAGCGCCTGGCGGGAGTCCCGGCACTTCTACACCGAGAAGGAGCTGGCCGCGCTGGAGCTGACCGAGGCGGTCACCGTCCTCACGGACGGCTTCGTCCCCGACGAGGTCTACGCGCGGGCGGCCGAGCAGTTCGAGGAGACCGAACTGGTCAAGCTGATCGCCGTGATCACGACGATCAACGCCTGGAACCGCTTCGGCGTCGCCACGCGCGCGGTGCCCGGCCACTACAAGCCGGGCATGTTCAAGCACTGACGCGCCGGTTCACGCACTGACCCGCGCGTGCGCGCGCCGGCTCACGGAGCGGGTCTGAACGCGGCCAGGGCCGCCGCCAGGTTCTGCCGGACGGTGTCCGGAGCGGTGGCCGGACCGGCCGCCAGCACCGCCCACTTGGAGCCGTCGGCGGCGTGGAAGACCCGTTCGATGCCGTGCCGGCGGCCCCTGGACTCCGCGCTGTCGTACTCGTAGACCAGTTCGGCGGCGCCCGACGAGCCGCCGACCGTGCCGACGCTGATCTCCGTGTAGTCCGGGGTGTTGGGCTGGCTGCGCAGGTTCTCCGAGGCGGCCCGGACGGCGTCGAGCGGGCTGAGGTCCGCCTCGCTGACCCGGAAGACCTGGAGCAGTGCGGTCCGGTCGGGCGCGCGGTAGAACACGCCGCTGCCCGTCTTCTCCCTGTTCCAGCCCTGGGGGACGGCGATGGTGAAGCCGTCGGAGTCCTGCACCGTGCGGTGCGCACCGGCCGGGTCGGACGGAGCCGGCGACGGGAAGCCGGACGCGCCGGAGGTGGGTGCTCCCGTGCCCGAGGGGGCCCCGGAGGGCGGTCCCGACGGAATCCCGGTCGCCGTGCCGGAGGGTGCCCCGGACGGGTCCGCCGAGGGCGCGTCCGCCGACGGTGCGGGCGTCTCCTGCTGCGGGGACCCGGAGCGGGGGCCGCCGGACGGCACCACCGGGCCGTGCACCTCCGGCTTCGGCGCCGGGTCGTCCCGCTGTACGAACCACACGGCGGCCGCGCCCAGCGCCACCGCGGCGACGGCGACGCCCGCCGTCACCGGGACCAGCCTGCTGCGCGCACGGGTGTCGTGCGGCGCCGGCGGCAGGGGCTGCGGTGCTCCCGGGTAGCCGGGCGGGCCGGGCGGGTAGCCGGGGGGCAGGGGCGGCATCGGCGGCAGCGGCAGGCCCGCGGCCGGGACCGCCGCCGGGGCTGCCTGACCGGCGTGGCCGGCGTGGCCGCCCTGACCCGCGTGGCCGGCGACGGGCCATCCCGTGTCCGCGGTCGTCGCGTCCCCGGACGCGGCCGGGCCGTTCCACCACGCACCCTGGTCGGCGGCGGGCGGGGCGTGCTCCGGGCCGGGTGGCGGTTCGGCCGGGGCCGGAGCGGGCGCGGGCGCCGGGGGCGCGGGGTCGCCGGGCTCTGTCCAGCGCTGGGTCACCGGATCCCAGCGGGGTGCGGAGGGGCCCATGGCTCAGCCCCCCAGCGCGCTCAGCAGGCCGGCCAGTGCGGCCGCCGCGCTGACCGACTCCACCAGCGGGGCCCAGCGGTCCAGCGCGCCGCGCAGCCGGGCCAGGACGCCGGGGCGGATCTCCTCCGCCTCCTCCAGCTCCCCGGCCGCCCCGTCGAGTTCACCGTCCAGGGCCGTACGGTCGGCACCGCGCGGCAGCCGCACCAGGGCGGCCCGCAGGTCGAGCACCGCCTCCAGCAGTTCCGCCCGCCCGGGGCCGGTGTCCCCGCCGCCGTGATGGTGCGTCACGCTGATCGTGTGGTTGCTGCCGCCGATGCTGAAGGCGCTGCCGCTGATGTCGCCCAGCACCACCGCCGGCCGGCCGGCGTCACCCGCGCCCTGCGCACCGCCCGCACGGGGCCCGCCGTGCACGGCATCCCCGTTCCTGTTCCCGTCCCCGTTACCTGCCACTGCCGCTGCCACTCCCGCTCCCCCTGCCGCCGTGTCCGGCGCTGATGGTGTGTCCGGAGCCCCCCAGCGCGAACGCGCTGTGCTCCACCCGCTGGATGTACGTACCGCCCGAGTTGACGATGACCGCGGCCCGCTGCGCGAACTCCTCCGTGTGCCAGCCGGCTTCGTGCAGCGCCTCGGTCACCCCGGCCACCACCCGGTCCTCGATCGTCTTCCGGTACCGGTCCAGGTCCATCAGGTGGAAGATCGTCCCGTTGTCCTGGGAGGCCAGTTCGCGGACCGACGCCCACGCCCCGTCCGGCCGCGCCCCGCCGTGGCCGCCGGTGACGATCCGCCACCAGCTCGCCACGCCCCGGGCCAGGGTGACGACCGAGGCCGTGAAGGACCCCGGGGTGCGCACCAGTGCCCAGGCCGCCTTGCCGATCCAGTTGTTCCGCAGGTGGCGCCGGGCGTCCGCGTCCGCGTTGAGGTAGGCGACCGGCAGCGGGAGCAGCACGTGCGGCGCGAACTCCAGCATCAGCATGCCGCCCTGGGTGTGCACCCGTACGAACACGGTGACCACCAGGTTCTCGTCCCAGCCGCCGACCCGGATCCGCAGGAAGTGGCGGCGGCGCTCGCCGCCCTCCTCGATGGACGCGGCCCGGTGCTCGGCGAACGCCTCCGGCTGGACCGGGGCGTTGTCGCGGTGCGCCAGCCCGTCGGCCGGCAGGTGCACGACCTC
Organism: Streptomyces sp. NPDC089799; assembly: GCF_040684755.1. NCBI lineage: Bacteria > Bacillati > Actinomycetota > Actinomycetes > Kitasatosporales > Streptomycetaceae > Streptomyces > Streptomyces sp. NPDC089799. The sequence goes on along the minus strand of NZ_JBFBGR010000004.1, from coordinate 119,871 downwards.
CTCGATGACCAGCTCGCGCAGGCGGTCCCGGACCAGCTCCTGCACCTGGCGGGAGCCGTGCGGGGACGGCACCCGCAGCTGCTGCAGCCGGGGCACGATCGCGCCGAGCAGGTCGGCGTTGGTGGGCGGGACGGGCTTGCGGTCCGGGCCGAGTCCGTCGCGCGGGCGGAGCTCCACGGAGAGCTGCCAGGGCCGGAAGGGTGCGCCGGAGCCGCACAGCGGGTCGTTGACGTCGTAGACGACCAGGGGTGACCACTGCTCGTTGCGGATGCGTCGGCGGATCCGCTCGTGGCGGGCGCCGGGCGATGCCTCGGCGGGGTCGCCGGCGTGGTCGGCGTACCGCGCCGGGTCGAGGTCGTTGACGATGGTCCGCGCGACGTGTGCGCGCTGGAGGCCGACGAGGGTGACCAGGCCGGCGAAGACCGCGATCACCCCCCAGAGCGGGAGGGAGCTGGCCAGGTCGAAGCCGGAGTCCTCCCAGGGCTCGTGCGAGGAGCCGTACGACGGGTCGGGTTCGTACGACCCGTAGCCGGAGCCGAGGCCGGAGCCGGAACCGGACGACGAGCCGTCCCCGCCGAACGCCTTCGCGAGGAGGTCGGTGAGGTCACCGCTCAGGCCGACCACCAGGAGCAGGACCGTGACCAGGAAGAGGACGGCGTAGATCCGCAGCCCCACCGCGAGGACCTTGAGCAGGACCGAGCCCCGGGAGCCCAGCCAGCGGGCCAGGGCGAAGGCCATGAAGGGCACGAAGAGCAGGAGCAGCAGCCAGTCGGTGAGCAGGAAGCCCACCAGCCAGGTGAGGAGTACGGCGGCGGCCCAGCCGAGCTCGGCGCGGCGGGCGCGCAGCGCGTGGGCGAGCACCCGGGTGGCGTCGTAGCCGTGCGAGGGGGCGGCGAGCCGCTCCTCGTGGACGTACAGCTCGTGGATGACCCGGTCGCGGAAGGCGCTGTCGATGTAGGTCCCCGCACACAGCAGCCGGCCTGCTTCGCTGAGCGAGGGATGGACGGGCGGTCGGCCGTTGCGGGGATCGTCCCAGCCGTCGCCCGCGGGCTGCGTAGGGATCGGGGTGTCGGTCACCGGCCGACCTTATTTTTGCCATACACGGATCAACAGGCGGTTTCACGCCAAAGGGCCCCCGCCTGGTTTGGCAGGGGCCCTTTCGGGTCTGAAGTTCAGAGGATCAGATCTCCTGTCCGGAGTCCGATCGCGAGTCCGAGGATCAGATCAGGCCGAGCTCGCGGACCGCGTCGCGCTCCTCGGCGAGCTCGGCGACCGAGGCGTCGATGCGGGTGCGGGAGAACTCGTTGATGTCCAGGCCCTGGACGATCTCGTACTTGCCGTCCTTGCAGGTGACCGGGAAGGAGGAGATCAGGCCCTCCGGGACGCCGTAGGAACCGTCCGACGGGATGCCCATGGAGGTCCAGTCGCCCGCGGCGGTGCCGTTGACCCAGGTGTGGACGTGGTCGATGGCGGCGTTGGCGGCCGAGGCGGCCGAGGAGGCGCCACGGGCCTCGATGATCGCGGCGCCGCGCTTGGCGACGGTCGGGATGAAGGTGTCGGCCAGCCACGCCTGGTCGTTCACGACCTCGGCGGCGTTCTTGCCGGCGATCTCCGCGTGGAAGATGTCGGGGTACTGGGTCGCCGAGTGGTTGCCCCAGATGGTGAGGCGCTTGATGTCGGTGACGTCGGAGCCGGTCTTCTGGGCCAGCTGCGTGATCGCGCGGTTGTGGTCCAGGCGGGTCATCGCGGTGAAGCGCTCGGCCGGTACGTCCGGGGCGGCGGCCTGCGCGATGAGCGCGTTGGTGTTGGCCGGGTTGCCCACGACCAGGACCTTGATGTCGTCCGCGGCGTTCGCGTTGATCGCGGCGCCCTGCGGCTTGAAGATGCCGCCGTTGGCGGAGAGCAGGTCACCGCGCTCCATGCCCTTGGTGCGCGGGCGGGCGCCCACGAGCAGCGCGACGTTGGCGCCGGCGAAGCCCTGGTTCGGGTCGTCGAAGATGTCGATGCCCTTGAGGAGCGGGAAGGCGCAGTCGTCGAGCTCCATCGCGGTGCCCTCGGCGGCCTTCATGCCCTGGGGGATCTCCAGGAGGCGGAGCTTGACCGGCACGTCCGCGCCGAGCAGGTGGCCGGAGGCGATGCGGAAGAGCAGCGCGTAGCCGATCTGGCCGGCGGCGCCGGTGACGGTGACATTCACGGGAGTGCGGGTCATGGCCTTCTCCGTTAGACAGCTGGCGGTGGGGCGTGTCCCTGCCCCATGTGCGCAGGCTATCCGACCGCGGGAGGGCCCGATCCCCGGGTCCCTGTGGTACGTGGCACACGGGGCCGGGGGTTTGAAGGCGTGGAGGGCGTTCGGCCTTGGTCGATGCGGCGGAAGCGGTTGTTCCGCCACCGTCGGCCCGTTCCCGCCGGCCTCACCCTGTCAGCGGACGATGAACCGGACGGTGTCCTCCAGGAAGGGCAGCTTCACCACCGGGTCGGGCTCCATCACCAGCGCGAGCATGGTGATCGCCGCGCCGAGCAGCCCGTACATCACCACGTCGGTGAAACGGGACCGGACCGCGAGCATGCCCACCGACGGCAGTATCTGGCGCAGCACGGCGGCCGCGAGCAGCACCGCCCCGATGATCAGGCAGCCGATCCGGGGATGCCCGAAGGCGGTGAACAGCAGTCCGGCCGCGGTCGCCGCCAGCACGCTGAGCATCGGCCACTGGCGGGCCGGGGCCGGCGCGTCGCCCGGCGCGGCGCGGCCACCGCCCTCGGGGCGGGCGGTGTCCTGGGTCACGGAGGGGAAGCGGCGGGACTTCCGCTCGCCTGGTTCGATCACCGGCCCTGCTCCCTGCTCAGCCCTCACCGGCCGTCCGTTCCGCCGCCTCGACCACGTTCACCAGCAGCTGGGCGCGGGTCATCGGGCCCACACCGCCCGGGTTGGGGGAGATCCAGGCGGCCACTTCCGCCACTCCGGGGTGCACGTCGCCGACGATCTTGCCGGCCTCGTCGCGGCTGACACCGACGTCCAGCACCGCGGCACCCGGCTTCACGTCCTCCGGCTTCACCAGGTGCGGCACGCCGGCCGCGGCCACGATGATGTCCGCCTGGCGCAGCAGCCCCGACAGGTCGCGGGTGCCGGTGTGGCAGAGGGTGACGGTCGCGTTCTCCGACTTGCGGGTGAGCAGCAGCCCGATGGAGCGGCCCACGGTGATCCCGCGCCCGAGCACCACCACGTGCGCGCCGTTGATCTCCACACCGTGGTGGCGCAGCAGCTGCACGATGCCGTACGGGGTGCAGGGCAGCGGGCCGGGCTCGCCCAGGACGAGCCGCCCGAGCGAGGTCGGGTGCAGGCCGTCGGCGTCCTTGGCCGGATCCATCAGCTGCAGGACGGCGTTGGTGTCGATGCCCTTGGGGAGCGGCAGTTGCACGATGTAGCCGGTGCAGGCCGGGTCCTCGTTGAGCTCGCGGACGACCGCCTCGATCTCCTCCTGGGTGGCGGTCGCGGGCAGTTCGCGCCGGATGGACTCGATGCCCACCTCGGCGCAGTCCTTGTGCTTGCCGTTGACGTACCAGCGGCTGCCCGGGTCGTCGCCGACCAGCAGGGTGCCGAGGCCGGGGACCACGCCGCGGTCCCTGAGCGCCGCGACGCGGGTGCTGAGTTCGGACTTGATCGCGGCTGCGGTGGCCTTGCCGTCGAGAATCTGGGCGGTCATGCACCCATCCTTCCGGATGGACCCGCCCCTCTTCCAGTCGGCCGACCGTGGCGGCACGGCGGAGGTCCGCCCCGGTTGTCCCGAAGCTGTGCGCAACTGGTTGCACTTGCACAACAACTCGCCGTACAAGCGCCCGGTCAGCTGGACAACTCACCGGGCCTGCGACCACGATGGCCGGGAAATATCGCGGAAGTGCCGGGGGGCGGACCGCTCAGTCTTCGTGTTTCCTCCGCGCGGGCCCGCGCGTCCCCACCCACGGAGGAACACCCCACATGAGCTTCGGCGACCCGAACAACCCGTACGGGGCCCCACAGGGTCAGCCCCAGTACGGCTACCCGCAGCAGGCCCCGCAGGGCATTCCGCCGCAGGCCGCGTACGGCTACCCGCAGCAGGCGGGCTACGGCTACCCGGCGGGACCGGGTGCGGTCGGCTACCCCGGCGCGCCGGTACCGATGCCCGGCGGCGCCTCGTCCGCGCGCGTCATCCTGTTCATCGTGGGCTCACTGCTGGCCCTCGCCGGCGTGCTCGTGATGATCGGCGGTCTGGTGTTCGCCAGCGAGTTCTCCGACAGCTCGGATTCCACCACGAGTGACGCGGGAACCGTCTTCGGCGGTGCGTTCGTCTTCCTCGGCATCCTCTTCGCCGGCGTGTCCCTGTGGCCGATCCTCACCGCCGCGAAGCTGAGCAAGGGCCGCACGGGCATCAGGGTCTCCGGCATCGTCTTCGCCTCCCTCCAGGGTCTGTTCGCCGCGCTCAGCACGCTGACCAACGCGATCGCCGTGTCGGCGGCCGGCCCCCATGACAACGTGGGCGTGATCTGGATCTCCCTGATCTTCGCCGTGATCCTCCTGGTACTGGACATCTGGGTGATCGCGGGGCTGTCCAGTGCGGAGTCGGGCGCGTACTTCCGGCGACCGTAAGGGCCCACCCGGCCCACCCCGCACGGCGAAGGCCGCGCCCCGCTGCATCGCGGGGCGCGGCCTTCGCCGTCGTACTGCGGGACTCAGTGGAAGAAGTGCCGGGTCCCGGTGAAGTACATGGTGACCCCGGCCGCCTTCGCGGCCTCGATCACCTGCTCGTCACGGACCGACCCGCCCGGCTGCACGACCGCCTTCACGCCCGCGGCGGTGAGGATCTCCAGGCCGTCCGGGAACGGGAAGAAGGCGTCGGACGCGGCGTAGGAGCCCTGCGCGCGCTCCGCGCCGGCCCGCTCCACCGCGAGCTTGGCCGAGTCGACCCGGTTGACCTGGCCCATGCCGACGCCGACCGAGGCGCCGCCCTTCGCCAGCAGGATCGCGTTGGACTTGACCGCGCGGCACGCCTTCCAGGCGAAGGCGAGCTCGGCCAGGTCGGCGGGGGAAAGGGCTTCGCCCGTCGCCAGGGTCCAGTTCGCCGGGTCGTCGCCCTCGGCCTGGAGCACGTCGGACTGCTGGAGCAGCACGCCGCCACTGATCGGCTTGAGGTCGCCCGGCTGGTGCGGGGTGCCGTCCACCTTCAGCACGCGGATGTTCTTCTTCCGGGCGAGGACCTCGACGGCCCCGTCCTCGTACGCCGGGGCCGCGATGACCTCGGTGAAGATGTCCGCCACCTGCTCGGCCATCGCCACGGTGACCGGGCGGTTGACGGCGATCACGCCGCCGAAGGCGGACAGCGGGTCGCAGGCGTGGGCCTTGCGGTGGGCCTCGGCGACGTCGGCGCCGACCGCGATGCCGCACGGGTTGGCGTGCTTGATGATCGCGACGCAGGGCTCGTCGTGGTCGTAGGCGGCGCGGCGGGCGGCCTCGGTGTCCACGTAGTTGTTGAAGGACATCTCCTTGCCGTGCAGCTGCTCGGCGTTGGCGAGCCCGCCCGGCTGACCGTCGGTGTAGAGGGCGGCCGCCTGGTGCGGGTTCTCGCCGTACCGCAGGCCGGCCTTGCGCTCCCAGGCCCCGGCGAGGAACTCGGGCAGGTCGCCCTCCTGCTCGCTCTCGGGCGCGTACGCATTCGTGAACCAGGAGGCCACGGCCACGTCGTAGGCGGCGGTGTGCTGGAAGGCCTCGGCGGCCAGCCGCTTGCGGGCGGTCAGCTCGAAGCCGCCCGCCTGGACGGCCGCGAGGACGTCGGCGTAGCGGGCCGGGCTGGTGACCACGGCGACGGACGGGTGGTTCTTGGCCGCGGCGCGGACCATCGACGGGCCGCCGATGTCGATCTGCTCCACGCACTCGTCGGGGGTGGCGCCCGAGGCGACGGTCTCCCGGAACGGGTAGAGGTTGACGACGACCAGGTCGAAGGGCTCGACACCGAGCTCGGCGAGCTGCTCGCGGTGGCTGTCCAGGCGCAGGTCGGCGAGGATGCCGGCGTGCACGCGCGGGTGCAGGGTCTTGACCCGGCCGTCCAGGCACTCGGGGAAGCCGGTGAGCTCCTCGACCTTGGTGACCGGGACCCCGGCGGCGGCGATCTTCGAGGCGGTCGACCCGGTGGAGACCAGCGCGACACCCGCCTCGTGCAGCCCGCGGGCGAGCTCCTCCAGCCCGGTCTTGTCGTACACGCTGATCAGCGCCCGGCGGATCGCCCGCTGCGTGGTGCTCACTGGATCGTTACCTTTCGTCCCTCAATGCGGTAGCCGTGCCGGGCCAGTCGCCCCACGACCTCGACGAGCAGCCTGCGCTCGACTTCCTTGATCCGCTCGTGGAGAGCGGCTTCGTCGTCCTCGTCCCGGACCTCGACCACACCCTGGGCGATGATCGGACCGGTGTCCACGCCGTCGTCCACGAAGTGGACGGTGCAGCCGGTGACCTTCGCGCCGTAGGCGAGGGCGTCGCGTACGCCGTGGGCGCCGGGGAAGGCCGGCAGCAGTGCGGGATGGGTGTTGACGAACCGCCCCCCGAACCGCTCCAGGAACTCCTTGCCCACGATCTTCATGAACCCGGCGGACACGACGAGGGCGGGTTCGTGGGCGGCGGTGGCCTCGGTGAGCGCCCGGTCCCACTCCTCGCGGCTGCCGTAGTCCTTGACCGGGCACACGAAGGTGGGGATGCCGGCCTTCTCGGCCCGCTCCAGCCCGGCGATGCCGTGCCGGTCGGCGCCCACGGCGACGACGCGCGCGCCGAAACCCTCGGGGCCGCCCGGGTGGGAGTCGATGGCATCGAGCAGGGCCTGGAGGTTGGTGCCGGAACCGGAGACCAGCACGACCAGGCGGGAGGCGGCCATGGGGGCCCTTTCTCGCGACTACTTCTTGTGGGATCGCACGAAAATCGGGGTCGCCGCCATACGGGGGACCCTACGAAGCGACCGACCGCCTGCAACGATACCGGCAGAGCGGACGGCCCCCGAGGGACGGCCCCCGCCCCGGGCGGTAGCGTCTGGGTGGGACAACGCAACACGCCTGCCCAGCACGCCCGACGCTCTCGTCCACCGCCGTCTGCACCCTGCTCTCCACCCGCCCTCACCACACTCCACAGGGGAAGAAACGCACCCGATGCCGGACCGCCCTCAGTCCTCCGCCCCGACCCCCACGCCCCAGGGCGACGACAACCGCGACGACAACCCCTTCGCCGCGCCCCCGGAGGGGCGGCCCGACCAGCCGTGGCAGCCCCGCCACGGCGCGGACGGGCACCAGCGCCGCGAGGAGGGGCCCGGCGGGGGCCCCGGTACCGGCATGGGCGGCGGCCCGGCCCGCTGGGACCCCACCGACCCGGTCCAGCGGCGCGCCCGGTACGCGCTGCTGGCCGGCATGTGGGGCTTCTTCTTCGGCCTCTTCGGGATCCCGTCCATGGGACTCCTGCTGGGTGCGCTGGCCGTGTACTGGGGGGTGAGCGCCCTCCGCGGCAAGCCGAAGGCCCCGGACGCGGCCGGCACCGCCCCCGGCGGCGCCCACCCGGGCGCCACGCCGGGCAGCCTGCCCGCGGCCTACGCCCGGCCCCAGCGCACCGCCGCGGTCGGCGGGCTGATCGCGGCGTCCCTGGCCCTGCTGCTGGCGGTGTCCTCGTACACCCTCCAGCTCGTCTACAAGGACTTCTACGTCTGCCGCGACGACGCCCTGACCCACTCGGCAGAGCTCAAGTGCAACTCCGAACTCCCCAAGCCCCTGCGCAACCTCATCGGCGTCAGCCCCTGACTCCGTGACCTCCTGCCCCTCGCCGCGGGGGGCGGGGGGCCTCTCCGTCTCCGGCGGGGGCGCGAACACACCGGTCCGGTCGGGCGGGCGCCTCGCCGCGGGGGCGGGGGCGGGCGCACGAGCGCACCGGTCCGGTCGGGCGGGCCGCGCGCGGTCGAGCGGGCGGAGCTGCGCTCCACGAGGCCGGCCGCACCGCACCACCCGGCTCCGTCCCTACCGGCCGGCAGGGCGACGCAGCCGGGCGGCCCCGGCCCCGCCCGACTTCCCACGACCGCCGCGAGGCGGCGAGTCGTCCGCACCGTCCAGACCCCTCCCCCGCCGAGGCCGAGGCTGAGGCTGAGGCCACGTCAATCCTTGGCCGCCGCCGGCGGGGACGGGCCGTCGGCGCCGGGAGCGCCACGGAGGGAGTGCTGCGCCCTCCCCCGGCGGGGACGGGCCAAGCCTGCCCTCCCGCGCCGGAGGCGCGCCGGACACCGCACCCGCCGGGGTGCCACCAGGCAGGCCCGTGGGGCGTACGGGGAGATGCGCGCCAGGGGCCGTTCCGGAAGTGCCCCGCCGGGGCCGGGCCCTGCGGCCGTTCCCCGCTGTCGGGCAGCGAGTCGTCCGAGGTGTTCTCCGATGGCCCCCCGGACGGAATCCGGGGGCGGGGTGGGACCTTGCCCGTCGGCCGCTGCTACGCCGGGCTGTCCCGGCGGGGCAGCACCCGGGCGCCCGCAACGCCCGGTACCAGTCTCGGTGTCCCCGGTGGGGCGCCCTCGGGCCGGGCAGCATCTCCGGCCGCCGGGCCCACATGGGGCGACCCGGCCGGATCCGCGAGTCCGGCACGGACCCGGGCCGACGTCGAGGGCCGGGAGGAGTCCGGGGAGCCTGTGGAGTCCGCGTCCCCGGCCGGGGACGCCGCCACCGAGGGCTCGGCCGGGCCCGGCGCCGGGCCGCGGACGGCGCCGGGATCCGGGGCCTCGTCATGGTGAGCGGGACCCGCTCCGGGCAGGACCCGACCCGCGGCGGGATGGGCGGGGCCCACACCCGGCAGAACCCCACCCGCACCCGGGCGCGCGGAACCCGCACCCGGGTGAGCCGAGCCCGCACCAGGCAGAACCCGGCCCCCGGCGGAGTGGGCGGGACCCACATCAGGCACAGCCTGACCCGCACCGGGTGGAACCCGGCCCTCGGCGGAGTGGGCGGGCCCCGGGAGGGGAGCTCCGGGAGCGGGTGGCTCCGCGGACGCCGAGGAGGCGCGAGAGGCTGCGCGCTCCGGAGACGCCGGGGACGCCCAGGTCTCGGCGGACGCCGGAGAAGCCGTGGGCGTCGCCGGGGCCGACGAGCCGGCCGATTCGGCGAACGCCGGGAAGGCAGCGGACCCGGCCGACGGCGGGAAGGCGGGAGCCACGGCCGACGCCGGAGAGACGGTTGGCTCCGGGGAGGCCGAAGAGGCTGCGGACTCGGCCGACGCGGGGAAGACGGTTGGCTCCGGGGAGGCCGAAGAGGCTGCGGGCCCGGCGGCCGCCGGGGAAGCGGCGGACTCTGCGGAGGCCAGGGAGACTGCGGACTCGGCGGAAGCCGGGGAAGCTGCGTCGCGGAGGGCCGCCCAGCGGAGTTCGCGGACGCCGGCCACGTGCCACTCCTCGCCGCCCTCCGGTTCGACCCCGCTGAACCGCCCGCGCCAGCCGCGTACCGCGACGGCGACCGGTACGCCCACCCCCGCCGTCCACGCCGCACCCGCCGCGCCCGTCTCCCACCACACCGGCCCGAACTCCGCCAGCGCCCCCGTCCCCAGCGGCCCGCCGGCCGCCACCGCCAGCACGGCCATGACCGCCCCGCACACCACCCCGCCCAGCGCCGCGGTCAACGCCGCCTCGCCGTACGGCACCTCGCGCCCCCGCCGTACCGCGAACCACCCCACCACCGCCCCGGCCACCACCGGCACCACCAGCACCGCCCCGGTCAGCACCGTCCCCGCCCCCGCCGACGGCAGCGCCGCCAGCAGCGGGAAGCGCGGCAGCGCCGGGGACCCCGCGAAGGCCAGGGGCGTCGCCGTGGCCCCCGCGCCCAGCGCGAACCCCGGCCCCAGCCCGTACGCCGCACCCCACACCACCGCGTTCGGCACCAGCGCCAGCGCCAGCAGCAGGACCGCGAACCGCCCCGACCACACCCCCGTCAGCTGGAGGAAGGACTGCTGCACCGCCGCGCCGTGCCACACCAGCGACGCGCCGAGCACCAGCGCCCCGCCGCCCAGCAAGGCGAACGCCCCCGCGCCCCCCGCGCGCAGAGCCAGCGCGTAACGGGAGCGCGCGAGCTCCCTCCGCACGCCCCCGGGCAGCCATCCCGGCAACCGCGAGGGCAGCGCCGCCCACACCCCCCAGGCCGCCGCGGCCGCCGCCACCAGCGGCACGTGCCAGGCCGCGCTCAGCGGATCGGCCGGCAGCGGCCCGCCCGCCGCGTACGCCGTCGCACCCGCCCCCACCACCAGGTAGCCGCAGGTCACCGCCGAGAAGACGGCACTGCCGGGCAGCCCGCCCTCCTCGACGGCGAGCCGGGCCGCCCGCCGGATCAACAGCACGGGCAGGGAGACCAGCAGAAGGGGCGTCAGCCCCACCGGCGCCGGCACCCCGGACAGCGTGTCGTACCTGATCAGCTCGGTCCCGTGGGCGAGCAGCCACAGTCCCGCCGCCACGTGCAGCGCGCCGCCCGGCCCGCTGTCGGGATACGGCGAGCTGATCCACAACACCATGACGAGGACGGCCACCGAGCCGAGCCCCAGCCCGGCGGCCATCACACCGCCCAGTACGCAGGCCGCGGCCGCCGGAGAACGGCGGCGCAGGCCCGCCCACGGCGGCGTCGGCAACGACGTCCCGCGTTCGGTCACTTGGGTCACCCCGCCATGGTCCCAACGACACGCGCCGAGGTCGCGTAACAGGCGAATGACCGTGGTGTCGCCCAATATACGGTTATGTACTTTTTCGCCCAGACCTGTCGGGGTGTGGCATGACCCAGAGCGTGGACACGGCCGCCGAGTCGGCGGCCCTCCCGTCGCCCAAGGAGCGCCGCAGACTGCGCGAGGCCGGTGAACTGACGCACGATGAGATCGCGACGGCGCTCGGCGTCACCGCCAGTACGGTCCGCGCGTGGGAGACCGGCCGTGCCGAACCCCGCGGCCGCAAGCGCCAGGCCTACGCCAAGCTGCTGGGCGAACTCGGCAAGCAGACCGGGGAGGGTGACGACCGGCCAGGTGACGGTGACGGTGACGCGGACCGGGATCAGGACCGGGATCAGGACCGGGAGGGCCGGGGCCAGGACGGCGACAAGGGTGCGGTCAAGCGGCGCGTAGGGCCCGCCACGCGGGTCGCGGGCGCCGTCCGGGCCTTCGCCAAGGGCACCGGCGGTCCCGCCGACAACCGGCCCGGGTCCGCCGCCAAGGCCGCCGTCAAGGCCTCCGCCAGGGCCGCCCCCGAGACCCCGGCCACCGACCCGGCCCCGGCCGAGCGGGGCACGAAGCCTCCCGGGGACGGGACACCGGACGTGGCCGGCGTGGGTACGACCCGCGGGCTGGGCACCGGCACCTTCCCCGGGCGGGCCCGGAAGGCGGCGCCGGAGGACACCCACGAGGCCGGGGCCGCTGCCGAGGCCGCTGCCGGGGCGCGGCCGGCCCAGGGAGACCCGACGGAAGCCTCCGGGGTCCCCCAGGCGGCCCCCCAGGCGGCTCCCCAGGCGGCCTCCACGGCGTCCGGCGCGGCGAGCCCGCTCACCCCGCCCCCCGTCCCCGCCCCGGCCCCCGGGCCCGAGGTCGGGCACACGCCCGACACCGCCTTCGAGGCGCTGTACGACTACACCGCCCCCGCCCTGCTCCGGCAGGTCTATCTGCTCACCGGCCGCCGCACCCTCGCCCTGGAGGCCGTCGAGCGCGCCTTCCAGCTCGCCTGGGACCGCTGGCCGCAGGTCGCCACCGACCCCGATCCGGTCGGCTGGGTGCGGTCGGCGGCGTACGAGCACGCGCTCTCCCCCTGGCACCGGTTCCGCCGCGCCCACCGGCACCCCGACCGGGCTCCGGCCGACCTCGCCGACCGCGCCCTGCTCGACGCGATGCTCGCGCTGCCGCCCTCGTACCGGCGGACCGTGCTCCTCTACGACGGCGTCGGGCTCGACCTGCCCGACACCGCCGCCGAAACCGAGGCCAGCACGCCGTCCGCCGGGAGCCGGCTGCTGCACGCGCACTCCGGCCTCGCCGCCCGGCTCCCCGACCTGGTCGGCGTACCGTCGGACCGGCAGTCCGCGCTGCTGCGCGAGCGGCTCGGCGCCCTGGTGCCCGCCGTGCGTCTGGAGCCGCGCCCGGCCCGGGTCGTCCGGGTGGCCGGCGAGCACCGGATGCGGTTCTGGACCCGCGCGGCGATCTGCCTGACGGCCGCCATCGCGGTCGCCACCGCCTACACGGTCGTCACCGCGCCCAGTCGCTACGTCCCTCCGGTCACGCCCGGCACGTCCGTGTCCGGGGTACCGCCGCGCCACGGCCCGCAGCAGCTCAGCGAGCAGTCCAGGCAGCTCCGGGAGATGCTCCGGTCCGAGCCGGCCGCCGGCCCCGCCCGGCTGGCCCCCCGCCACGAGTGAGCCGGACGGGCGGACGGGCCCTCAAAACAGCAGAACGGCAGAACGGGCGTGGCCCGCACCCGGCAAGGGGTGCGGGCCACGCCCGTCGCTGCAGAGCAGCCGGAAGAACCGGAAGGGCCGGAGATCAGCCGTTCAGGATCTCGCGGGCCAGCTTCGCGGTCTCGGTCGGCGTCTTGCCGACCTTGACGCCGGCGGCCTCCAGGGCCTCCTTCTTGGCCTGTGCGGTGCCAGAAGAGCCGGACACGATCGCGCCCGCGTGACCCATGGTCTTGCCCTCGGGGGCGGTGAAGCCCGCGACGTAGCCGACGACCGGCTTGGTGACGTTCTTCGCGATGAAGTCCGCCGCACGCTCCTCGGCGTCGCCGCCGATCTCGCCGATCATGACGATGAGCTCGGTCTCCGGGTCGGCCTCGAAGGCCTCCAGGGCGTCGATGTGCGTGGTGCCGATGACCGGGTCGCCACCGATGCCGACGGCGGAGGTGAAGCCGATGTCGCGCAGCTCGTACATCATCTGGTAGGTCAGCGTGCCGGACTTGGACACGAGACCGATCTTGCCGGGCTTGGTGATGTCGCCCGGGATGATGCCGGCGTTGGACTGGCCGGGGGTGATCAGGCCGGGGCAGTTCGGGCCGATGATCCGGGTCTTGTTGCCCTTGGCGGTCGCGTACGCCCAGAAGGCGGCGGAGTCGTGGACCGCGATGCCCTCGGTGATGACGACGGCCAGCGGGATCTCGGCGTCGATGGCCTCGACGACGGCGGCCTTGGCGAACGCCGGCGGGACGAAGAGGACGGAGACGTTGGCGCCCGTCTTCTCCATCGCCTCGGCGACGGAGCCGAAGACCGGGACCTCGGTGCCGTCGAAGTCGACGGTGGTGCCGGCCTTGCGCGGGTTGACGCCGCCGACGATGTTCGTGCCGTCAGCCAGCATCAGCTTGGTGTGCTTCATGCCCGTGGCACCGGTCATGCCCTGGACGATGACCTTGCTGTCCTTGTTGAGGAAGATAGCCATGGTGAGTCTGTGACCTCGTCCCTTTACTTCGCAGCCGCAGCGAGCTCGGCGGCCTTGTCGGCCGCGCCGTCCATGGTGTCCACGCGCTGCACCAGCGGGTGGTTGGCGTCCGAGAGGATCTTGCGACCCAGCTCGGCGTTGTTGCCGTCGAGGCGGACGACGAGCGGCTTGGTGACCTCTTCGCCCTTGTCCTTGAGCAGCTGGAGGGCCTGGACGATGCCGTTGGCGACCTCGTCGCACGCGGTGATGCCACCGAAGACGTTGACGAAGACCGACTTGACGTCCGGGTCGCCGAGGATGATCTCGAGACCGTTGGCCATGACGGCGGCGGAGGCGCCACCGCCGATGTCGAGGAAGTTGGCGGGCTTGACGCCGCCGTGGTTCTCACCGGCGTAGGCGACGACGTCGAGGGTGCTCATGACGAGACCCGCGCCGTTGCCGATGATGCCGACCTCACCGTCGAGCTTGACATAGTTGAGGTTCTTCTCCTTGGCCGCGGCCTCGAGCGGGTTCGCGGCCGCGTGGTCCACGAACTCCTCGTGGCCCGGCTGGCGGAACTCGGCGTTCTCGTCGAGCGAGACCTTGCCGTCGAGGGCGATGACGTCGCCGGAGGCGACCTTCGCGAGGGGGTTGACCTCGACGAGGAGCGCGTCCTCGGCGATGAAGGTCTGCCACAGGGTCACGAGGACCTCGGCGACCTTCTCGGCGACCTCGGCCGGGAACTGCGCCAGCTCGACGATCTCGCGGGCCTTCTCGATGGTCACGCCCTCGTTGGCGTTCACCGGGACCTTGGCGAGCTTCTCGGGGGTCTCCTCGGCGACCTGCTCGATGTCCATGCCACCCGCGACCGAGGCCATGGCCAGGAAGGTGCGGTTGGTGCGGTCCAGCAGGTACGAGACGTAGTACTCCTCGAGGATCTCGGGAGCGGTCTCGGCGATCATCACCTTGTGGACCGTGTGGCCCTTGATGTCCATGCCCAGGATGTCCGTCGCGCGGGCGACGGCCTCGTCCGGGGTGGCGGCCAGCTTGACGCCGCCGGCCTTGCCGCGGCCGCCGACCTTCACCTGCGCCTTGACGACCGACTTGCCGCCCAGCCGCTCGGTGGCCTCGCGAGCCGCCTCAGGCGTGTCGATGACTTCACCGGCCAGCACCGGTACACCGTGCTTGGCGAAGAGGTCCCTCGCCTGGTACTCGAACAGGTCCACGCGCGTCCGTCCCTTGTATTGAAAGATTCGCTTCGCAGTGTCGCGGTTGTCTGCGTGGGCGTGCCGCGGAGGGCAACGTGACGGCGCTGTCACTGGGGAAGCGCACACGGTGACCGTGGACGCGGCATGTCCGTCTCGCAGGTTATCCCCGTGGGACACGGGTCCCTAAATCGCAGGTCACACCTGAGCGGTGATACCTGTCACAGAACACCTCACACCGGAACCCCGATTTCGTGCGATCCGACGATTTCCCTCTTCTCGAGCGCGGCGGCCATCACCTCGGGGAACAGGTCGGGCGTACAGGCGAAAGCGGGCGCCCCGAGGGCGGCCAGCGCGGCCGCGTGCTCCCGGTCGTAGGAGGGGGCTCCCTCGTCGGAGAGCGCGAGCAGCGCCACGAACTGCACGCCGGCGGCCTTCATCGCGGCGACCCGGCCCAGCATCTCGTTGCGGATGCCGCCCTCGTACAGATCACTGATCAGGACGACGACGGTGTCGGCGGGACGGGTGATCCTGGACTGGCAGTAGGCCAGGGCGCGGTTGATGTCGGTGCCGCCGCCGAGCCGGGTGCCGAACAGGACGTCGACCGGGTCGTCGAGCCGGTCCGTCAGATCCACCACGGAGGTGTCGAACACGACCAGCCGGGTGGCGAGGGACCGCATGGAGGCCAGGACGGCGCCGAAGACGGACGCGTAGACGACGGAGGCGGCCATCGATCCGGACTGGTCGATGCAGAGGACGACCTCCTTCCGGACCGACCGGCTCGCCCGGCCGTGGCCGATCAGCCGTTCGGGGACGACCGTGCGGTGCTCGGGGAGGTAGTTCCCCAGGTTCGCCCGGATGGTGCGGTCCCAGTCGATGTCCCGGTGCCGGGGCCGGCTGGTCCGCGCCGAACGGTCGAGGGCGCCGGTGAGGGTGGAACGGGTACGGCCGGCGAGCTTCTGCTCCAGCTGCTCCACGACCTTCCGGACCACCGCCCGCGCGGTGGTCCGGGTCGTCTCCGGCATCGCCTTGCTCAGCGAGAGCAGCGTGCCGACGAGGTGTACGTCCGGTTCCACGGCCTCCAGCATCTCCGGCTCCAGCAGCATGGCGGACAGCCCGAGCCGGTCGATGGCGTCGCGCTGCATCACCTGCACCACGGAGGCGGGGAAGTAGGACCGGATGTCCCCGAGCCAGCGCGCCACGGAGGGCGCCGACCCGCCGAGCCCGGCTGAGCGCTCCCCGCCCCGGCGGGCCTTCCCGCCGGTCCCGCCGCTCCCGCCCGTGTCCCCGTACAGCGCGCCGAGCGCGGCGTCCATCGCCGCGTCCCGCCCGCTCAGCCCGCAGCCGGTCCCCTCGCCCTCTCCCCCGCCGAGCACCATCCGCCACCGCCGCAGCCTTTCGCCCGCGGCGTCCGTGGCGTTCACGGCATTCACGGCGTCCGTGGCGTCCGTACGGGTGCCGGAGGTCCCCTCCGCTCCGTCGTCAGGCTGCACGCCACCGCTCCCCGCCGTTTCCGCAGCCCCCGCCGTTTCCGCCGTTTGCTCCGAACCGGCTGCCGCCGGAGAGCCCGTCGTCCCGCCGGTGTGAGGCTGCGTCATCCGTCCGTCCCCCATGTCGTCCGTCTCCTCCACTCGATACGTCTGCCGGCCGCACCCCTCACAGCGCCCCGGCACGGTGCCTGCGTACAGCCGTGCGGCCGTACGGCCGTTCTGCCCGCCGGACCCGGGCCGGGCGGCCGGGGTCAGCCCGCCCCGGGCCGGTCGCGGGCTGCGGTGCCGGCGCCGGCATCGGCATCGGCATCGGCGCCGGCGCCGGCGCCGAGGAGGAGCAGGGCCAGGGGGACCATCGCGTCCGCGCGGGCCGGGTCCAGGTCCGGGGCGAAGCCCTCCGGGGCCCGGGCGGCGGCGGTGCGGGAGCGCGCGGCGGCCGGGCCGCGGCGGACCAGTTCGCCCAGGGACCGCCGCACCCCCGGCTCGTACGCCCCGAACGTCCGCCGCAGCAAGGGCAGTACGCCGGTGAAGGCGCCGGCCGGTATGCCGGTGAGCCAGCCGTCGATCAGGCCCAGCAGCCGCTCGTCGTGGACGAGCAGGGTGCCGCCGCCCGCGCCGCCCCCCGCGAAGCCCTCGATCCAGCCGGCCGCGTCGGCGGGGGCGGCCGCCGGGGACAGGGCCGGCCCCATCAGCCGGGCCGCCTCCTCCGCCGTGATCCGCCCGTCGTCCAGCAGCAGCCGCGCGGCCCGGCCTCGGATCAGGCCGGGCACCGCGTCCCGCCCGGCCAGCGTCCGCAGCACGGCCGCCCAGCGGTCCCGCAGTCCGGCCTCCGCCGGGTCCACGGGCGCGGGGTCGCCGGAGGCGGCGCAGAGCAGCCCGACCGCGCCGTGCACGGCGTCCAGATGGCCGCGCAGCTCCGCAGCGGCCTCCGCGTTCAGGCCGGCCGCGCAGGCGGGCGGGAAGGCCACGCAGATCCGCTCGGCGAGTCCGGCCGCGACCGTGCCGAGCTCGGCGGCTCCGGTCCCCCGGACGTCCCCGTAGCGCAGCGAGCGGGCCAGTGCGGGCAGCGCTTCGGCCAGGCGTGCCACGTCGGTGTCCAGGGCGGCCCGGTCGGCGAGCGCCCGGAGCACGGCGGGCAGGGCCCCGGACAGTCCGGCGAGCAGGCACCGCTCGGCGAGCGAGGTGATCTCGCCGAGCTCCCCGGCGGCGGCCGCGTCGGCCTCGGCCCTGGCGGTGGCCGCGGCCTCCACCGTGGTCCCCCAGGCGCCCGCCTCGGCCACCCGCACCGACAGCTCCGGCTCCCAGCACAGCCGCCAGGTCTCGCGGAAGGTCCCGGTGCCGCCCCGGGAGGCGGCGGGCGCACCCCAGCCGATGCCCAGCAGGCGCAGCCGGTGCAGCAGCCGGCTCCGGGCCGCGTCGGTGTCCTTGCGCAGGTCCAGTTCGAGCTCGCGCTCCTGCGCCTCCGGCTTGAGCCGCAGCGAGCGCTGCCGCCGGGTCAGGTCCCGCTGGAGCGGCACCGCGGGCGCGGTGTCGGGCACTTCGCCGAGGGTGTCCCCGACGACCAGCCGGTCCTCGATCAGGGCGAAGGGCACGTCCGACCCGTCGCACATGACCGCCCGGACCGCGTCCAGGGTTTCCGAGAGGCCGGGCAGCGGGCGGCCGCGGACCGCGGCCAGGGTCCCGGCCAGTCGCACCGCCTCGATCACATGGGACGGGGACACCGGCCGGTCCTCCGCGCGCAGCAGGCCGGCGGCTCTGGTCAGCCAGCGTTCGACCGGCCGGTCCGGGGCGGCGAACAGGTGCGCGTACCAGCCGGGGGAGCCGATGCCCGCCCCGTATCCGCCGGCCCGGGCGAGCCTGCGGTGGGTCCAGGGCACCCAGGCCGTCTCCACCTTGACCTTGGGCAGCCCGGCCAGCAGGGCCCGGTCCGCGGCCACGGTGGTCCGGGCGCGCAGCGCGGGCACGTGCCAGGCTCCGCAGACCACGGCGAAGCCGGTGCCGAACTCCCGCCGGGCGGCCCGCATCCGCTGCCGCATGTACGCCTCGCGCACCAGGTCCCGGCGGTCCCGGCCCGCCTCTCCCGCGGATTCGCGCAGGGCGGTCATGGCCTCGGCGATGGCCTCGAACGGGGCGAGGGCGTCCGCGGCGGTGTCGTCCGGCTCAGCGCCGCGGTGCTCGACCACGTCCTCCCACCAGCGCTCCGGGTCGTCGTACCCGGCCGCTGCGGCCAGTGCGGCCAGGGGGTCCAGGCGTACGGACGCCCCCGGTGCGGACTCCGCGCCCGCCGGAGGCTCTTCGTCCGCCGGGGCCCCCTCGACCACCGGGGGGCCACCGCCCACCCGGGGGCCATCGCCCTCCGCGGGGCCGGCGGCAGTGGCGGGTCCGGGGGCCAGCGAATGCGCGGCGGGCAGGTCGGCGAACCGGACGGGCACCCCGGCGTCCAGGGCCCAGCGGATGGCGACCCACTCCGGGGAGAACGCGGCCAGCGGCCAGAACGCGGCCCGGCCCGGGTCGTCGGCGGCGTGCGCGAGCAGGGCGACCGGCGGCCGCATGCCGGGGTCGGCCGCCAGCGGCAGCAGGGCGTCGGCCTCGGGCGGTCCCTCGATCAGCACGGCGGCCGGACGGGCCGCGTCCAGTGCGGCCCGCACCGCGCGGGCGGAGCCGGGCCCGTGGTGCCGCACCCCCAGGAGCAGCGGTCCGGCTCCCGCGGTGCTCATGCGGTCACCTCGCGGCAGGCGCGGTAGAAGTCCTTCCAGCCGTCCCGCTCGCGGACGACCGTCTCCAGGTACTCCTGCCAGACGGTCCGGTCGGCCACCGGGTCGCGGACCACGGCGCCGAGGATGCCGGCGGCCGTGTCGGAGGGCCGCAGCACCCCGTCGCCGAAGTGGGCGGCGAGGGCGAGGCCGCCGGTGACCACCGAGATGGCCTCGGCGGTGGACAGGGTGCCGCTGGGGGATTTGACCTTCGTCCGGCCGTCCCCGGTGACGCCCTCGCGCAGCTCGCGGAAGACGGTGACCACCCGGCGGATCTCGTCGAGGCCCTCGGCGGCCCGCGGCAGGTCCAGTGCACGGCCCATCTGCTCGACCCGGCGGGCCACGATGTCGACCTCGTCCTCGGCACTGGCGGGCAGCGGCAGGACCACCGTGTTGAACCGGCGGCGCAGGGCACTGGAGAGCTCGTTGACGCCCCGGTCGCGGTCGTTGGCGGTGGCGATGAGGTTGAAGCCGCGGACCGCCTGCACCTCCTCGCCCAGCTCCGGTACGGGCAGGGTCTTCTCGGAGAGGACGGTGATCAGGGTGTCCTGTACGTCGGCCGGTATGCGGGTGAGTTCCTCGACCCGGGCGGTCATGCCCTCGGCCATGGCGCGCATGACCGGGCTGGGGACGAGTGCCTCGCGGCTGGGCCCGTGGGCGAGCAGCCGGGCGTAGTTCCAGCCGTACCGGATGGCTTCCTCGGGGGTGCCGGCGGTGCCCTGGACGAGCAGGGTGGAGTCCCCGCTGACGGCCGCCGCGAGGTGCTCCGACACCCAGGTCTTGGCGGTGCCGGGGACGCCCAGCAGGAGCAGGGCGCGGTCGGTGACCAGCGTGCTGACGGCCACCTCGACGATCCGGCGGGGGCCGGTGTACTTGGGGGTGATCACCGTGCCGTCGGCGAGCGTGCCGCCGAGCAGGTAGGTGGAGACCGCCCACGGGGAGAGCTTCCAGCGGGGCGGCCGGGGCCGGTCGTCCTGGGCCGCGAGGGCTTTCAGTTCGTGCGCGAAGGCGTCTTCGGCGTGCGGTCGCAGTGTCTGTGCACCGGTGCCGTTCCCGTGCGTGCTCATGGATCCCCCTCCAGGCTCGGCAGCCGCAACCGACTGCTGCAACCACCGTGCACCACCCCACTGACAACACCCCTGGTTCATACCGTCGTTGCAGGTCAGGGCGATTGTCAGTGGGGTTCCCTACGGTGGTTTCCATGAATGGGCACAGGGTCCGCCGGACGGCGGAAGAGGTACTGGCTCTGGCTCCTGACGAGGCATCGAGGAAGGCGGGGGAAAAGCTGGGCGGGGCGGGCCCGTGGTCACAGACCGGAGGTTCCGCTTCCGGTGCGGTGTGGGGGATGTGCAAGGGCAGTGGCAGGACGCCGTACCGGACGGTGGTGGACCTGACCGGGCCGGCGTACTCGTGCTCCTGCCCGAGCCGGAAGTTCCCGTGCAAGCACGCGCTGGGACTGCTGCTGCTGTGGGCGGCGGACGGGCTGGACGGGGCCGCCGAGGCACCGGACTGGGCCGCGAAGTGGCTGGCGGCACGGGCCGCGAAGGCGTCCGCCTCCGCGGCCGCCGCAGCCGCCGGACCGGCGGACCCGGAAGCGGCGCGGAAGCGGGCCGAGCGGCGGGCGGCCCGGATCGGCGCGGGCGTCACGGAACTGGAGCAGCGGCTCGCCGACCTGCTGCGCGGCGGCCTCGCCGGGCAGGAACAGGCCGGATACGCGGGGTGGGAGGAGACCGCGGCCCGGATGGTCGACGCGCAGGCGCCCGGACTGGCCTCCCGGGTAAGGGAGTTGGGGACGATACCGAGCTCCGGCGCGGGCTGGCCGGGCCGGATGCTGGAGGAGTGCGCGCTGCTGCACCTGCTGGACCGGGCCTGGCTGGGGGTGTCCGGGCTGCCGGCGCCACTGGCCGCCACGGTCCGCACCAGGGTGGGCCTGACCGCGGCCGCGGAGGGGGCGGCCGCGGTCAGGGACCACTGGCTGGTGCTGGCGCAGTACGACTCGGTGTCGGCGGACGGCCGGCTGACCACGCGGCGGATATGGCTGCGCGGTCTGCGGAGCGGCCGCACGGCCCTGGTGATGGACTACGGGCCGCCCGGCCGGCCGCCGCAACTGACCCTGCCGGTGGGGCTGGTGCTGGACGCGGAAGCCCGCTTCCGGCCCGGCTCGGCCGGGCTGCGGGCGGACCTGGGCGAGCGGTTCGCCGCCCCGGTGCCGCCGCCCCGGCCTCCCGCCGGGGTGGGCGCGGCGGAGGCACTGGAGGGGTACGGGGCGGCACTGCGGGAGGACCCCTGGCTGGAGGCCTGGCCGGTGGTGCTCGGCCCGGTGGTGCCGGTGCCGGGCGAGCTCGGCTGGCAGCTCGCGGACGCGGACGGCAAGGACGCGCTGCCGGTACGGGCCGCCGGGGGGCGGCTGCGTGCGGGGCTGTGGCAGCTGGCCGCGCTGTCCGGCGGCGGGCCGGTGACGGTGTTCGGGGAGTGCGGCCACCGGGGGTTCACCCCGTTGACCGCCTGGGACGAGAGGACGGGTGGGCCGGTATCGCTGTCTTAGGGCACGACGACAACCACGCCACGTGACGGCCGAGGGACGGGAACACGAGGGAGGGGAACCCATGAGGGCGATCACCGGGCCCGCGGACGGGGACGGCGGGCCGGACGGCATGGACTGGGAGGAGCTGGTCGGCACCGCGCTGCTGGGCACCGACCGCAGGCGGGCCGGTTCGCCGGAGGCCCTGCTGGACGCGGCCGCGGTGCAGGCGCTGCGCCGCCGGGCCGGGCTGCGGCCGGCCGGGGCCGGCGCGCGCCCGGAGCCCGCGGCGGAGGATCCGCGGCCCGAACCGCCCGAGCCCGCGCGGCAGCGGCTGGCGCAGCTGCTCGCGGGCCGGGCGAGCGCGGGCGCCGGCCGCAGGGGGGCGGCGCCGGATCTGGCCGAACTGCTCCCGCAGTGGCTGGCGGCGGCCTCCCGGCAGGGCTACCGGGCACCGGCGGCGCAGCTTCCGGCACTGCTGGACGCGGCCCGGGCACGGACGGACCTGCGCCCGCAGGCACTGGCCCTGGCCGGCGCGCGGGGACGCTGGCTGGCCCGGCTCAACCCGGACTGGCGGTTCGCGCTGCGCACCGGGGCGGGCGGGGGGCACCTGCCGGACGCCGGGGACACCGCCGGGGTGGAACAGCTCTGGCAGGAAGGGCTGTTCGCGGAACGGGTGGCCCTGCTGGGTTCCGTACGGGCGCAGGACCCGGCGGCCGCAAGGGAGTTGCTGGCGTCCGGCTGGGCCGCGGAACGGGCCGAGGACCGGCTGATGTTCCTGGACTCGCTGCGGCAGGGCCTGTCCGGGGCGGACGAACCCTTCCTGGAAGCGGCGCTGGGCGACCGCAGCCGGAACGTACGGGTGCTGGCGGCGGAGCTGCTGTCGGCACTGCCGGGCTCGGCGCTGGCCGGGCGGATGGCCGGGCGGGCCCTGGCCTGCGTGGGCCCGGAGGGGGTGACACCGCCCGCCGGGTGCGACGCCGGCATGGAACGGGACGGGGTGGTCAGGCGGCCGCCGGCGGGGCGCGGCGAGCGCGCCTGGTGGCTGGGCCAGCTGGTGGAGGCGGCTCCGCTGTCGTGCTGGCGGGAGCGGTTCGGGGGCCTGGACCCGGCCGGGATCGTGGCCGCTCCGGTGGACGGGGGCTGGGCCGAGGAACTGCACGCGGCCTGGTGCCGGGCGGCCGTGCGGCAGCGGGACCCGGAATGGTCGCGGGCCCTGCTGGGCTCGGCGGCCGCACCACCGGCCGCCGGGCCGGGCACGGCCTCGCTCGCCGAGCGGGCCAGACTACTGGAGAGCCTTGCCCCGGAGGAACGGGCCGCATGGGTCGCGGAGTTCATCCGGGCGCACGGCCTGTCCGAGGCGTTCCAGCTGCTCGGGGTGTGCGAGGTGCCGTGGGCGGGGGAACTGGGACGGGCCGTGGTCGACGCACTGCGGGCGGCGCGGGACGCGGGCAGCTACCCGTGGAGCTTCAGCGGGGTGATGGGGCTCGCCGAGCGCTGCCTCGACCCCGCGGAGGCCGGCCGCCTGGAAGTGGCGGACGCCCCCGACGCGGAAGGCGGCGCCGCGTACTGGGCGGAGGCGTTCCAGCGGCTCACCGCCACGCTCCGGCTCCGCGCGGCGATGCTGGCCGAACTCGCCCCCGCGCCCTGACCCGCCACGCCCTGGCCCGCCGCCCCCGACCCACCCCGATCCGCCGCCCGGCACCGCCAGGGCGGTACCGGACCGCAGACGGACTGCGGACGACGGACGACGGACCGGCAGCGGACGGCGGGCAGCGGACGGCGGCCCGCGGACGGCGGCAGCGGACCTGACCGGCCCGACCGGAGGACGCCCGAGGGCGCCTCCGGTCACCGGGTCGCCGGTCACCGTTCGCCGGACGGGCCGGCCGGGGCTCAGCCGGTGGGAGCCGTCGTCTCCAGGTGGCCGGCGATCACCTTCGCCAGCGCGTCCGGCCGGTCGTTGAGGAAGTAGTGGCCCCCTCCGGGGATCACCTCCAGCTCGACCCGGGTCGCGTGCCGCTCCCACCGGAGGTGGTCCAGCTCGTACCCCTCGGTGACGGGGTCCGCGTCGCCGATCACCACCACGAGCGGAACGCC
Organism: Streptomyces sp. NPDC089799; assembly: GCF_040684755.1. NCBI lineage: Bacteria > Bacillati > Actinomycetota > Actinomycetes > Kitasatosporales > Streptomycetaceae > Streptomyces > Streptomyces sp. NPDC089799. The sequence continues at coordinate 96,418 of NZ_JBFBGR010000004.1, read as the reverse complement.
CAGCGGCTTCTCCTCGCCGCGCTGCGCCTCGATCTGGAAGTGCAGCCCCTGGACCATGTCGTGCCGGATCACGTTCAGGACGGTCTGCAGATCGGAGTCGTCCAGCGCGCCCTCGAAACCTCCGATCGAGGACATGAAGGCGTGCAGGGCCTCCGCGGGCCAGGTCGTGGCGCGCTCCAGCTGGGCCTCGGGGTCGGCCTCGGGCACCGCGGCCCCGATGAACAGGGCCTCCGGCAACAGGCCCATCCGGTCCAGCCGTTGCGCCACCGCCACCGCGAGGGACGAACCTGCGCAGTGCCCGTACAGCGCGAAGGGTCCGTCGACGGAACCGCCGATCTCCGCGGCGATCAGGTCGGCGGTGTCGTCCAGGGACCACAGCGGGTCCTCGGACCGCGTCGGGTCATGGCCGGGGAGCTCGGCCGCCCGGACGTCCACGTCGGGGCCCAGCTCCGCGGCCAGGCCGCGGAAGGCGGCGGCCGTACCGCCTCCGTAGGGGATGCAGACGAGCGTGCGGCCCGCACCCTGCCCGCCGAGCGGCCGCAGGACGGGCCGCCCGCTGCCGTCGGACTCGGCCAGTTCCAGGATGCGGCGGGCGAGCAGGACCGGAGTGGGGTGCTGGAACACGTCCAGCACGGTCAGCCCGCGCCCCGCCCGGCGGGCCAGGCGCACCGCCTTGAAGGAGTCGCCGCCCAGGTCGAAGAAGTCGTCCCCGGCCGATACGTCCGGGATCCCCAGGGCGTGCACGAACGCCTCGACGACGTCCCGCTCCAGGGCCGACCCTCCTCCGCCGGAGCCCTGCGGGGAGCGGGTGTACACCGGCTCGGGCAGGGCCCGGCGGTCGAGTTTGCCGTTGGCCGTCAGCGGGATCGCGTCGATCCGCACGACGGCGGAGGGCACCATGTGGGGCGGCAGCCGGCGGGCGAGCAGGCCGCGCAGGGCGGCCGGATCCGTGTCGGCGGCGTCCGCGTCGTCGCGGGCCACCGCGTACGCCACGAGCGCGTCGTCCCCGACCGCGTCCTTCCGTGCCACCACGCAGGCGTGGGAGACGCCCGGGCAGGCGCGCAGCGCGGCCTCGATCTCGCCCAATTCGATCCGGAAGCCCCTGATCTTGACCTGGTCGTCCGCGCGGCCCCGGTAGTGGAGCCGTCCGTCGGCCTGCCGGAGGGCGAGGTCGCCGGACCGGTACATCCTCGATCCGGGGGCGCCGAAGGGGTCGGCGACGAACCGGGAGGCGGTGAGGCCGGGCCGGTCCTGGTAGCCGCGGGCCAGCTGGTCGCCGGCGACGTAGATCTCTCCGGTGACGCCGGGCGGAACGGGCTGGAGGTTCGCGTCGAGCAGGTGGAGCCCCAGTCCCGGCAGGCTCCGGCCGATGGGGCTGCCGGGGCCGCCGGCCTGGGACGGTACCGCCGAGCGGTCGAGCGGCAGGTGGCTGGCGTGGACGGTGGTCTCCGTGATCCCGTACATGTTGACCAGGACGGGGGCGTCCTCGGCGTGCCGCGCGTACCAGTCCGCCAGGCGCGCCGGATCCAGTGCCTCGCCGCCGAACACCACGTAGCGCAGGGCCAGGCGCGCCCCGGTGTCCGGTTCGTCCTCGTCGGCCCGGAGCAGCTGCTGGAACGCCGAGGGCGTCTGGCTGAGGACGGTCACGCCCTCGTCGGCGAGCAGCCGGAGCAGTTCGTCCGGTGCGCGCCTGGTCGTGGTGGGGACCACGACCAGGCGTCCGCCGGTCAGCAGCGGTCCCCACAGCTCCCAGACGGAGAAGTCGAACGAGTACGAGTGGGTCATCGTCCACACGTCGGTGTCGCGGAAGTCGAAGAGCTCCCGGGTGGCCGCGAACAGGGCCAGGACGTTCCGGTGCGAGACGACCACGCCCTTGGGGCGTCCCGTGGAGCCGGAGGTGTAGATGACGTAGGCCGCGTTGTCCGGTGCGGAGGGACAGCGGGGTCCGGCGGGCGGTGCGACCTGACCTGCACGGTCGTCCGGGTGCTCCGGTGCGGCCGGGGCGTCGACTTCGAGTACGGGCAGGTCGGGGCGGGCGTCCCGGGCCTGCACGCCGGAGGCCGACAGGAGCAGCAGCGGATCGGCGTCCCGCAGGAGGAAGGCGATCCGGTCCTGCGGGTAGGCGGGGTCGACCGGCAGGTACGCGGCTCCCGAGGTGAGGACCGCCAGCAGGGCGACCACCAGGTCGACGCCCTGCGGCAGGGCGACGGCCACGAGCCGTTCGAGTCCGGCACCGTGCCGCTCCAGCCGGTGTGCCAGCCGGTCGGCCCGGGAGGCCAGTTCCGCGTAGGTCAGGGAGTCCGTTCCGCAGGTCACGGCCGTCGCGTCCGGGGTCCTCTCGGCCTGGGCCCGGAAGGCTTCCACGAGGGTGCGGGGCGCGCCGGCCGGTTCCTCCCGTCGGGGGCGGATCTCCAGGAAACGGCGGCGTTCGTCCGCGTGGAGCAGGCCGACGTCCCCGATGCGCTGCCCGGGATCGGCGAGCACCCGGCGCAGGAAGGACCCGAACCTGGCGCGGTGGTCCTTCAGTTCGCCGGCGGTGTAGAGGCCGGCGTTGGCGTGGAAGGAGAACGCCAGTCCGCGCGGCGTGTCGTAGGCGGCGAACATGAAGTCCTCGATCGGGCCGGGGGAGAAATTCTCGTACCGGGCCGGGATCCCGCCGAACGTCACCTCGGTGGACAGCGACAGCATGTTGGCGATGGGCCCGAAGATACGGCCGTCCCCGTGCTCCCGCCGGAATTCACGGCGCATTTCCTCGAAGCGGAACCGTCCGTGGCCGCGGGTCTCCTCGATCTTCCCGGCGACCTGGTCCACGAGTTCGGCGAAGGTCAGGGAACGGTCGGCGTGCAGCCGCAGCGGAATGACGTTGGACAACATGCCCGGAGTGGTCGCCGATACGCCCCGCCTGCGGTTCGCCACGGGTAGTCCGATCACGGTTTCGGCCGATCCGGTCAGCAGGCCGGTATAGGCGGCGAACGCCGCGATCAGCACGCGCGGCCAGCTCGTCCGCCGGTCGCGGGCGCACGCCTGCACGAGGTCCCGCAGTCCGGCGGGCGCCCGCCAGATCTCCTTGAGCGGTATCCCCGCCGGGAGCATCGACGCGTCGGTCAGGCAGGCCACCCGCCCGATGGCGGCCAGCTCGCCCTGCCAGTAGCGGCGGTCCTCGGCGTACCGGGCGGACGAGCGGTACTGCTGCTCCTCCTCGACCAGGGACCGGAGGGACCCGAAGCGCGCCGCGGGCACGTCCTGCCCGGCGGCCAGCGCATCGTGGACCTCGGCGACGCGGTGGGCCAGCAGCTGGCTGCTGTACCCGTCGGTCACCAGGTGGTGCAGCCGGTAGAACCAGAGGTGCCGGCGCGGAGACACCCGCAGGACCGCCGACCGGTGGACCTCTCCCCTGCGCAGGTCGAGGGGGATGCCGGCCTGCGCCTCCATCCACCGGCGGGCCGCCTCCCACGGCTCGTCCTCACCGGTGAAGTCGAGGAGGGGCACGTCGGCCCCGCCTGGTTCCACCCGCTGCCAGGGGCCGTCGGCATCCTCGCCGCAGGTTATTCGCAGGGCTTCGGCGTCTTCCGATGTGCGGCGGACCGCCGCCCGGAGTAATTCGGGCCTCACGGGCCCGCGCACGTCCCAGAATTCGGACACGGTGTGCGCGAGCCCGGAGCCGTCCAGCTGGAGTCCGTACCAGATTCCGGCCTGGCCCCCACTGAGGGGCAGCCGGGGGGACAACGAGTCGATCATGATGGGGGAATCCCGGTTCGGTAAGGGAATGGCGCACCCCCTGCCGTGCGGAGGCACGCCGATGACCGGATCCACACTTCGGGTCCGTTACCCGATGCTAATCAACTCGAATACCCATGCGGGCGGAATGCCGTCTTCGATGTTCAAGACATCGCGCATTCGCCGTTTCCGGAATTATGCATTCGTCACGCCGGGAGGAACACAATTCACGCGCGGACGTTTTCGCGGACCCAGTCCACGATCGCGGTGGTGGTCGCGCCCGGGGTGAAGATGGCGGCGACGCCCTTGGCCTTCAGCGGCGCGATGTCGTCCTCCGGGATGATCCCGCCGCCGAACACCTTGATGTCCTCGGCGTCCCGCTCCTTCAGCAGCTCCAGCACGCGCGCGAACAGCGTGTTGTGGGCGCCGGAGAGGATCGACAGGCCGATGGCGTCCGCGTCCTCCTGGATGGCGGTGTCGACGATCTGCTCCGGCGTCTGGTGCAGGCCCGTGTAGATGACCTCCATGCCGGCGTCGCGCAGGGCGCGCGCGATCACCTTGGCCCCGCGGTCATGGCCGTCGAGACCCGGCTTGGCCACCACCACACGGATCGGACCGGTCACACCCATCGCACTGCCTCCCGAGTGAACGAACGTTAAGCACAGCATCCCGCACGACACCGTTTCGCGGTCAACCACGAGGGGGAAATCACAGAGAGCAAGCACCGTACGGGGGCGCAGGCGCCACTGTGCCGCCAGCCGCACGGCACGGTGGCGCCGTCGGCACGCGCAGCGGGGACGGCGTCCGTCATCGGGGGAGGGCGTCGATGGGGCTGTCGCCCGCACGGGTCGTTCCCGCTTCCGCCCCCGCCTCCGGGGCCGCGCTCCGGGCCGCCGCGCTCGAACTGATCGTGCTCGCCGGCCACCTCCTCCTCTACCCCACCGGGGTGCGGCAGGAACCGCGGCCGGCGCCGTCGGCGGACCCCGGTGTGCGCCCGCCGGCCCTGCTGCTGCACGGGTTCGGGGACAACCGCTCGGTCTTCGTCCTGCTGCGGCGCGCCCTCGCGGCACACGGGCTGCGCCGGGTGGAGACGTACAACTACTCACCTCTCACCGCCGACCTGCGGACGGCCGCCCGCCGGCTGGGCCACCGCGTCGAGGAACTCTGCGCACGCACCGGGCACCAGCGCGTGGACCTGGTCGGGCACAGCCTCGGCGGGCTGGTCGCGCGGTACTACGTGCAGCGCCTCGGCGGGGACGCCCGGGTCCGCACACTGGTGACGCTGGGTACCCCGCACGCGGGCACCGCGGTCGCCCCTTTCATGGACGTGCACCCGGTGGTCCGCCAGATGCGCCCCGACTCGCCGGTGATGGCGGAGCTCCGCGCACCCGCGCCGGGCTGCCGCACCCGCTGCGTGGCGTTCTGGAGCGAGTTCGACGCCGTCATGGCGCCGACGGGCACGGCCCGCATCGAGCACCCCGATCTGCTCGTGGCGAACGTGCAGGTCACGGGCATAGGGCATCTCGCCCTGCCGGCCCACCCGGCGGTCATCTCCGCGGTCCGGCAGGTCCTCGACGGGCCCGTCCGGGGCCTCCCCGGCCTCCCCGGGACCGCTTCCGTCGCGTAGACGAGAGCCCCCCGGAAGTCGAACGAATTTCGAACTCAAGGCCAAGGCTCTCCCTCAGCGCGACCGAAAGACGGCCGAATGCCCGGTTCCTGAAGGGTGGAAACCCGCCGAAGATTGTCGTCGCCGCGAACCGCCGGGTACAGTCACGCCACTGCTTCCCCCCGGGGTCCCATCAGCCCCGGCCACCCAGGCCCCCCACTGCCGAGGCGAAAGAGAAGTTGGTGAACGACCGCCCATCGTCGGGCCACTACCCGGATAACGGGTACGACGGCCTTTCCACCACCACTTTCGCCGGCGATCCGGGCTACGGCACCTACGAAACGCAGGCCCAAGGCCTCGGTGCCACCGGTGGGTTCACGGGCGGATTCACCTCGTACGACCCCTACGGCACGGCCACCGGCGCCTACGACAGCAGCGCCTGGGCCTCCGCGATCCCGAACCAGGCCTCCGCCGGGGACACCACCGGCCAGTGGGGCTACGCGGCCCCCGTCGCGGCCGACCACCAGCAGACGGCCTTCGCCTACGACGCCTCCGGCCAGTGGGCGATGCCCGGCTTCGCCACGGAGACCGGCGCCTACGACGCGACCGCGTGGAACACCGCCGGACAGGCGGAGCAGCCCCAGCAGTTCGCGTACGGCACCGGCTACCAGACCGAGTACGACGCCGGCGGCGCCTACGGCACCGGGTTCAGCGACCCCTACACCGTCGCCAACACCGATGCCCACCAGGCCGATTACGGCACCGGCACCGGATACGGCACCGACCACACCGCCGGGCACACCGCCCCGCAGGCCGCGGAGTACGCCGGGTTCGAGGGGTACGCCGAGTACGCCGACCCGTCCGCGCAGTACGCCTCCGAGTACGGGCAGCAGCCGCAGCCCACCGCCGTGTTCGAGGTCATCACGCCCGAGCACGACGGCCACGACGGCCTTGAGGACCACGACGCACCGGCCGAGCCGCTGCAGTTCCGCGAGTCCGACGCGGCCGAAGACGAGTCCGGCGACGAGTCCTACGACGCCGACGCGGCCCTGCATGCCGCCGAGACGCGGGCCATGCCCCGGCAGGCGGCCGGACCCGACGCCGATCCCGGACCGCGCGCGGCCCGCCGCGCCGCCGGCAAGGGCGGCTCCCGGAACGTCGCCAAGACCGGCTCCAAGGCCGCCGGCGCGAACCGCCGCCGGACCCCGGCGAAGCGTTCCGCCCTGCTGACCGTGGCGGTTCCCTCCGTCTGCGTCATGGGGGTCGCGGGCGTCGCGGCCGCCTCCGTGGGTGGTCTGACCGGCGGCGAGAAGCCGGCCGAGGAAGTCACCTCGCTGGCCGCTTCGGACCCGTCCGCGGTCAAGCCGGTCGCCGTGAACAACAAGCTGGACACCCAGCTCACCGCGCTCAGCGCCGACGCCGGGGACTTCGCGGACCGCGCCAGCCGCACCCAGGAGCGCATCGACCTGAAGGTGGCCCAGGAGGAGGCGCGCAAGAAGGCGGCCGAGGAAGCGGCCCGCAAGGAGCTCCTGCGCCCCAAGTTCGCGCTCCCGGTCGCGCAGCACGGCCTCAGCGCCGGGTTCGGACAGGCCGGCGGCATGTGGATGTCCGTGCACACCGGCATCGACTTCCCGGTCTCCTACGGGACTCCGGTGATGTCCGCGACCGACGGCGTCGTGCGCACCCAGTGGAACAGCGCCTACGGCAACATGGCCATAGTGACCTCTCCCGACGGCACCGAGACCTGGTACTGCCACCTCAGCAGCACCAAGATCCGGTCCGGCAAGGTCAAGGCCGGCGACGTCATCGCGTACTCCGGCAACTCGGGCAACTCCACCGGTCCGCACCTCCACTTCGAGGTCCGGCCGGGCGGCGGCGGCCCGATCGACCCGTCCGCCTGGCTCCGCAAGCACGGCCTGAACCCCAACTAGCGGGCGCGGGCCCCCCGGACGCCACCTGCCCGGACCCGGATCGCCCGGACGCGGCACATCCCGACGCGGGCCGGACTCGCGAAGCCCAACCGGACGCGCCCCGCGCCGACCGACCCCGTGAAGCCCGCGCGGGCGCACCCCGCGCGGGCCTCCCGCTCCCCTAGAGCTTCTCCACCGGCGCGTAGCGCAGCAGCAGCCGCTTCGGCTTGGCGTCCCCGAAGTCCACGGTCGCCTGCGCGTCCGCGCCCGCTCCCCGGACCTCCATGACCGTGCCCAGGCCGAACTGGTCGTGGGTGACCCGGTCCCCCACCGCCAGCGCGATCACCGGCTTGTCGGCGCTCCGCCGTGTGGCGAAGCCGGACGGGCCGGACTTCGACCGCGAGGAGGACAGGAAGGCCTCCGGCGAGGTCCCGAAGGTGGCCGTGCCACCGGCCCGCCCGCCGGTCCGGCCGCCGACCGCGCCGCCGCGCAGCGGGCCGGCCGGCTTCTGCGCCGGTCCCGTCCGCTTCCACGACAGGTACTGGTCGGGGATCTCCTCCAGGAACCGGGAGGGCGGGTTGTACGAGGGGGTGCCCCAGGCGCTGCGCATGCTCGACCGGGTCAGGTACAGCCGCTCGCGGGCGCGCGTGATGCCGACGTAGGCGAGCCGCCGTTCCTCCTCCAGCTCCTTGGTCTGGCCCAGTGCCCGCATGTGCGGGAAGACCCCGTCCTCCATGCCGGTCAGGAAGACCACCGGGAACTCCAGGCCCTTGGCGGTGTGCAGGGTCATCAGCGTGATGACGCCCGTGCCCTCCTCGTCCTCGTCCGGGATCTGGTCGGAGTCGGCGACGAGCGCGACCTGCTCCAGGAACTCGGCCAGGGTGCCGGCCGCGGCACCGGGCGCCGCCGCCGCGCCGGCCTCCGCCCCGCCTGCCTCGACCGCTCCGGCTTCGGTCGCGTCGGCGCCTGCGCGCGCCTGCTCGAACTCCAGGGCCACGGCGGCCAGTTCCTGGAGGTTCTCGATACGGGTCTCGTCCTGCGGGTCCGTCGACGCCTGGAGCTCGGCCAGGTACCCGGTGCGCTCCAGGACGGCCTCCAGCACCACCGCGGGGCCGGCGCCGGACTCGACGACCGTGCGCAGCTCCTCCATCAGCGCGTTGAACCGCTTGACGGCGTTGGTGGACCGGGCGGCCATCCCGTACGCCTCGTCCACCCGCCGCAGCGCCTGCGGGAAGGTGATCCGCTCACGGGCCGCCAGCGCGTCGATCATCGCCTCGGCGCGCTCGCCGATGCCGCGCTTGGGCACGTTGAGGATGCGGCGCAGCGGGACGTTGTCCTCGGGGTTCGCCAGGACGCGCAGGTAGGCCAGGATGTCCCGGACCTCCTTGCGCTCGTAGAAGCGGACGCCGCCGACGACCTTGTAGGGCAGGCCGACCCGGATGAAGATCTCTTCGAAGACCCGGGACTGGGCGTTGGTGCGGTAGAAGACGGCGACGTCGCCCGCCTTGGCGTCGGCCGCGTCGGTGAGCCGGTCGATCTCGTCGGCGACGAACTGCGCCTCGTCGTGCTCGGTGTCGGCCACGTAGCCGGTGATGCCGACGCCGGTGCCGGCGTCGGTCCACAGGTTCTTGGCGCGGCGGTTCTCGTTGCGCTCGATGACGGCGTTGGCCGCGGACAGGATCGTCTGGGTGGAGCGGTAGTTCTGCTCCAGCAGGATCGTGGTCGCGTCCGCATAGTCCTCCTCGAACCGGAGGATGTTGCGGATGGTCGCGCCGCGGAAGGCGTAGATCGACTGGTCGGCGTCACCCACGACGCACAGCTCGGCCGGCGGGAGGTCCGGGTAGCCGGGTCCGACCAGCTCGCGCACCAGCGTGTACTGGGCGTGGTTGGTGTCCTGGTACTCGTCGACCAGCACGTGCCGGAAGCGGCGGCGGTAGTGCTCGGCGACGTCCGGGAACGCCTGGAGCAGATGCACCGTGGTCATGATGATGTCGTCGAAGTCGAGCGCGTTGGCCTCGCGCAGCCGCGACTGGTACATCCCGTACGCCTGGGCGAGTGTCTTCTCGAAGCCGTCGGCGGCCTGGTCGGCGAAGGCCTCGGCGTCGATCAGCTCGTTCTTCAGGTTGGAGATCTTGGCGCTGAAGGACTTCGGCGGGAACCGCTTCGGGTCCAGGTCCAGGTCGCGGCAGACCAGGGCCATCAGGCGCTTGGAGTCGGCCGCGTCGTAGATCGAGAAGGACGAGGTGAAGCCGAGCCTCTTGGACTCGCGGCGCAGGATGCGCACGCAGGCGCTGTGGAAGGTGGACACCCACATGGCGCCGGCGCGGGGGCCGACCAGGCCCTCGACGCGCTCCTTCATCTCGCCGGCGGCCTTGTTGGTGAAGGTGATCGCCAGGATCTGGCCGGGATGGACGTCGCGGGCGGCCAGCAGGTGCCCGATGCGGTGGGTGAGCACCCGGGTCTTGCCGGAGCCGGCACCGGCCACGATGAGCAGCGGGGACCCGGCGTGCACCACGGCGGCGCGCTGCTGCTCGTTGAGCCCGTCCAGCAGGGTGGCCGGGTCGATGACGGGCTTCGCCGAGCCGTCCCGGTAGTACCGGTCGCCGCTCATGGGCGCGTCGAAGTGGCCCTCGAAGAGGTCGTCCGCGCCGGGCTCCGGGGCGTACGCGTACTCCTCGGGCGGCGGGGGCGGCTCCTCGTCGGAGGGGGAGAGGTCCGCCAGGAAGCTGTCGTCAAAGAGGCTGCTCATCGCTTTACGAGTTTAGGGCTCGGCGCCGACAGCCGGTTCCCGCCCCGAAAAATCGAGTACGAGACCGAGCAGTCCGGGGAAGCGGGCCTCCAGGTCGTCCCGGCGCAGGGCGAGGAAGAGCTTGCGGCCGCGCGGGCGCTGGCAGAGCACCCCGCTCTCGCGGAGGGTCCGCAGGTGGTGGGTGACGGTGGAGCGGGCCAGGTCGGGGACGACCTCGCCGCAGAACGCCTCCTCGCCGTCGGCGAGCGAGGCCAGTTTGCGGACGATCTCCAGCCGTACGGGGTGCCCGAGGGCGGCGAGGACGCCGACCAGGTCGATCTCCCCGGCCCCGGGGTGGGTCAGCTCGTGAGCGGCAGGCATGACTCCACTGTACGCAGTTTTCGTACGGAAGCCGGCCGATCCGTTGACCAACCGTACGAGGATCTCGTACGGTTTTGATCGTTCGAGATCTTCGTATGGTCAATCCGCCGGTCCCGGCGGCCGCCCACCGACGTGAGGAACCGCCATGCCCGCCACGCCCGCCCTGCCCGCCATCCCCCCGAACCGTTCCGACGCCGCCCTCGCGGCCTCCCTCGACGGCGGCTTCACCAGCCGGCACGCCGAGGTCAACGGCACCCGCCTGCACTACGTGGACGGCGGCTCCGGCGAGCCCCTGGTCCTCCTCGGCGGCTGGCCCCAGACCTGGTGGCAGTGGCACCGGGTGATGCCCGCCCTCGCCCGCCGGCACCGGGTGATCGCCGTGGACCTGCGCGGCATGGGCGGCTCCGCCAAGCCCGCCGACGGGTACGACAAGAAGACGATGGCCGCCGACGTCCACGCCCTGCTGGGGCACCTGGGCATCGGCTCCGCCCACCTGGCCGGCCACGACATCGGCGCGATGGTCGCCTACGCGCACGCCGCCAACCACCCGGAGGCCACCCGCAGGATCGCCCTGCTCGACGTCCCGCACCCCGACGCCGGCTGGGCGGAGATGCCCCTGATCCCGCGCCCCGGCGGCGGGCACTTCCTGTGGTGGTTCGCCTTCAACCAGGTGGAGGGCCTGCCCGAGCAGCTCCTGGCCGGCCGCTTCCGGCTGCTCCTGGACCGGCTGATCGACGAGCTGGCCGCCGACCCCGACGGGAGCTTCCCCCCGCTCTCCCGGGAGGTCTACGCCCGCGCCTACGACACCCCGGACGCCATCCGGGCCGGCAACGCCTGGTACCGGGCCTTCGCACAGGACATCGCCGACTTCGCCGGCTACGCGCCGGTGCCGCACCCGCTGCTGGCCCTCGGCGGCGACCGCAGCAACCACGACAGCCTGGCCGCCGTGATCCCCTCGCACGGCACCGACACCCGGGTGGTGCGCGTCGACGACTGCGGCCACTACCTCCCGGAGGAGCAGCCGGAGGCGGTCACCGAGGAGCTGGTCCGCTTCTTCGGCCGCTGAGGGCCCCCCGTACGCTCGGGCGCATGGACGTACTCACCAACGCCTTCGTCGGCCTGCACATCATCGGCATCGCCGCGCTGCTCGGCGGCTTCCTGACCCAGATGAAGGCGATGGGCGCGGGAACCGCCCGCTTCTCGCCCGGGATGCTGCACGGTGCGCTGACCATGCTGGTGACCGGTGTGCTCCTGGTCGGCTTCCGCGAGATGGACGGCGACCCGGTCAACCACATCAAGATCGGTGTGAAGCTGGCGGTCCTGTTCGTGGTCCTCGCGCTGGTCTACGTCAAGCGGGACGAGGAGCGGGTGGAGAAAGGACCGTTCGCCGCGGTCGGCGGACTGACCCTCGCCAACATCTTCATCGCCGTTCTCTGGACCTGACACCGAACGACGCCGAACGACGCCGACCGGTCACGTCCGATCAGTTCGGATCATTTCGCCATCTGCCCGTTACCCACAGGTTTAGCGTCCTCCCTCAAGACGAACGGAAGGACGCACTCCGTGGCCAGTCATCGAAAGCCCAGGCAGCGCCCGCTCTCCGGCGGCACCATCCGGAAGGCCGCCACCCTCGCCCTGGCGGGCGCTGCCACCGCCACCGCGTTCGAAGGCTCCTCGCAGGCGGAACCCCGGCTCACCCCGGACCAGGTCAAGGAACGGGTGGACCGGCTCTACGAGGAGGCCGAGGCCGCTACCGAGCAGTACAACGGGGCGAAGGAGAAGGCCGACCGGGCCGAACGGTCCCTGGAGGAACTGCGCGACCGGACCGCCCGCACGACCGACCGCCTCAACACCGCCCGCAACGCCCTCGGCTCCCTGGCCGCCTCCCAGTACCGCAGCGGCGCCCTCGGCCCGGCCCTGCAGCTGGTCCTCTCCGACGACCCGCAGGAGTACCTGGACCGGGCGGCCCTCCTGGACCGGGCCGGGGACCGCAGCGCCGCCGACCTCGCCACCGTCCGCAGCAGGCTCGACGAGGTCGGCAGGCTGCGCGCGGAGGCCGCCGGACGGCTCGCCGAGCTCCGCGAGCGGCAGGCCGAACTCGCCCGCCACAAGCGCACCGCGGAGGGCAAGCTGGAGGACGCCCGGCGCCTGCTCAACCGGCTGACCGCCGAGGAGCGGGCCCGCTACGAGGCCATGGACCCCGACTCCGGCCCGGCGACCGCACCGCAGGGTGCCCCGGCCGCCGGGAACCGCACCCCGTCCGCCGCCCGCCCCGCGCCGCCCGCCGACGGATCCCGTGCGGCCCGCGCGGTCTCCTTCGCTTACGGGGCGATCGGCAAGCCCTACGTGTGGGGGGCGACCGGGCCCGGCTCCTTCGACTGCTCGGGGCTCGCCCAGGCCGCCTGGCGCTCGGCCGGAGTCTCGCTGCCCCGCACCACGTACACCCAGATCAACGCGGGCCGGCGGATCGCCAGGAGCCAACTCGCCCCCGGCGACCTCGTCTTCTTCTACTCCGGCATCACCCACGTCGGGCTCTACGTCGGCAACGGCCAGATGATCCACGCCCCCCGCCCGGGCTCCACTGTCCGCCTCGCCCCGGTCGACTCGATGCCGTGGGCGGGCGCCGCCCGCCCCGCGTGATCCGAAGACCCGGCCCGGGGCAGGACGGAACGCGACGGGACGGTCAGACCAGGCGCCGGGCCGTCGCCCACCGCGTCAGCTCGTGCCGGTTGGAGAGCTGGAGCTTGCGCAGCACCGCCGAGACGTGCGACTCGACCGTCTTCACCGAGATGAACAGCTGCTTGGCGATCTCCTTGTACGCGTACCCGCGCGCGATCAGCCGCAGCACCTCCCGCTCGCGCTGGGTCAGCCGGTCCAGGTCCTCGTCCACCGGCGGCGCGTCCGTCGACGCGAACGCGTCCAGCACGAAACCGGCCAGCCGGGGCGAGAACACCGCGTCCCCCTCCTGCACCCGGAAGATCGAATCCACCAGGTCCGTGCCGGTGATCGTCTTGGTGACATAACCGCGGGCCCCGCCACGGATGACCCCGATGACGTCCTCCGCGGCGTCCGAGACCGACAGCGCCAGGAACCGCACCGGGTTCTCGGCCGCCCCCATCAGCGGGGCGCAGCGCCGCAGCACCTCGACCCCGCCGCCGCCCGGCAGGTGCACGTCCAGCAGCACCACCTCGGGGCGGGTGGCCGTGATCACGGTGATCGCCTGGTCGACGTCTGCGGCCTCGCCGACCACCTCGACCCCGGTCCGGCCGGTCTCGCCGATCTCCGCCTGCACCCCCGTGCGGAACATGCGGTGGTCGTCGACCAGCACCACCCGCACGTGCCGATCCTGCGCGTTCTCCCCGGTCATCGCGTCTCCCCGTTCATTGCGCGCTCGCCGCCCTCTCCGTCTCCAGCTCGACTTCCGTACCGCCGCCCGCCGCGGACCGCAGCCGGGCGGTCCCGCCGTTGCGCTGCATCCGGCCGATGATCGATTCTCGTACGCCCATCCGGTCGCCGGGCACCGCGTCGATGTCGAAGCCCGGACCCCGGTCCCGTACGGACACGAACACCGTCCGCCCCTCCACCTCCGCGAACACCTGGACCGGGCCGCCCTCGCCACCGTACTTGGCCGCGTTCACCATCGCCTCGCGCGCGGCCTGCACCAGCGCGCCCAGCTTCTCGTCCAGCGGGCAGTCGCCGACGACCACGACCTCGATCGGGACACCGTGGTGGTCCTCGACCGCCGCGGCGGTCTTCTTCACCGCCTCCGCCAGCGTGGCCGGCTCCTCCTCCTCGTCCTTGCCGGTGCCCTCGGGCTTGTACAGCCAGTTCCGGAGCTCCCGCTCCTGGGCCCGGGCCAGCCGCCGCACCTCGCCGACGTCCTCCGCGTTGCGCTGGATCAGGGTGAGGGTGTGCAGCACGGAGTCGTGCACGTGCGCCGCCACCTCGGCACGCTCCTGGGCGCGGATGCGCATCAGGCGTTCCTCGGAGAGGTCCTGGGTCATCCGGATCAGCCACGGTCCGGCGAGCAGCGCGATGCCGACGAGCACCGCGAGGGCCGCCGTCAGTACGTTGCCCAGCTGGGCGGCGGAACCCCGCACGACGATGAAGACGGTCAGGCCCACGCCGACCAGTGCGACCCCGGCCAGCGCCCGGCCGGCCTGGAGCAGCCGGGCGTTGCGCCCGGCGGCGGCCGTCCAGTGGGCGCGGCGCGCGTTGTCGGCCTGCCGCCACACCAGCACCACGCCGGCCCCGACCAGCAGGGTGGGCCACAGGTAGCGGCCGTTGTCCCCGCCGGCCTGCACCTTGCCCGCGAAGGTCGCGATCCCCGCGGCGAGCACCACCAACGCGACGACCTGCCCCTTGTCGAGGGTGCGCAGGCGGCGCCGGCCGTCGGGCAGCTTCTCGAAGAAGGAGTGGCCCGCCGATTTGCCGCCGACGCCCAGCGGGACGAACACCCAGAACGCGGCGTAGAGGAGGACGCCCAGCCCGTCGCCGAAGATGAACAGGCCGAAGAAGGTCAGCCGCACCCAGACCACGGGCAGCCCCAGGTGTCCGGCGAGGCCGCGCGCGACCCCGCCGAGCATCCGCCCGTCGGCGCTGCGGTAGAGCTTGCGCGCGGGATGGTCCCCGTCCTCGGGGGCGTGCGGGGTTCCGGCGGGGGCGGCGACTGCTGGCATGTCACCGATGGTCACACGGGCGCGGCCGTCCGCACATCGGGTAAGCCCCCCGGTTTTCGGCGGGGCCGCCTCGGGGGTTTCTCAGGGTTCTGCCAGGGTAGGGCCCGATTCCGGCGGCCCGGCGGGCCCGTCACCATGGACGCATGAACCGAGCCCAGGACGCCCCGCCGACGGACCGGGACCCGGCCGCCGACCGCCCCCCGCTCCCCCCGCTGCGCCGCGCCAAGCGCGACAAGGTGCTGGCGGGCGTGTGCGGTGGCCTGGGCCGGCACTTCGACCTCGACCCGGTGGTCTTCCGGATCGTGCTCGGCGTGCTCGCCCTCACCGGCGGCCTGGGCCTGATCTTCTACGGCTTCGCCTGGCTGTTCGTACCCGCGGAGGGCGAGGAGGACAGCGAGGCCAGGAAGCTGCTCACCGGCCGGATCGAGGGCGGCACCCTGGCCGCCGTACTGGCCGCCCTGGTCGGCTGCGCCCTGTTCCTGACCCTCCTCGACAACGGGGGGATCGGGGGCTTCTCGGTCCTGGTCATCGCGGCCGTCGCGGGTGCCGCCTACTGGTCTCAGCGCCGCCGGCACGCGCCGGCCGCCGGCACCTCAGAGGCGGAGCCGGCCGGGGACCGTCCGCGGGTCGACGTCCCGCCGGAGGCCCAGGCACCGCCCGTCCCGGGCAGCCCCTCCTGGTGGCGGGACCCACTGGTGAAGACCGGGGCGCCGGGCACCGGCTACCTGTGGGGTCCCGACGACTCCGCCGGGACGCCGCCACCGGGCAGCGGCGGACCGCACGGGCGGCAGGGGAAGGAGCAGGGACCGTCGCGGGCGCCCCGCGCACCGCGGCACCGGATCGCCGGACAGGTGTTCACCGCGGCGCTGGTCACCGGGATCTCCGTCACCGCGGCGAACTGGCACGGCGAACCCCTCGGCCACGCCCTGCAGCTCGGCCTGGCCTGCGCGCTCACGGTGTTCGGCATCGGCCTGCTGGTGAGCTCGCTGTTCGGCCGCCTGGGGCTGGGCACCGTCGTGCTGGCCCTGGTGACCGCGGGGCTGCTCGGCGCGTCCGCCGCGCTCCCCCGGGACATCGGCACCGACTTCCGGCGGGTCGACTGGCGGCCCGCAGCCGTCGCCGAGGTGCAGCCGTCGTACACGGCGGGCACCGGGCTGGCCACCCTGGACCTGAGCCGGCTGGACGTGGCCAAGGGCACCACCCTCGGGGTGAACGCCTCCATCAAGGCGGGCCGGCTCAAGGTGATCCTGCCCCGCGAGGTCACCGCCGAGGCGGACGTGAAGGTCCGGGTCGGCGACGTCCGGATGCCCGGCGACCGCGCCGACCGCATCGAGGGCGTGCGCGACCAGCACCGGGCGGCGACCCTGCCGCCCGCCCCCGGCACCGAGGCCGGCGGAACGATCGAGCTGCACCTGACCGCGGGTGTGGGACAGGTGGAGGTGGCCCGTGCGACGTCATGAGTTCCAGCCGGGGCGGATGGTCGCGGGTCTGGCCCTGCTCACCGCCGGCGTGCTCTACCTGCTCGACGCCACCGGGGAGGCGGACCTGGCCTGGTGGGTGATCGTCCCGCTGACCATGGGCGGCCTGTCCCTGGCGGCCCTGCTCGGCCTGGTCACCTACGCCGTACGGCGGGACCGGCGCGACCGGATCAGCTCGTCCAGCGACGGGTAGCCCGCCCCGGCCAGGACCAGCGGCAGCCACGCCATCAGGTAGATCAGATCATTGCCGTAGTAGTACGGGGTGACCTGCCAGCTCACCGTGAGCCACAGGCTCAGCGAGATCAGTGCCCCGCCGAGGGCCGCGATCCGGGCCAGCAGCCCGGCCAGCGTGCCCAGCCCGACCAGGAGCTCCCCGATCGCCAGCACCACCGCGAAGCCGACCGGGGACTTCAGGGCGAGGTCCACCAGCCAGGGCACGGCCGAGGTGTCCCGGACCCCGCGCATCAGGTCGCCGATCGACCCGGTCCCCGAGTCGGACAGGAAGGCGGGGTCGGTCAGCTTGTCCAGACCGGCGTAGACGAAGGTCACGCCGAGGAAGAGGCGCAGCGGCAGCAGCGCGTGGCGGGCGGCCCGCTCTCTGAGCTCAGTGGGGATCACATCCCATGCATAGCGCAGGCACGGTCATTCGGCGACGTCGATGACGCAGCAGTTGGACTCCACCCCGGCCGCGGTCACCACCTGCACCGCGGTGCTGCCCGGTTCCACCTCGGCCGGCACCGGAACGATCAGCACGGTGTCGGACGGGTTGGTGAAGCCTCCCGCGACCGGCACCAGCGGCACGTGCACGTGCACGGCTCCGATCCGCACCACCAGCCGGGCCAGCATCTCCGGGGTCTGCGCGCCGGGCGGGACGAAGCCCACGCCTCGGATCTCGATGTCGTCCCCGGTGCGCACGGCCCCGTCGAGGTCCCCCGGCTCCCGGGTGCGTACGACCGACAGGACCAGGGGGCGGCTGCCCTCGGCGTACTTCGCGGCCAGGTACACCGTCGCGGACAGGGCCACCAGCAGCGCCAGCGCCCACGGCAGCCGGGGCAGCCGGTCGGGGAAGCGGGCCAGCGACACCGCCGCGTAGGCCAGCACCACGGTGGAGACCAGCACGTACTGCGCGTCCGGCAGGCTGCCGCGGCCCGCGTCGTCGGTCAGCAGGTCCACCCCGCGCGGCCGGTCGGCGGGCAGCTTCTGCAGCCGCTGCCGCATGATCCGTACGGCCACCACCCGGCGGACCAGGACGGCCACCCCGGAGGTCAGCGCGAGCACGGCCAGCAGCGGGACGGCCTGCCGCAGTCCGAGGCCCTCGGCCAGGGCGTCGCGTTCCGCGCCGGGCCCGGAGGCGGCGAGCCGGAGCGCCGGCAGCAGCGCGGCGAACGCGATGAGCAGCAGCCAGGCGCAGGGCACCGCCTTGGAGGTGGACAGCCGGTTGTCCTCGCCGACCAGCGGGGCGAGCAGCCCGCCGCGCAGGGTCTGCGCACGGGCGGCGACGGTGAGCAGCCCCGCCAGCGCCAGGGCGGCCAGCAGTCCGGCGGTCCGCGCGGTGGACCAGCCGGTCCCCAGCGCGGTGCCGACCTGCACCACCAGCAGCAGTCCGGCGGCGATCCACACGGCGAGCACGGCCCGCCGGGACAGCAGGTACAGCCAGGAGTGCCCGGCCTCGCGGCCCCGGTCGGCGACCGTACGGGCGGACAGCGTCAGCTCGTCGGAGACCCACTGGCGGGAGGCCCCGGCCGAGCGGGCCACGGCGGCGGGCAGGCCCTCGCCGGCGGCGAACCCGTCCCGTTTCTCCAGGAACGCCTCGACCGCGCGGCGGTGGCCCTCGCGCGCTCCGTGCGGGCAGTCGTCGCAGGTGCAGCCGCCGCCGTGGGTGGTTCGGTGGATCTCTTGGACAGCCACGAACGTGCCGCCTCTCTGAACTACGGTGCAGTGCCTGCGAATTGTGCACCACTGCGGCAGTGCTCCGGATTGCGCACGATGTCAGAGCAGGTGATTAACCGTTCATGATGTTGACGTCACCGGCGTGTCGCCCGCGGCTTCCGTTGCGTCCGCGGCTTCCGTTGCGTCCGGGCCGTCCGGGCCATCCGGGCCGTCGAGGTGCCGGAGCGGCTGGAAGCTCACCCAGGCCGCCAGGTCGGTGCCGAGCCGCTCGCGGCCGGCGACGGCGCTCCGGTGGTCCACGGGCACCGGCTTGCCCGCGGCCCGGACGAGCAGCTGCACCCGGGCGGCCCGGTCCATGGCGACCAGCCACCAGGCGGCCGCGTCCACCGAGGTGCCGACCGTGAGCAGCCCGCGGTTGCGGAGGATCAGCGCCTTGCGGGGGCCCAGCGCGAACGCGATCCGGCGGCACTCCTCGGGGTCGCCGGCCAGGGCCGTGTACTGGTCGAGCAGCGCGTGGTCCTCGTAGAAGGCGCAGGATTCCGGGCCGATGGGGGCGAGGAGCTCACCGAGCGCGGCGAGCGCCCGGCCGTGCGGGGTGGGGGTGTGGGCCACGGCCACCACCTCGGGCCGGGCCCGGTGCACGGCCGCGTGCGCGGCGAAGGCGGCCTGGTTGACCCGCCGGGCGCCCCGCAGCACCCGGCCGTCCCCGTCGACGAGCAGCAGGTCCCCGGCGGTCAGCGTGGCGAAGGGGCGCCCGAAGGGGTTGACCCAGTAGCAGTCGTCGAACTCGGGGTCGCGGGCGGTGATGTGCCCGGCGACCCCGTCCTCGTAGCCGAGCCGCCCGAACACGCGCAGCGCCCCGGCCAGCCGCCGCCTGCGGTGCCCCCGCTCCTCGGCGGCCGTGCGGAACACGGGCGGCAGGTCGAAGGCCAGCCGTTCCTCGGGCACCGGCTCGGGCTGGTCGGGCATGGTCCCCTCCTCGGTCGACGTGGCCCGCGCAAGGTACCGGCGGGGGCCGCAAGTGGCCAGAGGAACGGCGAAGCCGCCGGCCCGGAGGGGGACGGCGGCTTCGGCGGGTGCACGGGGCACCCCGGTGGTCCCGGAGGACCGGGTGGTCCCGGAGGACCGGGTGGGACTACTCCCACTCGATGGTGCCCGGGGGCTTGCTGGTGCAGTCCAGGACCACGCGGTTCACGTCCGGCACCTCGTTGGTGATCCGGGTGGAGATCCGCGCGAGGACCTCGTACGGCATGCGCGTCCAGTCCGCGGTCATGGCGTCCTCGGAGGACACCGGGCGCAGCACGATCGGGTGGCCGTAGGTGCGGCCGTCGCCCTGGACGCCAACGCTGCGGACGTCGGCGAGCAGCACGACCGGGCACTGCCAGATCTCGCGGTCCAGGCCGGCCGAGGTCAGCTCCTCGCGGGCGATGGCGTCGGCCTCGCGCAGCAGGTCCAGGCGGTCCCTGGTGACCTCGCCGACGATGCGGATGCCCAGGCCGGGGCCGGGGAACGGCTGGCGCTGGACGATCTCGTCGGGCAGGCCGAGCTCCTGGCCGACCATGCGGACCTCGTCCTTGAAGAGCTGGCGCAGCGGCTCGACGAGCTTGAACTCCAGGTCCTCGGGGAGACCGCCGACGTTGTGGTGCGACTTGATGTTGGCGGTGCCGGTGCCGCCGCCGGACTCGACGATGTCCGGGTACAGGGTGCCCTGGACCAGGAACTCCACCGGGGTGTCGTGCGGGGCCTCGGCGATGATCTCGGCCTGGGCCTGCTCGAAGACGCGGATGAACTCGCGGCCGATGATCTTGCGCTTCTCCTCGGGGTCGGAGACCCCGGCGAGCGCGCTGAGGAACCGCTCCTGCGCGTCGACGACCTTGAGCCGGACGCCGGTCGCGGCGACGAAGTCCTTCTCGACCTGCTCGGTCTCGCCCTTGCGCATCAGGCCGTGGTCGACGTACACGCAGGTCAGCTGGGAGCCGATGGCCTTCTGGACCAGGGCTGCGGCGACCGCGGAGTCCACGCCGCCGGACAGGCCGCAGATGGCGCGCTTGTCGCCGACCTGCTCGCGGATGGCCGCGATCTGCTCCTCGACGATGGAGCCGGTGGTCCAGCTGGGGGCGAGGCCGGCGCCGCGGTAGAGGAAGTGCTCCAGGATCTGCTGGCCGTGCGTGGAGTGCATGACCTCGGGGTGGTACTGGACCCCGTACAGCTTCTTCTCGTCGTTCTCGAAGGCGGCGACCGGCACGACGTTGGTCGAGGCGGTGACGGTGAAGCCCTCGGGGGCGGCGGAGCAGGCGTCGCCGTGGGACATCCACACCGACTGGTGCTCGGGGGTGCCCTCGAACAGGGTCGAGCCCTGCTTGCTGACGGACAGCGGGGTCCGGCCGTACTCACGGGCGCCGGTGTTGTCGACGGTCCCGCCGAGGGTGGTGGCCATCAGCTGGAAGCCGTAGCACATGCCGAAGACCGGGACCCCGGCCTCGAAGATGGCGCGGTCGAGCTGCGGGGCGCCCTCTTCGTACACGGAGGACGGGCCGCCGGAGAGGATGATCGCCTTGGGGTTCTTCGCCAGCATCTCGGCGACGGGCATCGTGCTGGGCACGATCTCGCTGTAGACCCGGGCCTCACGGACGCGGCGGGCGATGAGCTGGGCGTACTGCGCGCCGAAGTCGACGACGAGGACGACGTCCGGTGCGGCGGAGGATGCGACTGGCACGGGGCGGCCTTCCGGCGGAAAGAGGGTGTTGTGTGTTGTCGATTCTAACGGGGGACGGGTGGCCCGATTCGTCTCACCATCCGAACCTGCTTGGCCGGGCGGAGCCCCCGTTGTAATAATCCGTACCGTGCGCGAGCAGCTGAGCTTCCTCTTTACCTATGGCACCGGTCGGTCCGGTCGCCATGGGTCCGCGTGATGCTCGCCTGAGCCGCAGACTTCGCAGAGCGCCCCGGTCCGACAGGACCGGGGCGCTCTCGCGTTCCCGCACCTCCTGTCGGACACCCCCGAACACACCGACACCACGACCCGAGACACACCGGACACCGCAGGAGAGACCCATGAGCACCGTCACCACCACCCCCGAGCAGCTGATCGCCGACTCCCGTGCCCGCATCGACGCGATCGACGACCGGATCATCGGGCTGATCCAGGAGCGGATGGCCGTCTCCGCCGTGATCCAGGAGGCCCGGATCACCTCCGGCGGGCGCCGGGTGCACCTGTCCCGCGAGATGGAGGTCCTCGGCCACTGGAGCGAGGCCCTGGGCAAGCCGGGCACCTCGCTGGCGATGACCCTGCTGGAGCTGTGCCGCGGCCGGGTCTGAGCGCCTGTTCGTCACCCGTACGGACCGTGACCGGCCCCGGGCGCCTTCGTTGGTGAGGGTGTCACGCGTGGCTCCGCCGGAGCGATGAGACGTACGCCCCGTGGAGCGTGCGTCGTGGGACCTCGCTGCGGCGCGTGACCGGACGGCAGGGGACAGCAGCCCGGTCACCTCATGAAGGACGGCCGGCTCCGGGGACGCCCGGGGCCGGCCGTTCCGTCGCCTTCCGCGGACTCCCCCCGGGGTCCGCGTCGGACTCCCCCCGGGGTCCGCGGCACGGTCGGGGCGGGTACCGCGCTCCCCCTCCGAGCGCGGTCCCCACCGATCGCACCTGGATGACCCGCCACCGGTCCCGATGGTTGTACGGAAAAGCCTGCAGGCGGGTGTGTCCTCGATCACACGGCGGAACGTGCAGCTCCGACGCGGGGGTGCCGGTCTCGACGGACATGAGAAAGCGACTCTCCCTGCTGGCCGCCGCCGGCCTGATCGGCGCCGGGGCCGCGGTGCCGGCCGGGGCTGCCGGGGCCAACGGGGCCACGGGGTACGACTACCGTCTGTACACCCCTTACGAAGAGCTGTTCCTGAGCCCATACAAGGAGGCCGGGAACGCCACCCCGATGCGCGTCGACTTCGCGGTGTCCGGCGATTCCGCCCGACCTCCCGTCGACGCCGCGTACCGGGTGGACCTGAGCGGGATCAAGGGCATCGCGGACGTCGCGCTGCCCGACGTACCCGCCAACAAGGGCTGTCTCCTGGGCGGGGCCGCCGTGGTCTGCGTGAAGAAGGGGGCCTCGGACCAGGACGTGGTCTCCCTGGACGTCACGGCCGCCAAGGGCACGCGGGGCGACGAATCCGGCAAGATCACCGTCACCGGCCGGGCTGCCAACGGCACCTTCACTTCCGGCACGACCACCGTCACCGTGAACGGGACCGACCTCGCCCTGGAGAAGCTCCCCCTCAAGGCCGACCCTGCCGTCGGTGAGCGGCAGCGGCTCCGGCCCGTCATCCGGAACGCCGGCACGGTCCCGCTCAAGGCGATCGAGTTCGGCATCTACACCTCGCACGGCATGACCCTGGAGGGTGACTACGGCAACTGCCGCGACGAGAAGTGGCGGGTGGTCTGCCAGGTGGAGGGCGACTTCCTGCCCGGGACCACCTACGAGGTCTCGCCGACGACCCCGCTGGGTCTCACGGCCAACTCCGGCGCCTTCCGCGAGGACCTCTTCTACCAGGTCGGCCACAACCTGGAGTACAGGATCCCGCAGCGGCCGAAGCCGAAGCTGGAGCTGGTGCCGCGTCCGGCCCCGAACGCCCTGCGCACCCCCGACCTCACCCCCGGCGACAACCACCACCGCGAGCGGTTCACCGTCGCCAACTCGGCCGACCTCGCGGTCCGGGACACCGCCGTCACCGGGCGTCCCGGCCGGACGGTGAAGGTTCCGCTCGGCTTCCGGAACTACGGCCCGGGGTGGATGGAGAACCCGTACGACAGCAACGTCGACTCCCGGGCCTTCCCCGGAGCCTTCTTCGACGTACGGCTGCCGGAGGGCGTCTCGGCCGCCGAGGCCCCGGACGCCTGCCGGCCCGTCGACGAGAAGGGTGCCGAACTCCCCCGCACCTCCCCCGCCCGCCGGTACATCTGCGAGAGCGGCCAGCGGCTCTTCTGGGAACGGAAGATCGACTTCCCGTTCGAGCTGAAGATCGACGAGGTGGTCGAGGGCGCCAAGGGCTCGCTCACCGTCGGATGGAACACCTGGGGCGGCGGCGCACCCGCCACCGAGGTGAAGCCGGCGAACAACACCGCCGCACTCACCGTGGACGCCGTCACCACCTCGCCGTCGCCCACGACCAGCACCTCGCCGAGCGCGAGCACGGGCCCGACGCCGACCGCGACCCCGACCGGCAGCGGGACGCCGTCGCCGACCTCCTCCGCCTCCGGGTCCGCGACGCCCACCCCCGACGCCACCGGCGACACCGGCACGCCCGCGCCCGACGGGCAGCTGGGCAACACCGGCAGCTCGGCACTGCTGCTCGGGGGCGCGGCCGCCGCCGTCATCGCCGCCGGCGCGGCCCTGGTGCTCGCCGTACGCCGCCGCACCGGGCGGGCCTGAAGGTGAGCGCGTCGGCCGGTGCACGGGGGTCACGGGCCGGCGCGCTCCTCGCCTTCCTGGTCACGGCCGCCGTTTCGGCGGGACCTCCGGGACCGCCAGGAACGGCAGCCGGAGCGCGCCGAAGGCGTCCTTCGGCACCACCGGGCTCGCCGGTTCCACCGCCGAGAGGCGCTCGTACGCCGCACCCTGCGCGGGCCGCGGGTCGGCCTCACCCCTGTTCGGCCAGTACGACATGGCCCGCTCCGCCTGGGCGGTGATCGTCAGCGAGGGGTTCACGCCCAGGTTCGCGGAGACCGCCGAACCGTCCACCACCGAGATGCCCGGGTAGCCGTACAGCCGGTGGTAGGGGTCCACCACGCCCTCCTCCGGGGAGGCCCCGATCGGGCAGCCGCCGAGGAAGTGGGCGGTCATCGGGGTGCCCATCAGCTCGCCCACGTTGCTGCCGGGGAAGCCGTTGATCTCCTCGGCGAGCAGGGTGGCGGTGCGGGTGGCGTCCTCGATCTGCGTCGGATTGGGCTCGCCGTGGCCCTGGCGGGCGGTGAGCAGGCCCTTCCCGATGCCGCGCGGCTTGCGGTACGTGGTCAGCGAGTTGTCCACCGACTGCATGATCAGGCCGATGATGGTGCGTTCGGACCAGCGCCGGGTGGACAGCGAGCGCAGCAGCTGCACCGGGTGCGCGGCGGTCCGGCCGAACCAGGCGGCCACCCGGTGCTTGGTGTAAGGGACCTGAAGGACCGTCAGGAGCCCCATCGCGTTGGATCCCCTGCCGTAGCGGACCGGCTCGATGTGGGTGTCCTCGTCGGGGTGCACCGAGGACGTGATCGCCACGCCCCGGGTGAAGTCCGCCCGCCGGTCCCGGCCGTACTTGCGGCGGTAGCGCCGGTCATCGGTCTGGGCGCCCACCAGGCCCTCGGAGTTGGTCCGGGTCAGGTCGCCCAGCCGGCCGGAGAGGCGCGGGAGTTCCCCGCGGTCCTTCATGGTGTGCAGCAGGGTCTGGGTGCCGTACGTCCCGGCCGCGAGGACGACCTGCCGGGCGCGGAGCACCTTCGCCCGGCCGCGCCGCCGGTCGTCGGTGGGGACGGTGCGGACCCGGTAGCCGCCGCCGGGGTGCTCGGCCAGGGCGGTCACGGTGGTCATCGGGTGGATGACCGCGCCCGCGCGCTCCGCGAGGTGCAGGTAGTTCTCGTTGAGGGTGTTCTTCGCGCCGTGCCGGCAGCCGGTCATGCACTCGCCGCACTCGGTGCACGCCTTCCGAGAGGGTCCGGCCCCGCCGAAGTAGGGGTCGGGCGCCTCCTCGCCGGCCCGGGCGGTGGACCTGCCGTCGGCGTCCCGGCCGTCCCCGAAGAACACGGCGACCGGGGCCAGGTGGAAGGTGTCGCCGACGCCCATCTTCTCGGCGACCGACTTCAGGTGGACGTCGGAAGGGGTCATGGTCGGGTTGAGCCGCACCCCGAGCATCCGCTTGGCCTGGTCGTAGTAGGGGGCCAGTTCCTCCCGCCAGTCCGTGATGCCGGACCACTGCCGGTCCTCGAAGAAGGCCGCCGGGGGCACGTAGTGGGTGTTGGCATAGTTGAGCGAGCCGCCGCCGACCCCGGCGCCGGCCAGCACCATCACCTTGCCGAGCAGGTGGATCCGCTGGATCCCGTACAGGCCCAGGGCGGGCGCCCACAGGTAGTTCCGCAGGTCCCACGAGTTCCGCGGGAGGGCGTCGCGGGTGAAGCGGCGGCCCGCCTCCAGGACGCCGACGCGGTATCCCTTCTCGGTCAGCCGGAGGGCCGAGACGGCACCGCCGAATCCCGATCCGATGACGATGACGTCGTAGTCGTAGTCGTAGTCGGGGTCGTAGGCGGAGTCGTGGTCGGGGTCGTGACCGTGGTCTTGGCCGTGGTCTTGGCCGTGGGGGCCGTTGTGCTCGTCGTGCTTCCGGTCGTGCTCCTTGCCGAACGACACTGGCGCAACTCCTAGCGCATGCGAAGGGCCTTCATGACCTTGAGGCCGCGGGTCATCAGGGCGGCGTACTTCTCGTCGTCCATGCCGAGCGAGGGCGCCATCGGGAGGAGCCGCTGGTGGGCGACGGTCTGCGCCTCGGTGAACTTGAGGATCCCCTCGGAGCCGTGCCGGCGGCCCAGTCCGGACTCCTTCATGCCGCCCATCGGCGACTGCACGCTGCCGTAGGTGGGCGCGTAGCCCTCGTTGATGTTGACGGTGCCGGTGCGCAGCCGGGCGGCGACCGCGTGGCCGCGCCGGGCGTCCTTGGTCCACACGCTGGAGTTCAGGCCGTACGGGGTCGCATTGGCCAGCGCGATCGCCTCGTCCTCGTCGGTGAACCGGTAGACGGAGACGACCGGGCCGAAGGTCTCCTCGGCGCACACCGCCATGGGCGCCTCCACCCCGTCGAGGATGGTCGGCTCGTAGAACAGCGGGCCGATGTCGGGGCGGGCCGCACCGCCGGCCACCAGGGTGGCGCCCTTGGCGACGGCCTCGTCGACGTGCCTGGTCACGGTCTCCAGCTGGCGCTCGCCGACCAGCGAGCCCATGTCCGCGCCGTAGGCGAGGGAGGCGCCGAGGCGCATCGCCCGGGTGCGGGCGGCGAACCGCTCCAGGAAGGCGTCCGCGATCGAGGCGTGCACGTACAGCCGCTCGATGGAGATGCAGAGCTGGCCGGCGGAGGAGAAGCAGGCGCGGACGGCGCCCTGGGCGGCCTTCTCCACGTCGGCGTCGTGCAGGACGAGCATGGCGTTCTTGCCGCCGAGCTCCAGCGAGACGCCGACCAGGCGGGCGGCCGCGCCCTTGGCGACCTCGCGGCCGGTGCGGGTGGAGCCGGTGAAGGAGACGTAGTCGGCGTGCCGGACCACCTCGGGGCCGACCACCGGTCCCTCGCCGATCACCACCTGGAAGACCGCGGCGGGCAGCCCGGCCTCGATCAGCAGGTCCTTGGCCCACAGGGCGGTCAGGGCGGTCTCGGTGTCGGGCTTCATCACGACCGCGTTGCCGGAGACGAAGGCGGGCAGCGCGTCGCCGACCGACAGTTCCAGAGGGTAGTTCCAGGGCGCGATCTGGCCGATGACCCCGCGCGGCTGGCGCAGTTCGGTGACCTTGGTGAGCACGGGCACGGCGCCGGTGTGCCGCTTGGGCCGCAGGTAGGCGGGGGCCTTGCGGCCGTAGTGGCGGGCGGCCACGGCGACGGCCATCAGCTCTTCGTAGGCGTGCAGACGGGCCTTGCCGGTCTCCAGCTGGATCAGGTCGAGGATCTCGGCCTGGCGGGCGAGCAGGAGGTCGTGGAAGCGGAGCAGTACGCCGCACCGCGCGCGGACCGGCAGGGCCGCCCAGGCGGGCTGGGCGGCGCGGGCCCGCTCGAAGGCGGTGGCGACGTCCTCGGCCGTGGCCTCCGGGAGCGCGGCGAGCTCGGCCCCGGTGAAGGGGGTGTGGTTGGCGGTCCGCCCGGAGCCGGCCGCCCCGCGGGTGAGCCGGGCCACCAGCTCGGGGGTGACCACGTCGGCGGCCGTACGGGCGCCTGCCGGGGCGGCGGCGACCGGATTGGTGGGCTCCGGCGCGGTCCGGAGCGGGGCGGCGGGGGCCTGCAAGTCCGTCATGCGGGTGAGCGTATTGCGCCCGGATGACTTTGGGTACCCGGTGGTAACCGCATTTTCGGATTCATGCCAGCAATCGGTGGCACGGTCGGCCGGAACGCTTCGCTCTGGCCGGATCCGGCCGGTCAGCGGGAGGCGGGCTGCCAGCCGCTGAGCGCCGTGTCGAACTGCGACCGGGTGGTTGTCCAGTCCGCGGCCGGGCCCGCCATGAAGATCGCGTACTCCTTGCCGTCCGGGCCGATGTACATCTGGTCGATGGCCCGCCGCGGACCGGGGAAGTCCTTCTTCTCCTGCCAGCTGAACTCCCACAGGGCCGCCATGGTGGTGCCCTGGAAGGTGTTCGGGTGCAGGGTCTCCTTCCGGTAGGCGGACCGGGCGCTCACCTGCTTCTCCAGGTCGAGCAGGTGGGCGTAGGGGTCCTTGTAGTCGGGGGTCGGGTCGACGCTGATCCGGATGCGGTGCTTGCCGTTGTCCGGGGTGTAGTCGATCTGGTCCCCGTCCGTCTGGCGCTTCCAGCCGTTGGGGACGAAGAGGGTGAAGCCCGCCGGGTCCTTGGCCTTGTGCCAGCCGGACGGCGCGGTCTTGGCGGGCTGCCCCTTGGCGTCCCCGCCCGTCTTGCCCTTCGTACCGGCATCGGCTCCGCCGGTGTCCGCCCCGCCCGAGTCCGCGCCGCCGGTCACCGTGCCGCCGCGGCCGGAGTCCTTGCCGTCCTGCGCGTCGAGGTAGGTGATGACGCCGTAGGCCGCCCCGCCGCCGAGCAGGGCGGCGACCAGGGCGACGGCCGCGCCGCGGCGCAGTCGGCCGCTCCGGCGCTCGGGCGCGGCGGGGGCACCTGCGCCGGGGCCGGGGACGGTGTTGTACGGGCCCGGCTGGGCCGGGTGGCCCGCCTGGGCGGCGTGACCGGTGTGGCCGGCATGGCTTGCGTGGCTGCCGTGACTCGTGTGGTTGCCGCGGCCCGCGTCGGCGGAGCCGGTCAGCCGGGCCGTGGATCGTGCGCCGCTCCCGGACCCGCCTGCGGTCGCGGTGGTCGCGGCCCCGCCCCCGGTCCCGCTGCCCGGGCCGCCGGCCGCGCCGGAGGCACCGCCCATGCCGGATGCGGGCCCGGCACCGTGCGCGGAGACGTGCGCGGGGCCGGACCCCTGCGCGGGAACCCTTCCGGGGCGCGGCCCCGGGCGCCCGGGGCGGCCACCGGGGCCACCCGCCGGCCCGGACGCGGCGGCGGAGCCACCGCCGGGGGCATCCGCGGCGAGCCCGTCCCGGTCCTCGGCGGGCAGCGTCTGGGTCGGCACGAACGCCTGTGCCGCCTTCGGCTCGCGTCCCTCCATCGCCTCCAGCAGCATCCGCTCGGCCTCGGCCGCCGACGGCCGCTGCGCCGGGTTCTTGCGCAGCAGGGCCGTGATGACCGGCCCGAGGGCCTCCGCCTGCCGTGGCGGCGGGGGTTCGTCGTTGACCACGGCCGCCAGGCTGGAGATCGGCGAGGTCCGGCGGAACGGCGAGCGGGCCTCGACCGCCGTGTAGAGGGTGGCCCCGAGCGACCAGAGGTCGGAGGCCGGGTCGGGGGCTCCGCCGGTCACCCGCTCGGGCGCCAGGTAGTCGATGGAGCCGACGAGTTCGCCGGTGCGGGTGATCGTGGCGTCGCCCTCGATGGCGGCGATGCCGAAGTCGGTGAGGAGCACCCGGCCGTCCCGGGCCAGCAGCACGTTGCCCGGCTTCACGTCCCGGTGCAGCACGCCCACGGCGTGCGCGGCGCGCAGCGCGCCCAGGACGTGCAGGCCGATGCGCGCGGCCTCGCGGGGTTCGATCCGCCCGGCCGCCTTGGCGGCATCGGCCAGCGAAGGACCGTCGATGTACTCCATGACGATCCACGGCCGGTCGTCGTGCTCGAACACGTCGTGGACGGTGACCACCGCCGGGTGCGCGATGCGCGCGGCGGCCCGGGCCTCCTTCTGGGTCCGTGCGTGCAGGACCGCGCGGTCGGCCTCGGTGACGTACAGGCCGGCCGTCAGTTCCTTGACGGCGACGGTGCGGTGCAGCAGTTCGTCATGCGCCCGCCAGACCTTGCCCATGCCGCCGCGGCCGATGGGCTCCACGAGCCGGTACCGGTTCGCGAGGGTCTCGCCCTCGGCTGTGCTGTGTTCCACGAATTCCCGCCGCTCTCCGCACTTCGATCGTCAGGTTACGGAGCGCGCGGGTATGACCGAAGCCATGCGGGGCCGATAAGACAGCACTGTGACGCAATCGCCGTAGTGACAGGTGATCAGAATGGTATCGACGGTGCGTCAACCTCCCATCCGATAACTCCCCGTGGCCCTGCCGAACACCTCGGTGACCTTGTCCTGCTGGTCCTGCGGGCCCAGCACCATCACCACGTGGTAGCGGCCGCCGAGCGCCGCGACGTGGTTGCGGACGTAGAGGCTGCGCCCGGTCGCGTCGGTCCACGTGTACGTGCCCTCGGCGGTCAGCTTCTGTCCCACCCTGGTCTGCTTGGTGCCGGTGGAGGTGGCCCAGGTCGACATGCGGAACGGGTCCAGTTCGCGCTCCTTGTTCTTCTGGTAGGAGAGCGGGTCCGGGGTGCCGTCGATGGCGTCCCGGCCGGGGACCACGATGAGTTCGTAGGTGCCGTCGGAGTAACGGACCTGCCCGGCGTCGTTCTTGGCGCTCCGCTCCCAGCCGCTGGGGACGAGCATCCGGAACCCCTCGGGATCCTGGGCGACGGTGTAGCCGGCGGGGGCCGGGGCGGAGGGCTGCGGGGCAGGGGTGCCGCCGGGCCCGCCGGAGGCGGCGGGCGGCTGGGCGGACGCCTTGGGCGGGACGGGCGAAGAGGGCGACTGCGACGGGGTGTTCGGCTCGTCGGGCGCGGAACTCGCCTGCCCCGCCGGGCCGGAGTTCGCCGCGCCCTTCGTCTCGTCCGCCTCCGGCAGGAAGAGCATGGCGAAGGCCACCAGGGCGGCGAGCCCGAGCAGGATCCCGAGCAGCAGGTTCCGCCCGAGCGAGCGGGGGCCGCGGGGAGTCCGCGCAGCCTTCTCCTGCCGGTGGCGGCCGTGGTGGACCTCGGCGCGGCGCCGTACGATCGGCAGCCGCGCGGGGTCGGGGGCGGGCAGCGGGACCGTCCGGTCGCTGCCGTCGGGCTCGGGGGCGGAGCGTACGAGCGACCTCAGCCAGCCGCGCAGTTCCTCGAAGTCGGGGCGTTCGGTGGGGTCCTGGCGCAGCAGCGAC
This sequence comes from Streptomyces sp. NPDC089799, assembly GCF_040684755.1. Classification (NCBI taxonomy): domain Bacteria; kingdom Bacillati; phylum Actinomycetota; class Actinomycetes; order Kitasatosporales; family Streptomycetaceae; genus Streptomyces; species Streptomyces sp. NPDC089799. Next base: position 65,797 of record NZ_JBFBGR010000004.1, on the reverse strand, counting down.
TCGACGACGGGCCGCAGCGGCCCGCACTCCTCCGCGAAGGCGGGCGGCTCGGCGCACACCATCTCGACGAGCTCGGCGGCGCTGTCCTCGGGGTAGGGGGCGTGGCCCTGGACGCAGCGGTAGAGCAGGGCGCCGAGCGCCCACAGGTCGGTGGCCGGGCCGACGGGCGCGGCCAGTTGCCAGTTCCCCTGGACCGGGCGTGCCTGCTCGGGCGCCCACCGCTCGGTGACGGCCCCGACGACGGTGATCCGCGTCTGCCGGGCCCGCTCGGCGGCCAGCCCGGAACCGGGCCCGGGCCCGGAGCCCCACCGCGTCTGCGACACCCGGGCGGGATGGCCGACGGGGACCGGAGCAGGGGCCGCTACGCCCCTGTCGGGCCGGGCGGGCACGTCGGAGGACAGCGGGGCGCGGTCCCGGGCGGTGGCCTGCACGGGGGCTTGGCCCCTGGCCTGCGCCGGGGGTCGGCCCTCCGCCGCGGTCCGGTCCCCCGCCGGGAGTCGGCCCTGCCCCTGGGCGGGGACGGACGGACGCGGGTGTGCCGGGGACGGTGTCCGCTCGTCGGCTCGGACCGGCTGCGGCTGCGCGCCCGGAGCGGGAGCGCGCGACGGAGCGCCGGTTTCGTCGGCCTGCCGGTACCCCTGCGGGAGCGGGAACCGCTCGGGCAGACCGGGGCGGGCGTACGGCACCGGCGGCACCGCGATGGGGCCGTCGCCGCGCCCTCCCGGCCCGGCCTCCGGCCGGCCTTCGGCCCGCGCCGACGCCTGCGGTCGCGGCGTCGCACCGTGCCAGGGGGTGGCGTCCGCACCGTCCGCACCGCCCATGGGGTCCCGGCCGACCATGGTGTCCGGGACACCCGTGGGGTCCGGACGGCCGGGGCCGGCCGGGAGGGCAGCGGCCGCGGCGCGGCCCTGAGCGTCCGGGCCCGTCCGGGTTCCGCGGTCGGCCTGCCCATCGGTCTGCCCATTTGCCTGCCCACCGGGCCCGGCCCGGTACCCCGGTCCGTCGTCGGAGTCGGGCCATGGCCGAACGACCGGCCCCGCCTGGGTTCGCGGCCCCGCCGAGCCGTCCGGCACGCCGGCACCCGCCTGACGACCGGGCTCGGCCCGAGCGCCCCACCCGGCCTGACCGCCCGGTCCGGCCCCGGTGCCCACGGCGCCCCGGGTCCCGGGCCCGTCCGGGGAGCCCGGTCCGCCGAAAGATCCCGTCTCCGGACGGACATCCGCGCCTGCCCGCGCCTCCGACCCGGCCTGGGCATCCCAGCCGGACCGACCGTCCGGGTCGGCACCGGGGCCCGTGCCCGTCCGGGGGCCCGGACCTGCAGGTATGCCCGTCCCCACCTGGGCGCCCGGCCCTCCGTGGGGAGCCGGACCGGCGGAAGTGTCCAGGGGGGCGCCGATGGCAGGGGCGGCTTCGATGCCCGGCACGGCGTAGGGGCCGGGCTCGGCCGGGACGCCCGGGCCTTCCTGCTTCGCCGGGCCGCCGCCGTAGGGGTAGGAGTAGCCCTGCGGCAGGTTGGACCCGCGCGGGCGCGGCGGCTCCTGCCCTGCCGCGGCCCGCTTCTCCTCCATGACCCGTGCGGTGGCGGCCCGGGTCCCGGCCCGGTACGCCGCCACGGCTCCGGCCCGCGCTGCGGCCGTCAGGTCCGGCCGGTCCTCGGCCCGGCGTCCCGGGGTGATCCGGTCGGCGTAGGCGGGCCCCTGGGGGCCGGGCGCGGCCGTGGCGGCGCCCTGGGACGGAGCCGTACCGGCTCCCGCGGAGGCGGGCGTACCCGTCCCCGGAGCAGCCTGTCCCGCGGCCAGTGCCGCCAGCCCCGCACCGGAGGTCCCGCCGTAGCCGGCGTTCGCCCCGGAGGGGGCACCGGCGCCCGCCGGATCCGCTCCGGCCGGGCCGGGGGCGGCGGCGTCGGATGCCTGCCGGTCCGGGAGGGCTGCGCCGGCAACGGCGCTACCGGGCGGGGCCTGACCGGGCACGAGCGGCCCGTGGCCGGTGAGCCCGTGGCCGGTGCCGCCGGGCGGGAGGGCGTGGGTGGGGTCCGCCGGGGCCGAGGCCGCGCCCGGAGCGGCGGGCCGCGGGACGGCCGGCGGGATCGGGCCCGTGGGCCACGGCGGGGCGGAGGTCCCGGGGGCGCCGGGGGCGTCGGCCGAACCGGCGGGCGTCTCGTCGGGCGGAGGCACCGGGTCGTAGCCGCACAGCGCTTCCTCCGCCGCCCCCGCGGCCAGGCCGGTCAGGACGACCCGGCCGTCGTCGCATATCAGCACCGTGCGCATGGTGATGTTGCGGTGCGTCCAGCCGTGCGCGTGCAGCACCCGCAGCGCGGTCAGCACGTCGGACGCGACCTCCGCCGCGCGGTAGGGGCTCAGCGGCGCGTCCGCGATCAGTGCCGCCAGCGGCCGCGCCGGGACGAGTTCGCTGACGATCCACAGCGAGCCGCCCTCGGCGAACACGTCGAAGACCTGGTCCAGCCGGGGGTGGTCCGGGATCCGGGCCGCGGCCTGCGCCGCCTCGATCGCCCGCCGGACCGCCGGCAGTTCACCCGGCTGCTCCCCCGCCGCCGGGCCGCCCGGCACGGGCCGCTCCGGCCGGCCGCCGTCGATCAGCTCGGCGTCCACGACCTCGGGTAACGGCACCTGGCGGACCAGTACTTCCTGCCCGCTCCGCGTGTCAAAAGCACGGGTCTCGACCAGTTCGTACGCATCGGAAGGCGGCAACGGCAGACGATAACGGCCGGCCAGGATCCGCCCCGCGTAATCGTCCACTTCGCCTCCCCCCGAGTCTCCCGCGGCCCACTGACACGATACGTCGCACGGCCCGCCCGCGGGCCGGATCCGGCGAGGTCAGCCACCCCGGACCCGGCCGGACGGCCGTCGACGGCCGTCAGCGAACCTCCGCTGACGTCAGCGCACGTCCACCGCCCTCAACCGCCGTCGGCAGACGGTCAGTCCACCACCTTGAAGGTGTCGAAGGCCGTGTTGCGCAGCTGCGTGCACTCCGCGCCGTCCCACTGGTCGGCGGCGCAAGTGATCATGATGGCGTAGCCGTGGCTGTCGTCCACCTTGAAGCCCCGGTTGAGCACCCGGACCCGCACGCCGTTCTGCTCGCGCTCGAACACCCAGTCCGCCACGGTCGGGTAGCCGCGGTAGTCGACCGTGTCGAGCCCCTTCAGCGAGTAGCCCTTGCTGCTGGCCGCGACCGAGTACGCCAGTTCCGCCCACGCCTTCCTGGCGTCGCTGCCCGGGGACTTGTTGTAGTCGACCTGGATCCTCGGGAAGCTGCTGTCGTCCCGGGCGTACTTCATGCCCGAGTTCGCGCCGGCGGTGCCTATCTCCTTGAAGGAGTCCGGCATCGCTATGGAGAAGTGGTACTTGCCGTTGGTGACCGTCGTGTAGCCGGCGGGCAGGCTGCCCGGCCCGGACGGCACACCCGGGGTCTCGCCGATGCCGGGGATCGTGCCCGGCGTGCCGGAGGAGCCTCCGATCCCGGCTCCGGAACCGGAGGAGCCGGTGCTCTGGCCCGGATCGGGCGTGCTGCCGCCGGTGCCCTGGGTCCCGCCGCTGGCCTGGCCGGTGCCGCCGGTGCCGCCGGTCCCTCCATCGCCCTTGCTGTCGGAGCCCTTGCCGTCGGAGCCCTTGCTGCCGCCGGGAACGGGGCTGCCCGACACCTTGGTGTCCGGACCGCCGTTCTTCGCGTCCTTGCCGCCCTTCTCGTCATCGCCGCCGCTGATCATCCATGCCACCAGCGAACCGATCACGGCGAGCGCCACCACCACGGCGGCTATCGCCAGCGCGATGGTGCGACGCGGCATCACGTCCGTCAGGGACGCGGCGCCCGGCCGCCCGGAGGAGGGGCCGGCCGGAACCGAAGCGGCGGATCCCGCCGGGGACTTGGCACCGGAGGCCGCGCCGGCCCGGTCCGGGGCCTCGGCGCCGGTCGCCGCCGTGGTGGACACCGCCGCGGCGGCGGCCTTGCGGGCCGCCTTGAGGGCTTCCCGGGCCCGCTCGCGCTGCTCGCGGTCCCGCTTCGCGGCGGCCTTGGCGGCCGCCTTCTCCGCGGCCTTCGTGGCCGCGGCCTGCTCGGCGGCCTCCTTGGCGGCGGTCAGCGAGATCACCCGCGTCTCGTCCGCGGGCGGCGCGGGCTCCTCCTCCGGGGCGTTGATGACCTCGGTCAGCATCACCCGGGCGCGGGCGTCGTCGAGCCGGCGGGCCGGGTCCTTCACCAGCAGGCCGTAGATGACGTCCGCGAGCGGGCCCGCGTTCTTCGGCGGGTCGACCGGCTCGGTCATCACGGCGGTGAGGGTGGCGAGCGCGGAGCCCTTGTCGTACGGCGGGGTGCCTTCCACCGCCGCGTACAGCAGGCCGCCCAGCGACCACATGTCGGCCGGAGGGCCGGGCTTCTGGCCGCGGGCCCGCTCGGGCGAGATGTAGGAGGGCGCGCCGACTAGCATGCCGGTGGAGGTCACCGACGGGTCGCCCTCGACCTGTGCGATGCCGAAGTCGGTGAGGACCACGCGGCCGCTGTTGGAGATGAGGACGTTGGACGGCTTCACGTCCCGGTGCAGGATGCCCTCGCCGTGCGCCGCCTTGAGGACGTCGAGCACCGCGAGGCCGACCTCGGCCGCCCGGCGCGGGGTGAGCGTGCCCTTGTCCCGGATGAACTCGGCCAGCGAGGAGCCCTCGATGAGCTCCATGACGATCCAGGGGCGGCCGTCCTCGTCGACCACGTCGAAGACCGTGACGGCACCGCCGCTGCGGATCCGTGCGATCGCCTTGGCCTCGCGCAGCGTCCGGGTGATCAGACGGCGCTTCTCGTCCTCGTCGACGCCGGAGCTGAAACGGAGCTCCTTGACGGCGACGGTACGGCCGAGGGTCTCGTCGACGGCACGCCAGACGGTGCCCATGCCGCCCTTGCCCAGCACGCGCTCCAGCCGGTAGCGCCGGGCCAGCAGCCGCCCTTCGTCCTCGGCGGTGTCCCCGGTGACGCCCTTCGGCCCGGCCCCGGCCGACACGCCCTTGCCGACGGCCCCGCGCCCGCCACGACCGGCCTCGCCCTTGCCCGCATCGGCCTTGCCCGCACCGGCCTTGCCCGCATCAGCCTTGGCCGGCTCAGCCTTGGTCACATCGGCCTTGGCCGGCTCGGCCTTGACCGCATCAGCCTTTCCGGACACGGACTTGGCCGCATCGGCCTTCACCACATCGACCTTGGCCGACGCCGCCTTCACCGACGCCGCCTCGACCGCATCATCCTCGGCCCGGTCGGCATCGACCGACTCGGCGGCGGCCGATGTCGCTGCCTCCGCCGCCGGTTCCGCTTCGGCCGAAGCGTCCGCGCCGGACTTCGCGGCAGCAGACGTGCTTCCGGCATTCCGCGCCGAGCCGGCACGCTTCCCGGCATCCGCCTTCGCAGCGCCCGACTTGCCCGGCCCGGCCGGCTCAGCCGGCTCGGACTCCGGCACTGCCGACTCCGACGCGGCCGACTCCGACGCGACGGGTTTCGACGCGGCCGACTTCGACACGGCCGACTTCGACGCTGCGGGCTTCGCGAGGTCCGCCTTCGCGCCTCCGGCCTCCGCAGCCTCCGGTTCCGGTTCCGCTTCGGCGGACACCGCAGCACCCGACTCGGCGTCGTCGGGCGCCGGATCCGATCCGGCGCCACCCGGCAGCACCGGATCGCGGTCCGGCCCGGAACCGGCCGGCTTCCGCCCGGTGGCGATCCGTTCCGGTTCCGCCTCGCGGGCGCGGTCGGCGCCCGGCTGTCCGGCGTCCTTCTCCGTCGGCTCCGCCGACGTACGCTTCGTCAGGTCCGGGGTGCGTGTCTCGTCCTCGCTCCCCCGGGAACCAGAGGGCGTGTGCTCCGGCTTCGACATGCGTCCCCTCTGCGATCGTGCCGCCCGATCCGGCCGGCCCGGCGTCCACCGGGTCCCGGCGTAACCCGCCCCGGCCGAAACCTCATTGTTCCTCACTCCGGGACGGACGGGAGCCCGGGGTCCGCGGTTCCCCCGGAGTTCGGAACACTTGCTCGACCGGAGGAGGACGATCCGGAGCGGGACGATGCAGAGGGTGACGGTCTAGAGGGGGACGATGTCGGGAGCCCCCAGCCGTGCCGCGTCCGCCGTCTGGTCGTCGGGCTGGCGCTGCGACTCGCGTTCCGCCTGCACCCGCTTCTCGTAGTGCTCGACCTCCTTCTCGATCTGCTGCCGGTCCCAGCCCAGCACCGGCGCCATCAACTCCGCGCATTCCAGGGCCGACCGGGTGCCCCGGTCGAAGGTCTCGATGGAGATCCGGGTCCGCCGGGTCAGTACGTCGTCCAGGTGCCGCGCGCCCTCGTGCGAGGCCGCGTACACGATCTCGGCCCGCAGGTAGTCGTCCGCCCCGCCCAGCGGTTCGCCCAGTCCGGGGTCCTTCTCGACGAGGGCGAGCAATTCCTCGGTCATGGACCCGTAGCGGTTCAACAGATGTTCCACCCGGGCGACATGAAGGCCCGTCCGGGCCGCGATCCGCGCCCGCGCGTTCCACAGGGCCTTGTAGCCCTCGGCCCCGACCAGCGGGACGTCCTCCGTGACGCACGCGGCCACCCGCATGTCCAGGCCGTGCACGGCCTCGTCCACCGCGTCCTTGGCCATCACCCGGTACGTGGTGTACTTGCCGCCCGCCACGACCACCAGCCCCGGGACCGGGTGCGCCACCGTGTGCTCCCGGGACAGCTTGCTGGTGGCGTCCGACTCACCCGCCAGCAGCGGCCGCAGGCCCGCGTACACCCCCTGCACGTCGTCCCGGGTCAGGGGCACCGCCAGCACCGAGTTCACGTGCTCCAGCAGGTAGTCGATGTCCGCGCTGGACGCCGCCGGATGCGCCTTGTCCAGGTCCCAGTCGGTGTCGGTGGTCCCGACGATCCAGTGCCGGCCCCACGGGATGACGAACAGCACGGACTTCTCGGTGCGCAGGATCAGCCCGGTGCTGGAGTGGATGCGGTCCTTGGGCACCACCAGGTGGATGCCCTTGGACGCCCGGACGTGGAACTGGCCGCGCTCGCCGATCAGCGCCTGCGTGTCGTCCGTCCACACCCCCGTGGCGTTCACGACCTGCTTGGCGCGGATCTCGTACTCCCCGCCCGCCTCCACGTCCTGCACCCGGGCGCCGACGACCCGTTCGCCCTCCCTCAGGAAGCCGACCACTCTCGCCCGGTTGGCGCAGTGCGCGCCGTACGCGGCGGCCGTCCGCACCATCGTGGCGACGTACCTCGCGTCGTCCATCCGGGCGTCGTAGTACTGCAACGCGCCCACCAGGGCGTCCTTGCGGAGGCACGGGGCCACCCGCAGGGCCCGGCTGCGGGAGAGGTGCCGGTGGACCGGCAGGCCCCGCCCGTGCCCGCTGGACACCGACATGGCGTCGTACAGCGCGACGCCCGATCCGGCGTAGAAGCGCTCCCATCCCTTGTGCTGCAGCGGATACAGGAACGGCACCGGCTTGACCAGGTGCGGCGCCAGCCGCTCCAGCAGCAGGCCGCGTTCCTTCAGCGCCTCGCGGACCAGCCCGAAGTCGAGCATCTCCAGATAGCGCAGGCCGCCGTGGATGAGCTTGCTCGACCGGCTGGACGTCCCCGACGCCCAGTCCCTGGCTTCCACCAGGCCGGTCGAGAGTCCTCTGGTGACCGCGTCGAGCGCGGTGCCGGCACCCACCACGCCCCCGCCGACCACCAGCACGTCCACTTCCCGCTCGGCCATCCGGGCGAGCGCCTCGGCGCGCTGCTCCGGTCCCAGTGCCGCTGTCCTCACCGCTGCCTCCCGTCGGTGCGCGGGTCGTCCCGCTCACGTCCCCCGTGAACATCAGTCTGACCTCGCGCACCCTCACCGGCCACCGCCTGTGGACAACACAACGGCGACCACCACCCCACAATGCGACACATCGGTCATATATACGCCTAGTCTGACATAGCGCCAGCTTCCCTTGTCCACAGGACTTGCGCGTACAGCCACCTCATGCCAGGGAAGGGACGGCACCCCCCATGCCCGCAGATCTCGCCGTCATCGGACTGGGCCATCTCGGTCTCCCGCTCGCCCAGGCCGCCGTCTCCGCCGGTATCGGGACCGTCGGCTACGGCTGCGGCCCCACCACCGACACCCCCCTCACCGCCGCCGAGGTCCGCCGCATGTCGTCGGCCGGATTCCGGATCACCACCGACCCCGCCGAGCTCGGCCGGGTCCGCACGGCCGTCATCTGCGCCCCCACCCAGCTCGGCCCCGACCGCGCCCTGGACCTCTCCGCGATCGGCGAGGCCGCCCGCGCGCTCGCCCCCCGGATGCGCCCCAACACCACCGTCATCCTGGAGTCCGCCGTCCACCCCGGCTTCACCGAGGAGCACCTGCGCCCCCTGCTCGAACGGGGCTCCGGCCTCCGGGCCGGCCGGGACTTCCACCTGGCGTACTCCCCCAGCCGCTTCGACCCGGGCAACCGCACCCACACCTTCGCCAACACGCCCAAGGTGATCGGCGGCCTCACCCCGGCCTGCACGGAGTCCGCCGCGGCGTTCTACGCCCGCCTCACCGACAAGGTGGTCCGCGCCCGCGGACTCCGCGAGGCCGAGACCGTACAGGTACTCGAAACCAACTACCGGCACGTCAACATCGCCCTGATGAACGAGATGGCCGTGCTCTGCCACGACCTCGGCGTGGACCTCTGGGACGTGATCCGGTGCGCCGAGACCAAGCCCTACGGCTTCCAGGCCTTCCGCCCCGGCCCCGGCGTCGGCGGCCACGGCGTCCCCCTCGACCCCAACTACCTCCCGCACACCACCCGCACCCCCGGCCACCCGCTCCGCATGGTCGGACTGGCCCAGGAGATCAACGGCCGGATGCCGCAGTACGTCATCCAGCGCTGCGCCGCCCTGCTCAACGAACACGGCAAGTCCGCGCGCGGCGCCCGGGTCCTGCTCCTCGGCGTCACCTACAAGCCCGACCTCGCCGACCAGGAGGGCTCCCCGGCCCGCGAGATCGCCGGCCGGCTGCTCGACCTCGGCGCACTGATCAGCTACCACGACCCGTACGTCGCCGGCTGGCGGGTCCGCGACCAGCCCGTGCCCCGCGCCGACTCGCTCTACGAGGCGGCCGCCAACGCCGACCTCACGGTCCTCCTCCAGCACCACCGCACCTACGACCTCCAGGGCCTGGCGGTCAAGGCCCAGCTCCTCCTCGACACCCGCGGCGCCAGCCCGGCGGGCGCCGCCCACCGCCTCTGACCGTCCCGGAATTCCCCGCCCCGGAAACCCCCCTGGCCATGTCCCTGCCACCTGCTACCCTGCGGCATCGCTTATCTCGTGCTTATGTGCGGCGCACGGGTGTACGCACGCCCGTGCTCGTCCCGCGCGCACCACACCGATCCCTTGGGGGGATTTTCCATGGCCCAGTTCCAGCCGCCCGCGCCCGATTCCCTGACCCCCGTCGCGCCGGCCCCGGCCCGCTCCGGCAACGTCGGCCTGGGCATCGCGGCCGCCTTCGTCGCGGCCCTGGTCACCGCCGCCGCCTACGGCGGCATCATCGGGGCCACCGGCTACCAGATCGGCTACGCGGCCGTCGCCGTCGGTTTCGTCATCGGTCTCGCCGCGGGCAAGCTCGGCGGGTCCAACCCCGTCCTGCCCGTCCTCGCCGCGGTGCTGTCCCTCGCGGCCGTCTTCGGCGGGCAGATGTTCGGCATCGTCCTGATCGCCGCCGACGAGCTGCACGCCGACGTCGGCACGATCCTGGACCTGGGCTTCTCCGTGCTGTTCGACGGCTGGAAGGAGGCCGCCGGCCCGATGGAGTTCCTGTTCTTCGCCATCGGCGCGGTCGCGGCCTTCCAGGGCACCCGCAAGGCCGGCGCCTGACGCCGTACCGGACGTACGCCGGAGGGCCGGCACCCGGAATCACCCGGGTGCCGGCCCTCCGGCTTCTGCGTGGGACGGTGAGGCGTCAGCGGCGGTGCTGGGAGTCCGCGACGGTGACCTCGACCCGCTGGAACTCCTTGAGCTCGCTGTAGCCGGTGGTGGCCATCGAGCGGCGCAGCGCGCCGAAGAGGTTCATCGAGCCGTCCGGGGTGTGCGACGGGCCGGTCAGGATCTCCTCGGTGGTGCCCACCGTGCCGAGGTCGACCTTCTTGCCGCGCGGCACGTCCTCGTGGACGGCCTCCATGCCCCAGTGGTGGCCCTTGCCGGGCGCGTCGGTGGCGCGGGCCAGCGGGGAGCCCATCATCACGGCGTCCGCACCGCAGGCGATCGCCTTCGGCAGGTCGCCGGACCAGCCCACGCCGCCGTCGGCGATGACGTGCACGTAGCGGCCGCCGGACTCGTCCATGTAGTCGCGGCGGGCGGCGGCCACGTCGGCGACGGCGGTGGCCATCGGGACCTGGATGCCCAGCACGTTGCGGGTGGTGTGCGCGGCGCCGCCGCCGAAGCCGACCAGGACGCCGGCCGCGCCGGTGCGCATCAGGTGCAGGGCCGCGGTGTAGGTGGCGCAGCCGCCCACGATGACCGGGACGTCGAGCTCGTAGATGAACTGCTTCAGGTTCAGCGGCTCGGCGGCGCCGGAGACGTGCTCGGCGGAGACCGTGGTGCCGCGGATGACGAAGATGTCCACGCCCGCGTCGACCACGGCCTTGGAGAACTGGGCGGTGCGCTGCGGGGAGAGCGCGGCGGCGGTCACGACGCCGGAGTCGCGCACCTCCTTGATGCGCTGCCCGATCAGGTCGGCCTGGATCGGGGCGGAGTAGATCTCCTGCAGGCGGCGGGTGGCGGCCTCCTCCGGCAGCTCCGCGATCTCGTCGAGCAGCGGCTGCGGGTCCTCGTACCGGGTCCACAGACCTTCGAGGTTCAGCACGCCGAGGCCGCCGAGCTCGCCGATGCGGATGGCGGTCTGCGGGGAGACGACCGAGTCCATGGGGGCGGCCAGGAAGGGCAGCTCGAAGCGGTAGGCGTCGATCTGCCAGGCGATCGAGACCTCCTTCGGGTCCCGCGTGCGGCGGCTCGGGACGATGGCGATGTCGTCGAACGCGTACGCCCGGCGGCCGCGCTTGCCCCGCCCGATCTCGATCTCAGTCACGTGTGGTGGCCTTTCCCTTTTGGCTACTGCATCGTCCAGTATCCCCGAAGGCCGGACGGGCGCGTTCCCGTGCCCGCTGTACGGACGCACCCGGGGCGGGACGGGCGGGCACGCCGGAGGGGCGGACCCGCCGTGCGGACCCGCCCCCCGGTGCCTTGCTCAGCCCTTGCGCGAGTAGTTCGGCGCCTCGACCGTCATCTGGATGTCGTGCGGGTGGCTCTCCTTGAGGCCCGCCGAGGTGATCCGGACGAACCGGCCGTTCTCCTGCAGCTCCGGCACCGTCCGGCCGCCGACGTAGAACATCGACTGGCGCAGACCGCCGACCAGCTGGTGGACGACCGCGGAGAGCGGGCCGCGGTAGGGCACCTGGCCCTCGATGCCCTCGGGGATCAGCTTGTCGTCGCCGCCCACGCCCTCCTGGAAGTACCGGTCCTTGGAGAAGGACTTCCGGTCGCCACGGGACTGCATCGCGCCCAGCGAGCCCATGCCCCGGTAGGACTTGAACTGCTTGCCGTTGATGAAGAGCAGCTCGCCCGGGGACTCCTCGCAGCCGGCCAGCAGGGAGCCGAGCATGACCGTGTCGGCACCGGCCACCAGGGCCTTGGCGATGTCGCCGGAGTACTGCAGGCCGCCGTCGCCGATGACCGGGACGCCCGCGGCCTTGGCCGCGAGGGACGCCTCGTAGATGGCGGTGACCTGCGGGACGCCGATGCCGGCGACCACGCGGGTGGTGCAGATGGAACCGGGGCCGACACCGACCTTGATGCCGTCGCAGCCGGCGTCGATCAGCGACTGGGCGCCGTCGCGGGTGGCGACGTTGCCGCCGATGACGTCCACCGGGGCGTTCGACTTGATCTTGGCGACCATGTCGCCGACCAGCCGGGAGTGGCCGTGCGCGGTGTCGACGACGATGAAGTCCACGCCGGCCTCGATGAGCGCCTGGGCGCGCTCGAAGGCGTCACCGGCGACACCGACCGCGGCGCCGACCAGCAGGCGGCCTTCCTTGTCCTTGGCGGCGTTCGGGTACTTCTCGGCCTTGACGAAGTCCTTGACCGTGATCAGGCCCTTGAGGAGGCCCGCCTCGTCGACCAGCGGCAGCTTCTCGATCTTGTGGCGGCGCAGCAGCTCCATGGCGTCCACGCCGGAGATGCCGACCTTGCCGGTGACCAGCGGCATCGGGGTCATGACCTCGCGCACCTGGCGGCTGCGGTCGGACTCGAAGGCCATGTCGCGGTTGGTGACGATGCCGAGCAGCTTGCCGCCCTGGTCGGTGACCGGGACGCCGGAGATGCGGAACTTCGCGCACAGCTCGTCGGCCTCGCGCAGCGTGGCGTCGGGGTGGACCGTGATCGGGTCGCTGACCATGCCGGACTCGGACCGCTTGACCAGGTCGACCTGGTTGGCCTGGTCGGCGATGGAGAGGTTGCGGTGCAGGACGCCGACGCCGCCCTGGCGGGCCATGGCGATGGCCATCCGCGCCTCGGTGACCTTGTCCATCGCGGCGGAGAGCAGGGGGATGTTCACCCGGACGTTGCGGGAGATCAGGGAGGAAGTGTCGATCTCGTCCGGCGCCATGTCCGACGCGCCGGGGAGAAGGAGCACGTCGTCGTACGTCAGCCCCAGCGTCGCGAATTTTGCGGGCACTCCATCGACGTCGCCGTTGACAGTCATGACACCTTCCCAGATGGTCTTGCTCTGCGCGGATGTCCATGCTAACGGGATCGCAAGGCGTCTCATTCCACGATGAAGATCCATCGCAGTTTTCGTCACTTCATACGAGAATACGGAGGCGCGCGCTCACTGCTCGGCGAGGGCCCGCAGCCGGCTGAGCGCCCGGTGCTGGGCCACCCGAACCGCCCCCGGGGACATGCCGAGCATCTGCCCGGTCTCCTCCGCGGTCAGGCCGACCGCCACCCTCAGCACCAGCAGCTCGCGCTGGTTCTCGGGCAGATTGGCCAGCAGCTTCTTCGCCCATTCGGCGTCGCTGCTCAGCAGCGCCCGCTCCTCGGGGCCCAGCGAGTCGTCCGGCCGCTCGGGCATCTCGTCGGACGGCACGGCCGTACTGCCCGGGTGCCGCATGGCGGCCCGCTGCAGGTCGGCGACCTTGTGCGCGGCGATGGCGAAGACGAACGCCTCGAAGGGGCGGCCGGTGTCGCGGTACCGGGGAAGGGCCATCAGGACGGCCACGCAGACTTCCTGCGCGAGGTCCTCGACGAAGTGGCGGGCGTCGCCGGGCAGCCGGGAGAGCCGGGTGCGGCAGTAGCGCAGGGCCAGCGGGTGCACATGGGCGAGGAGGTCGTGGGTGGCCTGCTCGTCACCTTCGACCGCGCGCCGTACGAGCGCACCCACGGCACCGACGCCGCCGCCCTTGGCGGTGCCGGTGGGGCCCGTGGCCGCAGGGGACCCCGGGGCTTCGTCTTCGCGCATCAATCCATGGTGCCTCGGCGCCGGGGCATTCGCGGCACCGCGGCCCGTTTCGTGCATCGAAGCGTTATGAGCGGGAGCGCCTGAACTCATCGCTTGCGCACTCCCCTCCCGCTCGGCCGAACAGTCCCCGGGGACCCGAGGACTCCACATCTCCAAGAATGCGGCACACCTCAAGCATGCGGTATCGCGTCCGAAGCGACACGTCCCCCGGATTGTGCCTCGCCAATCCCCTGCCGCGCACCGAATACGAACGAATGCTCGTTCTCCGTACGTGCGGTCGCGCCCCGCGGGGGCGGAGCGGAGCCGCGGCGGGCCGGGCCGCCGCCGCCCCGTCCGCGGGCGGCGGACGGGGACCGGCGGCTCAGCGGTCCGAGGTCAGCGGACCAGGCCCCAGCGGAACCCGAGCGCGACGGCGTGCGCCCGGTCCGACGCGCCCAGCTTCTTGAACAGCCGGCGGGCGTGGGTCTTGACGGTGTCCTCGGAGAGGAACAGCTCGCGCCCGATCTCCGCGTTGGAGCGGCCGTGGCTCATGCCCTCCAGCACCTGGATCTCGCGGGCGGTGAGGGTGGGCGCGGCGCCCATCTCGGCGGACCGCAGGCGGCGCGGGGCCAGCCGCCAGGTCGGGTCGGCGAGCGCCTGGGTGACCGTGGCCCGCAGTTCGGCGCGCGAGGCGTCCTTGTGCAGGTAGCCGCGGGCGCCGGCGGCGACGGCGAGGGCGACCCCGTCGAGGTCCTCGGCGACCGTCAGCATGATGATCCGGGCACCGGGGTCGGCCGAAAGGAGCCGGCGTACGGTCTCGACCCCGCCGAGCCCGGGCATCCGGACGTCCATCAGGATCAGGTCGGAGCGGTCGGCCCCCCAGCGGCGGAGGACTTCCTCGCCGTTGGCAGCCGTCGTCACACGCTCGACGCCGGGCACGGTGGCCACCGCGCGACGGAGCGCCTCTCGGGCAAGCGGGGAGTCGTCACAGACGAGGACGGATGTCATGACCGCCCTCCGCAGCTGCTGATGCGCGTCACCTTGAGCCTCCAGGCTGGTACGTATCGTCACCTGTGCGGTCGATGCCCTCGGACACCCGTCCGGGAACTTCTTCGTTCAACCGCCTTCGCACTCTCAACGATGGTCACTCGAAAGAGTTACGGGTCGGACGGACACCTTCGGCACTCTACGTGAGGAACCGATCACGGCACAGGCGCCACAAGCCATCTGTCCTCCATCTGGAGCTATGCCCTATTTGGCGGCTTTCCTTCCGTTTGGCACGTACCTGAGGCTAGATTCCCAATGAGTCATATTTACATCTACTACGACAGTAGGTGTGGAGACTTGGACCGTATCCGTCTCAGTACCGGCACCAAGAGGACTAGCAATGGCAGATTTCTCCCGCCTCCCCGGACCGAACGCCGACCTCTGGGACTGGCAGCTGCTGGCAGCCTGCCGTGGAGTCGACAGCTCTCTCTTCTTCCACCCCGAGGGAGAGCGGGGTGCCGCCCGGAGCGCGCGTGAGGCCTCGGCCAAAGAGGTCTGCATGCGATGCCCGGTGCGCTCGGAATGCGCCGCGCACGCGCTCGCCGTCCGTGAGCCCTACGGAGTGTGGGGCGGGCTCACCGAGGACGAGCGCGAGGAACTGATGGGACGCGCCCGGCACCGGCTCATCCCCGCCAGCAGCGCGACCGGCCCGGCCGCACCGCACTGAGAGCCACCGCCCACGGACCGGAAACGTCTGAAGGAACGTTTCCTCTGAGGAATCTCCGCAGGGATCCGCGCAGGGATCCACGCAGGAATCCGCTCAGGAATCCACGCGAGATCCGAGATCACCGCCCGGATCCATGCAGGACCCCACCGCGAACGGCCGCCGACCCGCCGCCGGACACCCCCGGCGGGTGTCAGCGGGCGGCGGCCCGTTCCAGTTCCGCCAGAGTCGCCGAAACGGCCGGCACGCGCGCGAGGTCCGGCAGCGTCAGCGCCACCACCTCGCGCTCCACCGCCGGGTCCACGGCCACCGTGGACACGCCCTTGGCCCGTACGGACTCCACGGCGAGCTCGGGCAGCACCGCCACGCCCAGGCCCGCGCCGACCAGGCCGACCACCGCCGGGTAGTCGTCGGTCGCGAAGTCGATGCCCGGGGTGAACCCGGCGCTCTCGCACACGTCCACCAGGTGGCGGCGGCAGCGCGGGCAGCCCGCGATCCACGGTTCCCCGGCCAGCTCGGCCATCCCCACGCGCTCCGCGCCGGCCAGCCGGTGCCCCTCCGGCAGCAGCCCGACCAGCCGGTCCGTCAGCAGCGGCCGGACCACCAGGTCCTCCCACTCCGACTCCCCGGCGGCCGCCCCCGCGTAGCGGAACGCCAGCGCCACGTCACAGTCGCCCTCGCGCAGCATCTCCACCGAGCGCGGCGGTTCGGCCTCGACCAGCGAGACCCGGGTGCCGGGGTGCTTCGCGCGCAGCGCGGCCAGCGCGGTGGGCACCAGCGCGGAGCTGCCGCTCGGGAAGGACACGAGCCGGACCCGGCCGGCGCGCAGCCCGGCGATGGCAGCGACCTCCTCCTCGGCCGCGGTCAGCCCGCCGAGGATGCCCGCGGCGTGCCGCACGAGGACCTCGCCCGCCTCGGTGAGCCGGGTCTCCCGGCCGGCCCGGACCAGCAGCGGGGTGCCCACGGACTGCTCCAGGGCCTTCATCTGCTGGGAGACGGCGGGCTGGGTGCAGCCCAGTTCGCGGGCGGCGGCGGAGAAGGATCCGGTGGCGGCCACGGCGCGCAGGACCCGGAGATGACGTGCCTCGATCACCCTTCGAGCATAAGACCCGCTTTGACGGACGCGCCAGTATCACCTTTATCCCTTTGGGGATCGGTGCGGGCCCGGGTTAGCGTGCTCGCATGCGCGTCCTCTCCGTGAATCTGGGCAAGGCCACCGCCGTGGCGTACACCGACTCGGAGGACGGCATGACCGGCATCGCCAAACGGCCCGTCCCGGGACCGGTCCGGGTCTTCGCCCCCGGCCCCAAGGGCGTCGGGGGCTCCGGCGTGGAGGGCGACGACATCTGCTCCAGGCGCCACCACGGCGGCGACCACCAGGCCGTCTACGCCTACGCCCGCGAGGACCTGGACTGGTGGGAGGCCGAGCTCGGCCGGGAGCTGTCCGGCGGGCTCTTCGGCGAGAACCTCACCACCTCCGGCCTCGACGTGAACGGCGCCCTGATCGGAGAGCGCTGGCGGATCGGCCGGGAGGTGGTGCTGGAGGTGGCCTCCGCCCGGATCCCGTGCCGGACCTTCCAGGGCCACCTGGACGAGCCGGGCTGGGTGAAGCGGTTCACCCAGGTCGGGCGGCCCGGCGCGTACCTGCGGGTGATCCAGGAGGGGCACGTCTCCCCCGGCGACCCGGTCGAGGTCCTGCACCGGCCCGGCCACGAGGTGAGCGTCGGTTTCCTGTTCCGGGCGTACACCACGGAACGGCACCTGCTGCCGCGGATCCTGGCGGCCGGCGAGGCGCTGGAGCCGGAAGCCCGCGACAAGGCCCTGGCCTACGCCGAGAAGCACGGGAGTGGCACAGCCGCGCGGAACTGACCCGCCGGGCGGCTAGGTTGCCCCCATGACGACTGCGCTGATCACTGGATCCACGGCGGGCATCGGCGCCGCCTTCGCCCGCAGGCTCGCCGCCCAGGGGCACAACCTGGTGCTGGTCGCCCGCGACACCAAGCGGCTGCGCGAGCAGGCCACCGAGCTGCACGACCGGCACGGCATCGAGGCGGAGGTGCTCTCCGCCGACCTGTCCACCGAGGAGGGCATCGGCGCGGTCGAGGCCCGGCTCGCCGACCGCACCCACCCGGTGGACCTGCTGGTCAACAACGCCGGGTTCGGGAACAAGGGCCGTTACCTGGAAGTTTCCATGGCCGACGAGCTGACCATGCTCAAGGTGCACGTCGAGGCGGTGCTGCGGCTGACGTCGGCGGCGACCGCGGCGATGCGCTCGCGCGGACGCGGCGGCGTGATCAACGTGGCCTCGGTGGCCGCGTTCGTACCGCGCGGGACGTACGGGGCGAGCAAGGCGTGGGTGGTGCAGTTCACCCAGGGCGCGGCCCGGGACCTGGCCGATTCGGGGGTGCGGCTGATGGCCCTGTGCCCGGGGTTCGTCCGCACCGAGTTCCACCAGCGGGCGGGCATGGGCACCGACAACATCCCCGGCTGGATGTGGCTGGACGCGGACAAGCTGGTGGCGGAGGCGCTGTCGGACCTGGCGCGCGGGAAGACGGTGTCGATCCCGGACCCGCGGTACAAGGCGCTGATGGGCCTGGTGAAGCTGACGCCGCGCGGGCTGCTGGGCGGGGTGTCCTCGCGGACCGGCCGGAAGTACGGACCGCAGTAGGCCGACGCGCAGCCGATGCGCGGCAGGCCGACGCACGGCAGGGCCAAACGGGCGTACCGGAATAAAATGGATGTGCCCCTTCCAGCCCGGGAGACCGCCATGACATTCGTACAGATAATCGATTACAAGACGCGCCGCTACGGGGACCTCTCCGACCTCATGGACCGGTACGTCGCCCAGAGCCAGGGCAGGCGGACGGTCACGCACAGCATGATCGGCCAGGACCGCGAGGACATGGAGCACTACGTCGACGTGGTCGAGTTCCCCTCGTACGAAGACGCCATGAAGAACTCTCAGCTCCCGGAGACGGACAAGATGTTCCAGGAGATGATGGCGCTCTGCGACGGCATGCCGACCTTCACCAACCTGGACGTGGTCCGCGACGAGCAGCTCAACAAGCACCTGGTGAACCGGGTGTTCACGGACGCCGCGATGCACGGCAACATGGCCGTCTTCGAGGAGTGCTTCGACGCGAACTACATCGACCACGACTCGGGCAAGACCGAGTCCACCGTCATCGGACGGAACGCGATGCGCGCGGACATGGAGAAGTGGCGTGCCGCCTTCGACATGACCTTCGAGCCGATGGCCCAGCTCGCCGAGGGCGAGTTCGTCACCACCGTGTGGAAGTGGCACGGAACCCACAAGGGCGAGTTCATGGGCGTCGCCCCGACGGGGAAGACGTACGAGATGACGGGGACCACCACCTTCCGCTGCACCAACGGCATGCTCACCGAGGGCTGGTGGAGCTACAACGTCGGTGAACTGCAGCGTCAGATGGACACGATGGGCACTCCGTACGAGTCCTGAGACACGGGTCCTGAGCGACAGGCCATGAGGCACGGGACCTGAAGACACGGGACCGGAGACACGGGACCGGAGACACGGGAAGGCCCCGCTCCGAGCGCGGAGCGGGGCCTTCCTGTTGCCGTGCGGCGATCGCGGGGACGCGATCAGTGGCTGTGGCCGTGACCGTGGCCGTGACCGTGGCCGTTGGCCTCCTCCTCGGCCGGCTTCTCGACGACCAGGGTCTCGGTCGTGAGCAGCAGGGAGGCGATGGAGGCGGCGTTCTCCAGGGCGGAGCGGGTGACCTTGACCGGGTCGATGACGCCGGCCTTCACCAGGTCGCCGTACTCGCCGGTGGCGGCGTTGAAGCCCTGGCCCTTGTCGAGCTCGGCCACCTTGGAGGTGATGACGTAGCCCTCGAGGCCGGCGTTCTCGGCGATCCAGCGCAGCGGCTCGACGGCGGCCTTGCGGACGACCGCGACACCGGTGGCCTCGTCGCCGTCCTTGCCCAGGTTGTCGGCGAGGATCTTGGAGGCGTGGACCAGAGCGGAGCCACCACCGGAGACGATGCCCTCCTCGACCGCGGCGCGGGTCGCGGAGATGGCGTCCTCCAGACGGTGCTTCTTCTCCTTCAGCTCCACCTCGGTGGCGGCGCCGACCTTGATCACGCACACGCCGCCGGCCAGCTTCGCGAGGCGCTCCTGGAGCTTCTCGCGGTCCCAGTCGGAGTCCGTGGCCTCGATCTCGGCCTTGATCTGGTTGACGCGGCCGAGGACGTCCTCGGAGTTGCCGGCGCCGTCGACGATCGTGGTGTCGTCCTTGGAGATGGTCACGCGGCGGGCGGAGCCCAGCACGTCCAGACCGGCCTGGTCGAGCTTGAGGCCGACCTCCTCGGCGATGACGGTGGCACCGGTGAGGGTGGCCATGTCCTGCAGCATCGCCTTGCGGCGGTCACCGAAGCCCGGGGCCTTGACGGCGACGGCGTTGAAGGTGCCGCGGATCTTGTTGACGACGAGGGTGGAGAGCGCCTCGCCCTCGACGTCCTCGGCGATGATCAGCAGCGGCTTGGAGCCACCGGCCTGGATGACCTTCTCCAGCAGCGGCAGGAGGTCCTGGATGGAGGAGATCTTGCCCTGGTTGATCAGGATGTAGGGGTCCTCGAGGACGGCCTCCATGCGCTCCTGGTCCGTCACGAAGTACGGGGACAGGTAGCCCTTGTCGAAGGCCATGCCCTCGGTGAACTCGAGCTCGAGACCGAAGGTGTTGGACTCCTCGACGGTGATGACACCGTCCTTGCCGACCTTGTCCATCGCCTCGGCGATGAGCTCGCCGACCTGCTGGTCCTGCGCGGAGAGCGCGGCCACGGCGGCGATGTCGGTCTTGTCCTCGATCGGGCGGGCGGTGGCGAGGAGGTCCTCGGAGACCGCCTTGACCGCGGCGTCGATGCCCTTCTTCAGGGAGGCCGGGGAAGCACCGGCGGCGACGTTGCGGAGACCCTCGCGGACCAGCGCCTGGGCCAGCACGGTCGCGGTGGTGGTGCCGTCACCCGCGATGTCGTTGGTCTTGGTCGCCACCTCCTTGACGAGCTGCGCGCCGAGGTTCTCGTACGGGTCGTCGAGCTCGACCTCGCGGGCGATCGTGACACCGTCGTTGGTGATGGTGGGGGCGCCGAACTTCTTGTCGATGACGACGTTGCGGCCCTTGGGGCCGATCGTCACCTTGACCGTGTCGGCAAGCTTGTTGACGCCGCGCTCGAGGGCGCGACGGGCGTCCTCGTCGAACTTCAGGATCTTCGCCATGGGAGCGGTTCAGCCCTCTCGAAAAATCTGGGGTTTAACGAACCGCGCCCCTCGCCGCCCGTCACAACAGCGGGGACCAGGGGCGCAGCTCAGAAGCATCTTCTGCTTCGGGTGAATTACTTCTCGACGATCGCGAGCACGTCGCGAGCCGAGAGGACGAGGTACTCCTCGCCGCTGTACTTCACCTCGGTGCCGCCGTACTTGCTGTACAGCACGATGTCGCCGACGTTCACGTCGAGCGGCAGACGCTGGCCGTCCTCGAAGCGACCCGGGCCCACGGCGAGGACGACGCCCTCCTGGGGCTTCTCCTTCGCGGTGTCCGGGATGACCAGGCCGGAGGCCGTGGTCTGCTCGGCGTCGAGCGGCTGGACCACGATGCGGTCCTCGAGCGGCTTGATGGCAACCTTGGAGCTGGCGGTCGTCACGATCCGACCTCCCCCTTCGGAGATCTCACGGGGTTAACTGTCTGAGGTGGCGACCAGGTGGATCCGTCGTCGCGGGTGCCGGACCTGCCCGTCGCTGTGTTGGCACTCACCGGTGGCGAGTGCCAGGCCCGAGACTATTCCGGCGATTAGCACTCGGTCAAGCGGAGTGCCAATTCGCGCCGCGCGGCGTTGCGGAACACCGGGTTTCGGCCGCGCTACGGCGATTCCGCGCCGCGCGCACCGGCGACGGCAGGCAACCATGAGGAGCACATCGTCGTCCTAGACGATATGAAGACAATCCGCCCCATTGCCTCGCGGACCACGCGGACCACGCGGTTCTCGCGGACCCCGCGGACCGCACCGGGCTCCCCGTGCGCGGACTGAGACCCTCGGCGCCGGCGGGCGCCCGCCGCCGCACCGAGGCCCTGCTGCTCGCCCTGGTCGTCGGCGTGACCGTCCTCGGATACGTCAACGCCGGTCTGGGGATGAACGGCGAGCCGCCCGCCGGCGTCGCCCGGTTCGCGGTCAGCATGGCCCTGCTGTCCCTGGTGGCACACCTGGGCGTACGGCGGTTCGCGGCCTGCGCCGATCCCCTGATCCTGCCGCTGGCCATGCTGCTCACGGGGCTCGGACTGGTGCTGCTGCACCGGCTCGACCAGGCGTACATCGACCGGTACGGCGGCGAGGCGAACGCCCCCGGGCAACTGCTGTGGACGGTGATCGGCGTGGCGGCCTGCGTGGCGGCGGTCGCCCTCCTGCGCGACCACCGCTACCTCCAGCGGTTCATCTACCTCACCATGACGGTCGCCCTGGTGCTGCTGATCGCCCCGGCGTTCTTCGGCGCCGACACCTACGGCGCCAAGCGGTGGATCTTCATCGGGCCGTTCTCGGTCCAGCCGGGCGAGTTCGTGAAGATCATGATCGCGGTCTTCTTCGCCGGCTACCTGGTCGTCCACCGGGACACCCTCGCCCTGGCCGGCCGCCGCTTCCTCGGCATGCAGCTGCCCCCCATGCGCCAGCTCGGACCGATCGTCACCGTGTGGGTGCTGGCCATGCTGGTGCTGGTCTTCGAACGGGACCTGGGCACCTCGCTGATCTTCTTCGGCGTCTTCGTGGTGATGCTCTACGTCGCCACCGAGCGCACCAGCTGGATCGTCTTCGGCGCACTGATGGCGGCGGTGGGCGCGTTCGTCGTCGGCTCCACGGAGCCGCACGTGAAGAACCGGGTCCAGGCGTGGCTCAACCCGATGGCCATCTTCCTCCCGCCGGACCAGCGGCCCCCCGGCCTGACCTCGGACCAGTCCGCACAGGCCCTGTTCAGCTTCGGCACCGGCGGCATCACCGGCACGGGGCTCGGCCAGGGCCACCCCGAACTGATCAAGTTCGCCGGCCGGTCGGACTTCATCCTCACCACGGTCGGCGAGGAACTCGGCCTGGCCGGGGTGATGGCGGTGCTGGTCATCTACGCCCTGCTGGTCCAGCGGGGGCTGCGGATGGCCCTGGGCTCCCGGGACCCGTTCGGGAAGCTGCTCGCCGTCGGCCTGTCCGCGGCGCTCGCCCTCCAGGTCTTCGTGGTGGCGGGCGGCGTCACCGGCCTGATCCCGCTGACCGGGAAGGCCCTCCCGTTCCTGGCGAAGGGCGGATCGTCCCTGCTCGCCAACTGGATCATGATCGCCCTGCTGCTCCGGATCAGCGACAGCGCCGAACGCCAGCGCGAGGCGGACGCGCGGAGCGTGCCGGAACCGGCGGGGGTCCTTGCCGGGACCTAGAGGTAGTCCTCCAGGCGGCCTATCGTGAAGCCCTGTTCCTGGATCTTCCGGAGCATCCGGGTGGTCATCTCCGTCTCCGTGGTGCCCTTGAGCTCGGCGGGGCCACGGAAGTGGGCCAGGATGATGTCGCCCGGCTTGAGGGCGGAGCCCTCCGCGTACTGGAGGTTCCTGATCTGCATCGACGCCCGCCACAGGACCACCGCCTCCGCACCGCAGTCCTTCGCCGCGCGGAGGGTGTTGTCGTTGTAGTTGCCGTACGGCGGGCGGAACAGGCGGGGACGGGTGCCGAAACGGGCCGCGAGGCGGTCCTGCTGGCCGCAGATCTGGGCCTTCTGCGCCTCGTAGGAGAGGGTCCGCATGTTGGGGTGGCCGAGCGTGTGGTTCTGTATCCCGCTGCCGTTGCCCTGGTCGCGCAGCTGCGCGAAGTGGTCGTATCCCGGCGAGGCCACGCTGTCCGTCAGGAACATGGTGATCGGGAACTTCAGGTCCGCCGCCATCCGCAGGAAGCGCGGGTCCCGTTCGGCTCCGTCGTCGAAGGTCAGGAAGACGGTCTTCTGCCCGGCGGGCAGGGGTATTCGGTCGACCACCGGGACCCGCCCCGGTGCCGCCTTCGGCAGCACCGGCTTCCGCTCCGGCTTCGGGGCGAATTCCAGCGGGCGGGAGAGTCCCCAGTGCCGGTACGCATCGGAGGACGCGGACGGCTTCGCGGACGGGGCCGGGGAGGTGGGGCCGCCGGACGGGCCGCCGCTGTGGGCCTCGCCCGTCGCCTTGCGGCCCAGCCGTTCGATGGGGTCCACGCTCTCCCCGCACCCGGAGAGGGTCAGCGCCAGCGCACCCACCGCCAGCAGTCCGGCCGTCAGGCGGCGCGCCGTACGGGCCGAAACGATTCCGCGGAGCGGCGGGGCCGCGCCGTCGCGGCGGGGGGTGCTCGACATCTGGGATGACCCTCTGCTTCCCGATGGGATCGGTGGGATCGGTGGGGTTCCGAACGGTCCGGAGCCGTTCGCTTCGGACCGGGTCCGGCCCGTGAACCCGGGCCTCCGGGGCGGCGGTTAGAGGTAGTCCTCCAGGCGGCCCACCGCGTAGCCCTTGTCCGTCACGGTCTTCATGACCTGACGAATCATGTCAGGCATGGTGCCCTTCCAGTCCTCCCGCCCCCGGAAGTGCGTGAGGATGATGTCGCCGGGGTGGACGTCCCGGTCCCACTCGCGGTAGTCCATCCGGTCGGGGAACACCTCCTCGTTCCACAGCGGAACGTGCTTGATGCCGCAGGACGCGGCCGCGCGCAGGGTGTCGTCGTTGTAGTTGCCGTACGGCGGGCGGAACACCGTCGGGCGCTTGCCGAAGCGCTTCTGGATGTTGTCCTGCTGGCCGCAGATCTCCTGCCGCTGCTTCTCGTAGGAGAGGGCCGGCATGTAGCGGTGGTTCAGCGTGTGGTTGTTCAGGGTGACGCCCGCCGCCTGCATCTCCTTGAAGTACGGGTAGTTGTCCCGCACCAGGTAGTCGCTGAGGAACGCGGTGTAGGGGATGTCGAGTTCCTTCATCATGCGGAGGAACTCGGGGTCCTTCTCGGCGCCGTCGTCGATGGTGAGGAAGACGACCTTCTCCTCGGTGGGGATGGTGGTGAACACCGGAGGCAGGCCCTCGTGGTCGTCGACCTCGAAGCCCTCGCGGGTCTCGATCTCCGGCTTGTGCTTCGGGGCGGCCGGGGCGATCAGCGGCGGCTTGGCGAGCCCCCACCTCTTCACCGCGGCGAGCCGGGCCATCTCCTTCTGCTTGGCCAGGGCCGCCTGGTTGCCGGGCGCGCCGGCGGCGCCGGCCTCGCTGCCCGCCTTCGGCTTCCCCGGCTTGGTCGGGGTCTTGTCCGCCTCGGACGAGCCGCAGGCGGTGCCCAGGGCGGCAACCAGCAGCGCGGCCAGCGCCACCCCGAACCGACCGCGCGAACCCACGCCACGACGGGCATTTTGTTCCTTTTTTCCTACTAGCTGCATAGCTTGGCATATTGTCAGCAGCCGGTACGACGCCCCGGCCGACACCACGGCCCGACCCCGCACCTTCCATCGACTGGCGCACAATGAGCCGGTGAACCAGCACGATTTCGCCGCCCTGCTCACCCCCGGGGGCCGCGCCCTCCTCGACTCGCTGCGCGACTACGACCCCGCCCGGGAGCTCGCCGTCGCCACCCGGCTGCGCCGCGAGCACCCGGCCGAGCTGGTGTCCGCGGCACTCGGGCAGGCCCGGCTGCGGCAGCGCGCGGTGGCGAAGTTCGGCGCCGAGGACGCGTACCGCATGTACTTCACGCCCGGCGGGGTCGAGATGGCCACCCGGGCGAGCGTGGCGGCGTACCGCGCGGAGCGGTTCGCCGCGCTCGGCGTCCGCCGCCTCGCCGACCTGTGCTGCGGCATCGGCGGGGACGCGATCGCCCTGGCCCGGGCCGGCATCGAGGTCCTGGCCGTGGACCGCGACCCGCTGACCGCCGCGGTCGCCCGCGCCAACGCCGCGGCGCTCGGGCTGGAGGGGCTGATCGAGGTCCGGGAGGCGGACGTGACGGAGGTCGACCTCACCGGCTTCGACGCCGTCTTCCTCGACCCGGCCCGGCGCGGCGGCAGGGGCCGCACCTTCGACCCCGAGGCGTACTCACCACCGCTGTCCTGGGCCGTGCGGGCCGCCCGTACGACGCGCTGCGCGGCGATCAAGACGGCTCCCGGAATCCCGCACGAGGCCGTCCCCGCCGAGGCGGAGGCCGAGTGGATCTCCGACCAGGGGGACGTGAAGGAGGCTGTGCTGTGGTTCGGCACCACCCCCGGCGCGTTCCGGTCCACCCTGCTGCCCGGCCCGCACTCGCTGTGCCCCCCGCGGACGCTGCCCGACCCCGAGCCCGGTCCGGTCGGGCGCTGGCTCTACGAGCCCGACGGCGCGGTGATCCGCGCCCACCTGGTCTCCGAGGTCGCGGCCGGCCTCGACGGCGGGCGGCTGATCGACCCGACCATCGCCTACGTCACCGCCGACGAGCTGCGTCCCACCCCGTACGCGACGGCGTACGAGATCTCCGACGTGCTCCCGTTCAACCTGAAGAAGCTCAAGGCGCTGCTGCGCGAGCGCGAGGTCGGGGTGCTGACCGTGAAGAAGCGGGGCTCGGCGATCGAGCCGGAGGAGCTCCGCCGGAAGGTGAAGCCGCAGGGGCGGAACGCGGCGACCGTGTTCCTGACCCGGGTGGCCGGCGCACCGGCCATGCTCATCGGCTCGCCTGCTCCGGCGACTGCTCCTGCGCCCGGTCCGGCTCCGGCTCCGGCTCCGGCTCCGGACTCTGAGGCCGGGTCTGACTCCGGGTCTGACTCCGGGACTGGGACCGGGACCGGGACTGCGCCCGGCTCCGATCCGGCTTCCGGGACGGCCCGCTGAAGGCGCGCCGAGCCCACCGGTAGTGGGTGACCGCCTTGCCGGCACCCAGCAGGCCCGTGATCCACAGGATCACGCCGACGCCCATCGCGTACGCGATCTCGCCGTACGTCGCCCCGCCCGGGCCGAACCCGGCCGCCGCGCCGAAGGTCACCCACAGGCCCATCGCGCCCATCGCGCAGGAGCTCACCAGCCAGCCCAGGCTCCGGCCCGGGGCGCGCAGCCGGGCCTCGGTGGCGGGGTCCGGCACGGCGGCCTCCGCTCCCGCCCACGCGCGCAGCCGGAGCCGCACCTCGCGGTCCCGCCGCACGCCCCACAGGCACCAGAACCCGGCCGGCACCAGCACACCGAGCCCGAGCACGGCGAAGACCCCGCCGATCAGCGCCTCCAGGGCGCCGCCCTGCTCCTCGAAGGCCATCAGGGCCATCCCGAGGAAGGACCAGCCCAGGGCGAAGACCGCGGCGACGGTCCACAGGAGCAGCAGCCGTCCGAGCCCGAGGCTCTGCCGCGCCAGCTCCACCGGGTGGCCGACCCGCTGCTCCCGCAGCGCGTCCTCGTTCGGCCGGGCGCGCAGCTGCGCGGGCGGCGACGGAGGAGGAAGATCACGGCGGGGCATGCGCATGACGATATCGGTCCCGGCGGGGTGGAACGGCGGCCTCCCCCGGGACGGCCGCGGATCGGCGGCCCGGGGCGCCGCGGGGGCCCCGGGGCCGGGGGACGGGGTGTTCAGGACACCGACTCGAAGCGCCAGCGGTGCACCGGACGGGTGATCAGGTCGGCTGCGGGTTCGGGCAGTTCGGGAAGGTCGGCGGCCAGGTCGGCGGCCTCCCACCAGGTGATGACCAGGACCCGGTCCTGCGGGGCGCGCAGCAGCTCGCGGCGCAGCGGCTCCTGCGCCAGGGTCTGCGCACGGGCCCATTCCAGCAGTTCGCCGCCCCGCCCGGTGACCGCCCGGGCCTCCCACATCAACGCGACGGTGATGCTCACGAGTACAGGTTGTCCTTGCTGAGTTCGTGCAGGTGGTCGTGATCGTGGGCATGGCCGTGACCGTGGCCGTGGCCGTGATCGTGGCCGTGCGCGTGCGAGGTGCCCGGCACGTGCGGGTCGGTGACGGGCAGCGAGGAGTCCGCGGACAGGTCCCAGTCCGAGGCCGCCCGGTTCCGCGCCACCATCTCCGCGCCCAGCGCGGCCACCATCGCGCCGTTGTCCGTGCACAGCTTGGGCCGCGGCACCCGCAGCGTGATCCCCGCCGCGTCGCAGCGCTCCTGCGCCAGTGCCCGGAGCCGGGAGTTCGCGGCCACGCCGCCGCCGATCATCAGGTGGTCGACGCCCTCGTCCTTGCAGGCGCGGACGGCCTTGCGGGTCAGCACGTCCACCACGGCCTCCTGGAAGGAGGCGGCCACGTCGCGCACCGGCACCTCCTCGCCCGCGTTGCGCTTGGCCTCGATCCAGCGCGCCACGGCCGTCTTCAGCCCGGAGAAGGAGAAGTCGTACGCCGCGTCACGCGGCCCGGTCAGCCCGCGCGGGAAGTGGATCGCCGCCGGGTCGCCCTCCTTCGCGAGCCGGTCGATGACCGGACCGCCGGGGAAGCCCAGGTTCAGCACGCGCGCGATCTTGTCGAAGGCCTCGCCCGCGGCGTCGTCGATGGTCGCGCCGAGCGGCCGTACGTCGCTGGTGATGTCCGGCGCCAGCAGCAGGGAGGAGTGCCCGCCGGACACCAGCAGGGCCATGGTGGGCTCCGGCAGCTTGCCGTGCTCCAGCTGGTCCACGCAGATGTGCGAGGCGAGGTGGTTCACCCCGTAGAGCGGCTTGCCCAGCGCGTAGGCGTACGCCTTGGCCGCCGAGGTGCCGACCAGCAGGGCGCCGGCCAGACCGGGCCCGGCCGTCACCGCGATGCCGTCCAGGTCCCGGGCGCTGACCCCGGCTTCCTTCAGTGCGCGTTCGATGGTCGGGACCATCGCCTCCAGGTGCGCGCGCGAGGCGACCTCGGGCACCACGCCGCCGAACCGGGCGTGCTCGTCGACGCTCGACGCGATCGCGTCCGCGAGCAGGGTGGTGCCGCGGACGATGCCGACGCCGGTCTCGTCGCAGGAGGTTTCGATGCCGAGGACGAGGGGTTCGTCAGCCATGGTTCTCACTTCGCACAGGAAACGGAGTTTGCAGGGTCACTGAGGCGCATCACCAGCGCGTCGACGTTGCCGGGCTGGTAGTAGCCGCGCCGGAAGCCGATGGGTTCAAAGCCGAAGCGCTCGTACAGCTTCTGGGCGCGGGTGTTGTCCACCCGCACCTCCAGCAGCACCTCGGCGCACTCGAACGCGGACGCGGCCCGCAGCAGGTCGGTGAGCAGCCGGGCGCCGAGCCCGGTGCCCCACTGGTCGCGGGCGGCCGCGATGGTCTGTACGTCGGCCAGGTCGCCGGCGACGGCCAGCCCGGCGTAGCCCACGAGGCGGCCGTCGGCCGGATCTTCGGCGACCACGTAGTGACGGGTGGCGTGCGGGCCGCGGGCGTGGGCCAGCTCGGACCAGAACATGCCGGCGGACCAGGCGTCCTCGGGGAAGAGGCCGTGTTCCAGTTCCAGCACCGGTTCGATGTCCCACCAGCGCATCTCGCGCAGGACGGCCGTCGACGCTGCCGGCATTCCCATCACTCCCGTCACTCCCGTCACTTCGGGGTGACCACCTTGTAGTTCTTCGGCACCTGCGCGTCGGGCCGGCGCAGGTACAGCGGGACTGGCGGCAGGAACCCGGTGGACTCCTCCCCGGCGGCCAGCCGTTCCGCGGCGAGGGAGGCCAGGGCGGCAGCGGACTGGTGCTCGGGGCCGCGCGCGTCCGGGAAGACCTCCGGGTAGAGCAGGGCGCCCGCGCCCACCGCCGGCAGGCCCGCCACCCGGTCGGCGATCTCGGCCGGCCGGTCCACCGCGGGCTCCCCGACGCGCGTGTGCGGGTCCTCGTAACGGGCCCAGTAGACCTCCTTGCGCCGGGCGTCGGTGGCGACCACGAAGGGGCCCTCGACGCCCTCGGCCCCGGCGGCGTACGCGAGGCCGTCGAGCGTGCACAGGCCGTACACCGGGACGCCGAGCACGGAGGCGAAGGTGGTCGCGGTGACCAGGCCGACCCGCAGGCCGGTGTAGGGGCCCGGGCCGGTGCCCACGACGATGCCGGTCACGGCGTCGAGCGAGACCCCCGCCTCGGCGAGCACCGCGTCGACGGAGGGCAGCAGCAGCTCCCCGTGGCGGCGGGCGTCCACCTGGTCGGCGGCGGCGAGGACGGACGTGCCGTCGTGGAGGGCGACGGTGACGGCGGGCGTGGCGGTATCTACTGCGAGCAAGAGCACGCGAACAGCCTACGGCCGAAGGGACGGGCGGCGGCGCCCGCCCGTTGCGGGCCGGATCCGCGGGGCCCCTGCTGTACCTTCGTCCCAGGTCGGGTGGATGCCCGAATGCAGGACCGAATGCAGGACCATCGTGCGACCCGAGGGGCACGGCCGGGCACCGGCCGGCCGCGGGGACGATGGCACGGGACACCGGGGTAGCCGGGGAAGGTGGAGCAAGGTGGCACGCAGCAGCTCGGGAATCGTGGCCGGGCTCACGGCGCTGGCTCTGGGCGCCGTCGGCTTCCTCGCCTACCAGGCGTCGGCGAGCGCTCCGGAGCGGAAGCCGGCCGCGGTCGGGCAGCCCGGCCCGCCCGCCCCCAAGGGGCCCGCCCCGGCGGCTGACCCCGCCAAGCCGCTGCCCGTGCCGGCCGATTCCGGCGCCGGCAAGCGGGTGGTCTACTCGGTGGGCCTGAAGCGGGTCTGGCTGGTGGAGGCCACGGAAGGGCCCGCCGCCACGGCCGCCCCGGGCGCCCAGCCGCGCACCTTCGCGGTGGTGCCGAGCACGGTGCACCCGAAGCCGGGCGGCTACGTGGTCACCTCGCGCTCGGGCGCGGTCACCGGCACGGACGGCGTGCCGGTGGAGCACGTCGTACGGTTCACCAGCGCGGAGGGCGTGGTGATCGGCTTCAGCGCCCGGGTGGACGGCTCGCTGCCGGCTCCGGACGCGAAGAAGAAGGCCGGCGGCATCCGCATGGGCCGGGCGGACGGCGACGCCGTGTGGGCGTTCGCGACGATCAGCACGAAGGTGGTCGTCGTCCCCTAGTCCGCCGGGGCACCGAGAGCGCCGGGAGCACCGACAGCCCCGAGGGCGTGACCCGTCCGGGCCCGCGGCCCGCCGGAGCTCCGGCCCCGACGGCCGACGGCCGACGGCCGGCGGCCGCGGCCGCGCCGATATCACCCGTACGGAGGACAGCGCGTCCGCCCGCAACACCCCCGGCCGGGGCGCCACGCGGCCCCGACGGGCCCCGCACGGCCGAACGGGACGCACGGCGGAGGGACTTCAGCGGGGGGACTCCGGCGCGGGGACCTTCACCTCTCACCCGGCCGGGCCCGGCGTGCGACCGGGAGGGGGGCGGAGGGAGCGGTCAGGCCGCCTCGGACTCCGGGCCGGTGTCGACGCCCGCGGCGCCTTCCTCCCCGGCTCCGGCGCGCTGTGCCGCCGGCGGCGGTGTGGACACCGCGCTCGCGGCGGCGCAGGAGGCGAGCAGCGCCTGCATGGTCAGGCCGAAGGGGACGAGGGCGGGGCCGGACGTGCGCGGGGTGCCGCCGTGATCCGCTGCGGACGTGGCCGACATGGCTGCCTCCTGACACCCGGGTACGCCGAAGTTAGGTAGCCCTAACCGACTCTCGGTACCATGTCACCACGCAGCGCGTCGCGTGCGCAACACCTTGCCGACGAGTTGTCGGTATCTCTACCCGTCCACCCGTTCGGCCAACCGATCGGCCAACCGACCGGTTGCCCGGGCGCACCCCCGGCACGGGCCGGCCCCGTCGGGCGGCCGCCCGAGCCGGACCGGCCGCCCGCTCCGGGCCGCCCGGCACGGGCCATCCGCCTCAGGCCGTCCCGGTCAGCGCCTTCAGCTGCTCCGCGTCCCAGCGGGCGCCCACGCCCCGCACCGAGACCTCTCGGACGTCGTCGAGCACCTCCTCGTGGCCCACCGCACGCGCGATCACCACGTGCAGCCGGTCTTCGGACAGGTCCTCGACCCGGCCGTCGCCCCACTCGACCACGACCACCGACTCGGGCAGCGAGACGTCGAGGTCCAGGTCCTCCATCTCGTCGAGCCCGCCGCCGAGCCGGTACGCGTCCACGTGCACCAGCGCCGGACCGCCCGACAGGGAGGGGTGGACCCGGGCGATCACGAAGGTCGGCGAGGTCACGGCCCCGCGCACCCCCAGCCCCTCGCCCAGACCCCGGGTCAGCGTGGTCTTCCCGGCACCGAGCTCGCCGGTGAGCAGGACGAGATCGCCGGGGCGCAGCAGCGCCGCGATGCGTCGGCCCAGGTCCTGCATGCGCTCGGGGGAATCGACGGTGACGGAGACGACGGCCTCACCGGCCTGGCTGTGCACTGCTTCCATGCGAACCAACGGTAGTGGCTGCGGGCAGCACCCCGGCGCGGGCCATGAGGTCGAGCAGCGCACCGGTCACGGTCTCCGGGCGCTCCAGCATGAGCAGGTGACCGGTGTTCTCCAGTACCAGCAGGTCCGCCCCGGGCAGTGCGGCCGCGATGGCCTCGCCGTGCGCCGGCGGGGTGATCATGTCCTTGTCCCCGGCGACCACGGTCACCGGGACCCGCTCGAAGTGCCGCAGCGCCGCGGTCTTGTCGTGGACCTGGAAGGCCGGGTAGAACTCCGCGACCACGTCGATGGGCGTGGCCTCGATGAGCCGCTCGGCGAACCGCGCCACGCCCGGGTCGACGTCCCGCGACCCGAAGGAGTACCGCTTGATCATCCCGGCGAAGAGGTCGGCGGTGGCCCGGCGGCCCCGCTCCACCAGCTCCACCTGGGACCCGAGTGCGCGCAGCACCCCCGGCAGCACCCGGCGCACCGCCGTGATCCCGGCGGCCGGCAGTCCGTACGTGACCTGGTCGAGCCCGCCGCTGGACGTGCCGGCCAGCAGCACGCCGAGCACCCGGTCCCGGACCAGCTCCGGGAACTGCTCCGCCAGCGCCATGATCGTCATACCGCCCATGGAGTGGCCGACGAGGACCAGCGGGCCCTCGGGCGCGGCGGCGTCCAGGACGGCCTTGAGGTCCCGGCCCAGCAGGTCGATGGTGACCGGCTCGCCGTCGGCCTGGCCCAGTCCCCGGTCGGAGCGGCCGTGGCTGCGCTGGTCCCAGTAGACGGCCCGGGCGACCCCGCGCAGCGCGGCGCGCTGGAAGTGCCAGGAGTCCTGGCCGAGGCAGTAGCCGTGGCAGAACACCACGGTGACACCCGTCGCGGCGGGCCGCCGCAGCGTGCGCCGGCGCTTGCCCTCCGCCGGGAGCTCGTCGACCTCGAAGTGGAGCGCGGTGCCGTCCTCGGCGCGGGTGGTGCCCTCCCGCCCGCGCAGGGAGCCGTAGGGGCCGGCGGCGTCGAGGGCCACCCGCGCCTGCCGGCGCACGCCCCGGCCCACGGTGAGCCGTTCGACCGCGACGCCCGCCGCCGCGCCCGCCGCCATCACGCCGAGCGCGGCTCCGGCCCAGCCGGCCCTGCGCCAGTTCTCGCTCACGCCCGCACCGCCCGTCCCGCCGTTCCGCTCACCGGTCGCGGTGCACCCGGCCGGGACCCACGGTGTCTCACCCGCCCAGGTACACCCGGGGCACCCGTGCCCCGATACGGGTGACGATCTCATACGCGATGGTGTCCGCGGCCTGCGCCCAGTCCTCGGCGGTGGGTTCGCCGTGCTCCCCGGAGCCGAACAGCACCGCCTCGTCGCCGACCCGTACGCCGTGCCCGGTGCTCTGCCCGAGGTCCACGACGAACTGGTCCATGGCCATCCGGCCCGCCACGGTCCGCACCGAGCCGCCGAGCAGGACCGGGCCGCGGCCGGAGGCGTGCCGCGGGAGGCCGTCGGCGTACCCGGCGGGGATGAGCGCGAGGGCGGTCTCGCCGGCGGTGGTGTGGTGGTGGCCGTAGCTGACGCCGTGCCCGGCGGGCACCGTCTTCACCAGTGCCACGCTCGCCTTGAGGCTCATCGCAGGCCGCAGGCCGAGCCGCTCGGGGGTGCCGACTTCGGGCGCCGGGGACACGCCGTAGACGGCGATGCCGGGCCGGACGAGGTCGAAGTGGGTCTCGGGGAGGGTCAGCGTGGCCGGCGAGTTGGCCATGTGCCGGACCTCGGGGTCGGCCCCCTCCTTCTCGGCGTACGCCACCATCTCGCGGAACAGGTCGAGCTGCCGCTGGATGGAGGGGTGGCCGGGCTCGTCGGCACAGGCGAAGTGCGACCACAGCCCGCTGACCTGGACGGTGCCCTCGGCCTGGGCGGCGACGGCCGCGCCGACGAGCTCGGCCCAGTCGGCGGGCTGAGCGCCGTTCCGGCCGAGTCCGGTGTCGGCCTTGAGGTGGATCCGGGCAGCGCGGCCGGCTGTGCGGGCCGCCGCGATGACCTCCTCCAGAGCCCACATGCCGCTGACGGATACGTCGATGTCCTGCTCGATGGCCTGCTGCCAGGGCCCGCCGGGGGTCCACAGCCAGCACAGCATCCGGCCGTCGATGCCGGCCTCGCGCAGCTCGAACGCCTCGTCCGGCGTGGCCGTGCCGAGCCAGGTCGCGCCGGCCTCCCGTGCCGCCCGGGCGCAGGGCACGGCCCCGTGTCCGTAGCCGTCGGCTTTGACGACGGCCATCAGTTCGGCACGGGCCGCACGCGCGCGCAGGGCGCGCACGTTCTCCCGAACGGCGTCAAGATCGATCTCGGCGTACACGCGCGGTCTCGTATTCATCGCGGCCAGTCTCTCAGACACCGCCCGGCGGGCCTCGCCCGAACACCGGGGTGGCCGCTGCTTCCGTCATGTCGGGCGGGGACGGGACCGGCCGCCCGTGCCATCGGCCCCCGCGTCACCGGCCCCCCGTGACCGCGCGCCACGCCCCGGGGACGGCCAGGGCGATCTCGTGGGCGGTGACGGGGGCTCCGCGCGCGGCGAGACCGCCGGCGCGGCCGTGCAGGTGGGCCGCCACCGAGGCGGCGTCCAGGGCGGACAGGCCCGCCGCCAGCAGCGAGCCCGCCAGACCGGACAGGACGTCACCACTGCCCGCCGTCGCCAACCATGACGAACCGGTGGAATTCACCCGGACCGGGCTCACCTCCGCCTCAGGGCTCACCTCAGGGCTCACGGCCGGGCTCACGGCCGGGTCGGCGACCAGGGTCGTCGACCCCTTCAGCAGCACCGTCGCCCCGAACCGGTCCGCCAGTTCGCGGACCGACCGCAGGCGCGCCGCCTCCACCGCCGCGCGCGGGACCCCGAGCAGGGCCGCGGCCTCGCCCGCGTGCGGGGTCAGCAGGGTCGGCGCGGTACGGGCGCGGACCGCCTCCGGGGTGAGCCCGCGCAGGCCGTCGGCGTCCACCAGCAGGGGTACGTCGTCCGCCGGCAGCGGGGGACGCTCGGCGCCCACGCCCGGCCCCAGCACCCACGCCTGGACCCGGCCGGTGCCGATCAGCACCTCCGGGTAGCGGGCCAGCACCCCGGCCGCCGCCGGCCCGGCGTAGCGGACGGCGCCCGCACCGCCCCGCAGCGCCCCCGCGACGGTGAGCACCGCCGCACCCGGGTACTGCGCGGAGCCGGCGAGCAGGCCCACCACCCCGCGCCGGTACTTGTCGCTGTCCGCCGTCGGCACGGGCAGCAGCGCGCCCGCGTCCGCGCCGTCGAGGGACTCCACCGCAGGCCGACCGCGCAGCACCGGCCCCAGCCCGATGTCCACCAGGTGCACCTCGCCGGCCCGGGAGGCGCCCGGGTCGACCAGCAGGCCCGGCTTGTACGTGCCGAAGGTGACGGTGACGTCGGCGGTGACGGCGGCGCCCGCCACCTCGCCGGTGTCCGCGTCGACCCCGCTGGGCAGGTCCACGGCCACCACCGCGGCACCCCGGGGGATCCGCGCCACCAGGTCCGCCGCGGCCGGCCGCAGCCCGCCGCGGCCGCCGATGCCGACCAGGCCGTCCAGCACCAGGTCGGCCCGGCCCGGCACCGTGTCCACGACCCGGCCGCCGGCCCGCAGCAGGGCGGCCAGGCCGCCGCCGTGCACCCGGTCCGGGTCCATCGGCACGGCCCGTACCCCGGCGCCGCGCCGGGCCAGCCGGGCCCCGGCGTACAGGGCGTCGCCGCCGTTGTCCCCGGCCCCGACCAGCAGCACGACCCGGGCCCCGGACACCTTGCCGGCCACCCGGCCGAGCAGCCGGGCGCAGTGGGCCGCCAGCCCGGCCGCGGCCCGCTGCATCAGGGCACCCTCCGGCAGCGCGGCCATCAGCTCGCGCTCGGCGGCCCGTACGTCCTCCACGCGGTGAGCGGTGCGCACGGTCTCAGCCCTCCGCGATCACCACGGCGGACGCCACCCCGGCGTCATGACTGAGCGAGACGTGCCAGGAGGCGACCCCCAGCTCCTCGGCCCGGGCCGCGACCGTGCCCCGCACGCGCAGCCGGGGCCGCCCGGTGTCCTCGACGTAGACCTCCACGTCGGTCCACAGCAGTCCCGGCGGCGCGCCGAGCGCCTTGGCGAGCGCCTCCTTGGCGGCGAACCGCGCGGCGAGCGAGGCGGTACCGCGCCGCTCGCCGCTCGGCAGCATCAACTCCGCTTCGACGAAGAGGCGTCGGGCCATGCCGGGCGTGCGCGCCAGCGCCGCCCCGAACCGCTCGATCTCCGCAACGTCGATGCCCACCCCGATGATCACGATCCGCAGCCCCTCGTCCCGGTCGTCCCGGCCCCGCCGGCCGTCCCGCTCATTCCACCGTCACGCTCATTCCACCGTCACGGACTTGGCGAGGTTACGCGGCTGGTCCACCTCGTTGCCGCGGGCCGTGGCCAGTTCGCACGCGAACACCTGCAGCGGCACGGTCGCCACCAGCGGCTGGAGCAGCGTCGGCGTGGCCGGGATGCGGATCAGGTGGTCGGCGTACGGGGCCACCGCCTCGTCGCCCTCCTCCGCGATCACGATCGTCCGGGCACCCCGCGCCCGGATCTCCTGGATGTTCGAGACGATCTTGTCGTGCAGGACGGAGCGCCCGCGCGGCGAGGGCACCACGACCACCACCGGCAGGTCGTCCTCGATCAGCGCGATCGGCCCGTGCTTCAGCTCGCCCGCCGCGAAGCCCTCGGCGTGCATGTACGCCAGCTCCTTGAGCTTGAGCGCGCCCTCCAGGGCCACCGGGTAGCCCACGTGCCGGCCGAGGAACAGCACGGTGTTCTTGTGCGAGAGGGACCGGGCCAGGGCCCGCACCGGCTCCATCGTCTCCAGCACGATGTCCACCGCGGCGGCGATGTCCGACAGTTCGCGGATCACCGCCCGGATCTCGTCGCCCCACGTGGTGCCGCGCACCTGGCCCAGGTACAGCGCGACCAGGTAGCAGGCCACCAGCTGGGTCAGGAACGCCTTGGTGGACGCGACCGCGACCTCCGGGCCGGCGTGCGTGTACAGCACGGCGTCCGACTCCCGGGGGATGGTCGAGCCGTTGGTGTTGCAGATGGCGAGGACCCTGGCGCCCTGCTCGCGGGCGTGCCGGAGCGCCATCAGGGTGTCCATGGTCTCCCCGGACTGGGAGATGGCGATCACCAGGGTGCGCCGGTCCAGGATCGGGTCGCGGTAACGGAACTCGCTGGCCAGCTCGGTCTCGCAGGGGATGCGGGTCCAGTGCTCGATGGCCAGCTTGGCGATCATGCCCGCGTGGTACGCCGTACCGCAGGCCACGATCACGACCTTGTCGACCTCCCGCAGCACCGAGTCGGGGATGCGCACCTCGTCGAGCGTCAGCGAACCGCTCACGTCGATCCGGCCAAGCAGGGTGTCGGCGACGGCCTTGGGCTGCTCGGCGATCTCCTTGAGCATGAAGTAGTCGTAACCGCCCTTCTCGGCGGCCGAGGCGTCCCAGTCCACGTGGTACGCGCGCACCACGGCGGGCGTGCCGTCGAAGTTGGTCACCGTGACCGCGTCCCGGCGGAGTTCGACGACCTGGTCCTGCCCCAGCTCGATCGCGGCCCGGGTGTGCGCGATGAAGGCGGCGACATCGGACGCGAGGAAGTTCTCGCCCTCGCCGACGCCCACCACCAGCGGGGAGTTGCGCCGTGCGCCGACCACCGCGTCGGGTTCGCCGGCGTGCACCGCGACCAGCGTGAACGCGCCCTCCAGCCGGCGGCATACCTGCCGCATGGACTCGGCGAGGTCCCCGGTGGAGGAGAAGGACTCCCCCAGCAGATGGGCGACGACCTCGGTGTCGGTCTCGGACTCCATGCGGTGGCCGCGCCCGGCGAGCTCCTCGCGCAGCGCCGCGAAGTTCTCGATGATGCCGTTGTGGACGACCGACACCCGGCCCGAGTTGTCGAGGTGGGGGTGGGCGTTGACGTCGGTCGGCCCGCCGTGGGTGGCCCACCGGGTGTGCCCGATGCCCGTCGACCCGGACGGCAGCGGATGCGAGACGAGCTCCTTCTCCAGGTTGACCAGCTTCCCGGCCTTCTTGGCGGTCGCCAGCCCGCCGTCGGCGACCACCGCGACCCCGGCAGAGTCGTAACCGCGGTACTCCAGGCGCCTGAGCCCCGCGATGACCACATCGAGCGCGGACTGCGCTCCTACGTATCCGACGATTCCACACATAGTCGGCAGCGTACGCCGCACCGGCCGCCCCGTCCGGTAGCCGAACAAGACGAAAAACCCCGCACCGGCGAAATGGCCGGAACGGGGTTGACGCACTTTCAGCCCTACTGCGGGCCGAGCTTCTTGACCCGGGCGCCGACGGGCACCTCGGGCGGCCGGCCCGTGGGACCGGCCGAGGTACGGACGCCGCCGGGCCGGACGGCGCCGCCGGGCCGGACGCGCTCGCGCCCGTCCCGGCGGCCGCTCATCAGCCGAGCTTCTTGACCTGGGCGTCGATGACGGCCGTCGGCTGGTCGGCCTTGCCGCCCAGGTTGAGGGCGGCGAAGGTGGCGAGGGTGTTGCCCTTGCGGACGACCACCAGCTGGGTGGTGATCGGGGTGCCGTCGCCGTCGAGGGTGATGGTGTAGGAGGCCGCCTCGTCACCGGCGGAGACCGCCGCGCCCGGCGCGACGGCGGTGACCTTGGTGGGCTCGCCGGCCTGGGTGGCGGTGTAGCCGCCGGCGCAGGCCGTGCCCGCCGCCTTGACCGAAGCGAACGCCTCCTCGGCGCCCTTGGCGTCGTACGAGGTGAGGGTGATGGCGGTCATGTTGGTGGAGCCGAGCGCCTCCAGTCCGGCCTTCAGCTTGTCCTCCGGCGACGCGCCCGGGTCCGTGCTCTTGCCGGCGCTGCCGCCCGCCGCCTTGGTGCGTGCGGAACCGGACGGCGTGCCCAGCACCCCGAACGACTGGGCCTGGACGAGCGGCTTGCACTCGGCCTTGTCGGACGTCGACGCGAGACCCGCGGCAGCCTCCGCCGGGGTGGCCGGCTTGACCGCGTGGTCCTTCACGTCGCCCTCGGCCAGCAGGAGCGGGGTCAGCTCGGCGTCCGTCTTGCCCTTGGCCGCGGCGGCGGCCGGGGCGGAGGACGACGCGGCGGACGGCTTGGCGTCCGCCGTCTTGTCCTCGGACTTTCCGCAGGCCGTGCCCAGCAGGGCCAGAGAGACGGCGGTGGAGGCGATGACGGAACGACGGACGAAGGTGCTGCGCACGGAGGATCCCCCAGAGAGTGGTGCGGTGACTGCCCGGCCGGGCGCGACCGCCGCCACACAGGGCACAGCGCGCTCACAGGAACCGGATGATCGCAATCTACGGCCCCGGCACCGGCCCGCCCAACGGAATTCCGTGATCGTGACGGGGGTGATACAGCCCCTGCCCCCAATCGAGATCATTTTCTGTACAACCCTCGGCGGAGTCGGCCGGAACCGGTGCCCACGTGACGGAACCCACCACCCGCGGCCGACCCACGGCCCCACCGGAACGCGGACAATGGCCTTGTGATCACTTCGCCGCCACGAAGCGCACCCGGCAGCCGGTCGTCCCGGTCCGCCGATGTCTCGCCCTACGTCGACCTCACCCGCGCCGAGTGGAGCGCCCTGCGCGAGCGGACCCCCCTGCCGCTCACCGCCGAGGAGGTCGAGCGACTGCGCGGCCTGGGCGACGTCATCGACCTCGACGAGGTCCGCGACATCTACCTGCCGCTGTCCCGGCTGCTCAACCTGTACGTGGGCGCCACCGCCCAGCTCCGCGCCACCCTGAACACCTTCCTCGGGGACCCCGACGGAGGGGGCCACGGCACCCAGCCCGGCACCCCCTTCGTCATAGGCGTCGCCGGATCGGTCGCGGTCGGCAAGTCCACCGTGGCCCGGCTGCTGCAGGCCCTGCTCGCCCGCTGGCCCGAGCACCCCCGGGTGGAGCGGATCACCACCGACGGCTTCCTCTACCCGATGGCCGAGCTCAAGGAGCGCGGGCTCACCTCCCGCAAGGGCTTCCCCGAGTCCTACGACCGGCGCGCGCTCACCCGTTTCGTCGCGGACATCAAGTCCGGCAAGGACGAGGTCACCGCCCCCGTCTACTCCCACCTGATCTACGACCGGGTGCCGGGTGAACAGCTCGTCGTACGCCGCCCGGACATCCTGATCGTCGAGGGGCTGAACGTGCTCCAGCCGGCCCTGCCCGGCAAGGACGGCCGGACCCGGGTCGGCCTCGCCGACTACTTCGACTTCAGCGTGTACGTGGACGCGCGCCCGGAGGACATCGAGCGCTGGTACCTCAACCGGTTCCGGAAGCTCCGCGCGACCGCCTTCCAGAACCCCCACTCCTACTTCCGGAAGTACACCCAGGTGTCCGAGGAGGAGGCCCTGGAGTACGCGCAGACGATGTGGCGCACCATCAACCGGCCCAACCTGCTGGAGAACGTCGCCCCGACCCGCGGCCGCGCCAACCTCATCGTCCGCAAGGGGCCGGACCACAAGGTGCAGAAGCTGAGCCTGCGCAAGCTCTAGCACCCGCGTGCGTATCGTGCGCACATGCTGCATCTGAGGCTGATCACCCCGCCCGACCGGACGGAAGCCGTGGTCGAGGCCATCGGGTCCACCGTGGGCACCACCCATCTGGTGGTGCTCCCGGGGGCCGCCCGGGAACCGCGGGGCGACCTGGTGCTGTGCGACGTGGCGCGGGAGGCCGGTGACCGGCTCCTGCACGAGCTCCGGCAGCTGGACATCGACAAGGACGGCTCGATCGCGGTCGAGAACATCGACCTGTCCCTGTCGAAGCGCGCCGATGAGGCCGAGGAGGAGGCCCCCGGCGAACCGGCGGACGCGGTGATCTGGGAGCAGCTCGCCGAGGCCACCCACGAGGAGTCCACCCTCACCATCACCTACGCCGCGTTCATGATCGTGGCCACGATGATCGCGGCCTGCGGCGTGGTGCTCGACAACGCGGTCCTGATCGTGGGCGCCATGGCCGTCGGCCCCGAGTTCGGGCCGGTCGCGGGGGTGTGCACCGCCGTGGTGGAGCGCCGCCCGAGGCTGGCCTCGCGGTCGCTGGCCGCGCTGCTGATCGGGTTCGGTGCCGCCATCGTGGCGACCACCCTGTTCAGCCTGGTCATGGACGGGCTCGGGCTGTTCCGGGAGGAGATGCTGGAGAACCCGCGCCCGAACACCAGCTTCATCTGGAACCCGGACCCGTTCTCCTTCGTGGTGGCCGTGCTCGCGGGGATCGCCGGAATGCTCTCCCTGACCTCGGCGAAGTCCGGGGCCCTGGTCGGCGTCGCCATCTCGGTGACCACCGTCCCGGCCGGCGCCAACGCGGCCGTCGCCCTCAGCTACGGCGACTTCTCCCAGATGTGGGGGTCGACGGTGCAGCTCCTGGTCAACCTGGGCGGGATCATGGTCGCCGGGGTGCTGACCCTGTACGGCTGGAAGGCCCTGTGGTCCACCCAGCGCGGCCGATGGAAGCGGCCCGTGCCCCGGCGCTGAGCCGGGGCACGGGCCGCTCCCCGTGTCCGTCGTGCCGGGGCCTAGCCCAGCGCGGACTTGACCGCGTCCGCGAGCCGGCCGGCCACCGCGCGGGCCTGCTCGATGTCCGCGGCCTCGACCATCACCCGTACGAGCGGCTCGGTGCCGGACGGACGGAGCAGCACCCGGCCGGTGGTGCCGAGCTCGCGCTCCGCGTCGGCCACGGCCGCGGCCAGCTCGGCCGAGGTGCCGACCCGGGACTTGTCCACGTCCGGGACGTTGATCAGGACCTGCGGCAGCCGCTCCATGACGCCCGCCAGCTCGGCCAGCGAACGGCCGGTCGCGGCGACCCGGGCGGCCAGCATCAGGCCGGTGAGGGTGCCGTCGCCGGTGGTGGCGTGGTCCAGGATGATCACGTGGCCGGACTGCTCGCCGCCGAGCGCGTAGCCGTGCTCCTTCATCGACTCCAGCACGTAGCGGTCGCCGACACCGGTCTGCACGACCTCGATGCCCTCGGCCTCCATCGCCAGCTTGAAGCCGAGGTTGGACATGACGGTGGCGACCACGGTGTTCCCGCGCAGCTGCCCGGACTCGCGCATGGCGAGGGCCAGCACGGCGAGGATCTGGTCGCCGTCGATCTCGTTCCCGGCGCCGTCCACGGCCAGGCAGCGGTCGGCGTCGCCGTCGTGCGCGATGCCGAAGGCGGCACCGTGCTCGACCACGGCCCGCTTGAGCAGGTCCAGGTGGGTGGAGCCGCAGCCGTCGTTGATGTTGAGGCCGTCCGGCTCGGCACCGATGGTGACGACCTCGGCCCCGGCCCGCGCGAAGGCTTCCGGGGAGACCCGGGCGGCCGCGCCGTGGGCCTCGTCGAGGACGATCTTCAGGCCGTCGAGACGGTTGGGGAGGACCGCGATGAGGTGCGCGATGTACTTGTCGAAGCCCTCGTCGTAGTCGCTGACCCGGCCGACTCCGGCGCCGGTCGGGCGCTCCCACGGGGCACCGGTGCGGTGCTCCGTGTACACGGACTCGATCGCGTCCTCCAGCTCGTCGGCGAGCTTGTGACCGCCGCGCGCGAAGAACTTGATGCCGTTGTCGGGCATGGCGTTGTGGCTGGCGGAGAGCATCACGCCGAGGTCGGCACCCAGCGCACCGGTGAGATACGCCACCGCCGGGGTGGGCAGCACACCGACGCGCAGGACGTCCACGCCCGCGCTGGCCAGGCCGGCGACGACCGCGGCTTCGAGGAATTCGCCCGAAGCGCGGGGATCGCGGCCGACCACGGCGGTCGGCCGGTGCCCCTCGAAGCTGCCCGCTTCCGCGAGCACGTGGGCGGCCGCCACGGAGAGGCCGAGCGCCAGCTCAGCCGTCAGATCCGCGTTGGCTACACCGCGTACACCGTCCGTTCCGAAGAGTCGTCCCACTTTTGTCCTCCGAGTTCGCGCTGGGTACTTCTTTGTACGTGACCGCGTGTGACAGGTATGTGCCGCGGGGGGCGGTAAACGAACCGCCCCGGCAGCACAGAGCGTGCCGCCGGGGCGGATTCGTGCAGAGCAGCAGGCAGATTAACGCTTGCTGTACTGCGGAGCCTTACGGGCCTTCTTGAGACCGGCCTTCTTGCGCTCGACCGCACGGTCGTCGCGGGAGAGGAAGCCGGCCTTCTTCAGCGCCGGGCGGTTGTTGTCCACGTCCGCCTCGTTCAGCGCACGGGCCACGCCGAGGCGCAGGGCGCCGGCCTGGCCGGACACGCCGCCACCCGCGATGCGGGCGATGACGTCGTAGCGGTTGTCGAGCTCGAGCACCTTGAAGGGCTCGTTGACTTCCTGCTGGTGCACCTTGTTCGGGAAGTAGTCCTCAAGGGTGCGACCGTTGATCTTCCACTTGCCGGTGCCCGGAACGATCCGGACGCGGGCGATGGCGTTCTTGCGGCGGCCCAGGCCGGCGGCCGGCTGCGGGTCACCGAAGCGCGAGGCGACGGACTCGGAGGTGTAGTCGCCCTCGACAACGGACTCGGTGGTGTACTCCTCGACGCCCTCGAACTCGTCGACGGGGGTCTCGGGGGTGGTCTCGGCCACGATGCTCCTCAGATTCTGTTTCGTCTTAGGGGGTGGCCGGA
Source organism: Streptomyces sp. NPDC089799 (assembly GCF_040684755.1). NCBI lineage: Bacteria > Bacillati > Actinomycetota > Actinomycetes > Kitasatosporales > Streptomycetaceae > Streptomyces > Streptomyces sp. NPDC089799. The sequence goes on along the minus strand of NZ_JBFBGR010000004.1, from coordinate 22,738 downwards.
ATTACTGCGCGACCTGGGTGATCTCGAACGGCACCGGCTGCTGGGCAGCGTGCGGGTGCTGGTCGCCCGAGTAGACCTTCAGCTTCGAGAGCATCTGACGGCCCAGGGTGTTCTTGGGGAGCATGCCCTTGACGGCCTTCTCCACGGCCTTCTCCGGGTTGTCCTGGAGGAGGTCGTTGTAGCGGACCGCACGGAGACCACCCGGGTAACCGGAGTGGCGGTACGCCATCTTCTGCTCGCGCTTGTTGCCGGACAGGTGAACCTTGTCGGCGTTGACGATGATGACGAAGTCGCCCATGTCCATGTGGGGGGCGTAGGTCGGCTTGTGCTTGCCCCGGAGGAGGGCAGCGGCCTGGGTCGCCAGACGGCCGAGGACGACGTCCTGGGCGTCAATGACGAGCCACTGGCGCGAGATGTCGCCGGGCTTGGGGCTGTACGTACGCACGGTTCGTAGCCTTCGCTTCTTCAGTGATGGGTCCTGACAGGTCACCACGGACGATCACGACAGCCCTGGTGCACTCCGGGGACGCAACCCGTGTGTACCGCTGGTCATCGGCCCGGTGGACCGGCGTAAGGGCCCTTTCACGTGAGAATGAGCAAGCCAATACGCATAACGAACCAGCAGAATACCCGTGCTGCCCCGGACGGGTCAAAACGCGGGGCGAGATCCCGCTTCCGGGAGCTCGCCCGCGGACCTCTGCGGAGGCGCGGATCCTGCCGTTCGTACGGTCCCCAGGGTACTCCGGGTCCGGTCCGCGCACGCGCGCATCAGTGCCACCGCGAGCACGCAGAGGGTGAAGCAGTCCTTGAACGCCCGCCGCTCCCGGTCGAAGTACCAGTTCCACGGCATGCCGGTCACCTGGGGCACCAGAGCCGCCCAGAACCAGGGCGAACGGGCCCCGGAACCGGGCCGGACCACGGAGGCCAGCAGCAGCGGGAGCACCACGAGCAGGTAGTGGTCGAAGGACGGCCGGGACACCAGAAATGCGGCGAGCATCACCATGCAGGCCGTCTCGGCCAGCCGCAGCGCCCCGTCGGCCCCGCCCGCGCCGGCGTCCCCGCCCGGCCCCTCCGGTCGCGTCCAGCGCCGCCACGCGGCCCACAGGCCGGCCGCCGCGAGCACCCCGGCGAGCCCCGCCGCGAGCGCCGTCGGCACCCCCAGCCGCGGCAGCACCGCCACCGGCGAGGCGTCCCAGACCAGCGCGTACGCGTCCTGGCCGCGCAGCAGGAACGGCAGGGTCTTGGTGAAGAACAGGCCGGGGGCGGGCATCAGCAGCGCCCCCGCCAGCGAGAGCGCCACCGGCACCAGCACGGCCGCGGCCAGCCCCCGCCACTGCCGGGCCAGCAGGAACAGCAGCCCCACCGGCACCAGCATCGGCTTGGCGGCGATCGCCAGACCGACCACGGCGCCCGCCGCGAGCCAGCGGTTCCGGTGGGCCAGCAGCAGGGCGGCGGGCAGCGCTGCCGCCGAGACCGCGGTCCAGTTCCCCAGCGTCACCAGGTTCTCGTACGGCTTGAAACCGATGGCCAGGGCCGCAAAGCCGACCAGGGCGAAGCGGGACCGCGCAGGCACCCCGAACAGCCGCAGGGCGCACCACCAGCCGAAGGCCAGCAGCGCGGTCACGGCCACCGGCAGCACCCAGCGCAGCACCCCGGTGGGCAGCAGCGCCTGCGGCACGGCCAGCAGCACCGCGCTCGGCAGGTACAGGAACCGCTTGTCCTCGTACGGGGAGCCGCCCGCGAGCAGCGTGTCGGCGGCCTTCACGACGAAGGCGTTGTCGGAGCCCCAGTTGGACTTCAGGCTCGCGTGCACGCAGACCCCGAGGACCACGGCCAGCGAAAGGGCCCGCCACCCCCGTGCGGCCGGCCGGAGCAGCCACTCCAGCAGGGCGTGCCCCTTCCCGGCCACGTCCGGCCCCACCACAGCCACTCCCCCGTCCGGCCGGCCTACCTGGCCCGCTCGACCCGCCGCTCGTCCCACACCGGCTCGGTGGTCTCCCGCACGATCCCGTCCGAGCCGAACACCAGGTACCGGTCGAAGCTGCGGGCGAACCAGCGGTCGTGGGTGACGCACAGCACGGTGCCGTCGTAGGACTCCAGGCCGTCCTGGAGCGCCTCCGCGGACTCCAGGTCCAGGTTGTCCGTGGGCTCGTCCAGCAGCAGCGCCGTGGTGCCGGCCAGCTCCAGCAGCAGGATCTGGAAGCGGGCCTGCTGGCCGCCGGAGAGCTTCTCGAAGGGCTGCTCGCCCTGGCGCTCCAGCTCGTAGCGGCGCAGGGCCCCCATCGCCTGTCCCAGGGGCTTGGCCGCCTCCGTCCACAGGATGTCGACGAGGGTCTTGCCGAACAGCTCCGGGTGCGCGTGGGTCTGCGCGAAGTGGCCCGGGACCACCCGTGCGCCCAGCTTCCAGTTCCCGGTGTGCGCCACGTCCTCACCTGCGAGCAGCCGCAGGAAGTGCGACTTGCCGGAGCCGTTCGAGCCGAGCACCGCGACCCGCTCCCCGTAGAAGACCTCCAGGGAGAACGGCTTCATCAGCCCCGTGAGCTCCAGGTTCTCCACGGTCAGCGCGCGCACGCCGGTCCGCCCGCCCTTGAGCCGCATCGTGATGTCCTGCTCGCGCGGCGGCTCCGGCGGCGGCCCGGCCTCCTCGAACTTCTGGAAGCGGGTCTGCATGGCCCGGTAGCGCGAGGCCATGTCGGGGCTGGAGGCGGCCTGGTTGCGCAGCCGCAGCACCAGGGCCTTCAGCCGGGCGTGCTCCTCGTCCCAGCGGCGCTTGAGCTCCTCGAAGCGCGCGAAGCGCTCCTTGCGCGCCTCGTGGTACGTCGCGAAACCGGCGCCGTGCACCCACACGTCGCTGCCCGTCGGGCTCGCCTCCAGGCTGATGATCTTCTCTGCGGCCTGGGTGAGCAGTTCCCGGTCGTGGCTGACGAAGAGGACCGTCTTGCGGGTGGCCTTCAGCTGCTCCTCCAGCCAGCGCTTGCCCGGGACGTCCAGGTAGTTGTCCGGCTCGTCGAGCAGCAGCACCTCGTCGGGGCCGCGCAGCAGCGCCTCCAGGACCAGCCGCTTCTGCTCACCGCCGGAGAGCGTGCGCACCTGGCGGAACTGCGCCTTGTCGTACGGGACCGCCAGCGCGGCCATGGTGCACACGTCCCACAGCGTCTCCGCCTCGTAGCCCTGGACGTCGGCCCAGTCGCTGAGCGCCTGCGCGTAGGCCATCTGCGCGGCCTCGTCGTCCACCGTCATGATCAGGTGCTCGGCGCGGTCCACGGCCTTGGCCGCCTCCCGGATGCGCGGGTGCGCCACCGAGACCAGCAAGTCGCGGATGGTGGTCTCGTCCCGGACCGAACCGATGAACTGGGACATCACGCCGAGGCCGCCGCTGACGGTGACGCCGCCGCCGTGCGGCTGCAGCTCGCCGGACAGCAGCTTCAGCAGGGTGGTCTTGCCGGCGCCGTTGGCCCCCACCAGGGCGACGACGGCCCCTTCGCCCACCCGGAAGGAGACGTCGGGGAGCAGCACCCGCCCGTCCGGAAGGTAGTACTCCAGATGGCCGGCTTCGAGATGTCCCATGCCGGGCATTGTGAGGGCCGGACCCGTCCCCGCCCAAACCGATTTCGATCCGGGCGGCAGCCGGTGACGGTCCCGCTGCCGCCGGTGACGGTCCCGGCCGCCCCCGGTGCCGGTTTCCGGCCGCCACCGGTCACGGTGCCGGTGGCCGCCGGTGCCGTGGCCGCCGGTGCCGGTTCAGCAGCAGCCGGGCGAGGGCTCGCGCCCCGGCAGGGTGCGGAGGTTGCGCGCCTGCCGGCTCCGCTCGGCCAGCAGCTCGTCGGCCGGGTAGCCGACCTCCTCCAGGGTCAGCCCGTGCGGCCGTACGACGTGCACCGAGGAGTCCCGGACGCCCGCGGCCAGCACCTTCCCGGGCCAGTCCACCGGCCGGTGCCCGTCGCCGACGTGCAGCAGGGCGCCCACCAGCGAGCGGACCATGTTGTGGCAGAAGGCGTCGGCCCGGACCGTCGCCGTGACGATGCCGTCCCCGTCCCGCTCCCAGCTCAGCTGCTGGAGGGTGCGGATGGTGGTGGCCCCCTCGCGCTTCTTGCAGTACGCCGCGAAGTCGTGCTCGCCGAGCAGCGCCCGGGACGCCTCGTTCATGGCGGCCACGTCCAGCGGCCAGTCGTGCCACAGCACGTGGCCCCGGAGCAGCGGGTCGACCCCGCCCTTGTGGTCGCCGACCCGATAGGCGTAGCGGCGCCAGATCGCCGAGAAGCGCGCGTTGAAGCCGGACGGGGCCTCGGCCACCCGCCACACCCGCACGTCGTGCGGGAGCCGGCCGGCGAGGCGGCGCATCAGCACCTCCCGGTGCTCGTCCCAGACGGCCTGCGCCAGATCCACGTGGGCCACCTGGCCGCGGGCGTGCACGCCCGCGTCGGTCCGCCCGGCTACCGTCAGCTCCACCGGGTACGGCAGCCGCATCACGGTCTGCAGGGCCGACTCCAGCTCGCCCTGTACGGTCCGCCGCGCGGTCTGCTTCGCCCAGCCGGAGAAGTCCTTGCCGTCGTACGACAGGTCCAGCCGCACCCGGACGTACCCGGGCTCCACCTCGTCACTCACCCGTTCATCCTCTCAAGTCGCGGACGGCATGCAGAACGGGCCCGCCCCCGCGAGGGGACGGACCCGTTCCATGCCTTACGGCTGCCGAGCCTTACGGCCGACCAGGGGGCGCTCAGGCCTCCTTGGTCTCCTCGGCCGGCGCCTCGGCGTCGGTGGCCTCGGCCTTGGCCTCGGCCTCCTTCACCGCACGCTTGGTGGCGGCCTCGGCCTCACCGGTGGCCTGCTGGGCCACGGTCAGCGCCTCGACCAGCTCGATGACGGCCATCGGAGCGTTGTCGCCACGACGGTTGCCGATCTTGGTGATGCGGGTGTAACCACCGGGGCGGTTCTCGTACCGCGGGGCGATCTCGGTGAAGAGCGTGTGGACGATGCCCTTGTCCGTGATCGTCTGCAGGACGAGGCGACGGTTGTGGATGTCGCCCTTCTTCGCCTTGGTGATCAGACGCTCGGCAACCGGGCGCAGGCGGCGGGCCTTGGCCTCGGTCGTGGTGATGCGGCCGTGCTCGAAGAGCGACTTCGCCAGGTTGGCGAGCAGCAGCTTCTCGTGGGCGGCGGAACCGCCGAGGCGGGCGCCCTTCGCGGGACGCGGCATGGTGATTCTCCTCGTGTCTGCACCGGCCGTGTCAGGTACCGGTGTCAGTCCCTACCGACGGTTGCCGGAGGGTGTGCGGGGCGCACCGGAGCGCGCCCCGCAAGTCTTGACTAGTACTGCTCGGTCTCGACGAAGCCGGCGTCGGCGTCGTCGTCCGCGCCGAACGCGTCGGCGGCGGCGGTCGGGTCGAACCCGGGCGGGCTGTCCTTCAGGGCCAGGCCCATGCCGGCCAGCTTCGCCTTGACCTCGTCGATCGACTTCGCACCGAAGTTGCGGATGTCGAGCAGGTCGGCCTCGGAGCGGGCGACGAGCTCACCCACGGAGTGGATGCCCTCGCGCTTGAGGCAGTTGTAGGAGCGGACCGTGAGCTCCAGCTCCTCGATCGGCAGCGCCAGGTCGGCGGCCAGGGCGGCGTCCGTCGGGGACGGGCCCATGTCGATGCCCTCGGCGTCGATGTTGAGCTCGCGGGCCAGACCGAACAGCTCGACCAGGGTCTTGCCGGCGGACGCCATGGCGTCGCGCGGGCGCATGGCCTGCTTGGTCTCGACGTCGACGATCAGCTTGTCGAAGTCGGTGCGCTGCTCGACTCGGGTCGCCTCGACCTTGTAGGTGACCTTGAGGACCGGGCTGTAGATGGAGTCGATCGGGATGCGGCCGATCTCCTGGCCCAGCTGCTTGTTCTGGACGGCGGAGACGTAGCCGCGACCGCGCTCGACGGTCAGCTCCATCTCCAGCTTGCCCTTGCCGTTGAGCGTGGCGAGGACCAGGTCCGGGTTGTGCACCTCGACACCGGCCGGGGGCGCGATGTCGGCAGCGGTGACCAGGCCGGGACCCTGCTTGCGCAGGTACATCACGACCGGCTCGTCGTGCTCCGAGGAGACGACCAGCTGCTTGATGTTGAGGATGATGTCGGTGACGTCTTCCTTGACACCGGGCACGGTGGTGAACTCGTGCAGGACGCCGTCCACGCGGATGCTGGTGACAGCGGCACCCGGGATCGAGGACAGGAGCGTACGGCGCAGGGAGTTGCCGAGGGTGTAGCCGAAGCCCGGCTCAAGCGGCTCGATCACGAACCGCGAGCGGTATTCGTCGACGACCTCTTCGGTCAGCGAAGGACGCTGAGCGATAAGCATGTCTTTTTCCTTCAGTCGTGGACGCCCACTATTTGACGCCCGACGGTGCCGCGCCGCAGCGCGGCGGTACCAGCAAGGGTACGGGCGGCACGCCCCGAAGGGGACGTACCGCCCGGAACCTCAGCTCAGTGCGTCGAAACGCGCTGCTCCGACCCGAGGGTCAGACGCGGCGGCGCTTCGGCGGACGGCAGCCGTTGTGCGGGGTGGGGGTGACGTCCTGGATGGAGCCGACCTCGAGGCCGGTGGCCTGCAGGGAGCGGATCGCGGTCTCGCGGCCGGAGCCCGGACCCTTGACGAAGACGTCAACCTTGCGCATGCCGTGCTCCTGCGCGCGGCGGGCGGCCGACTCGGCGGCCATCTGCGCGGCGAAGGGGGTGGACTTGCGCGAGCCCTTGAAGCCGACGTGGCCGGCGGAGGCCCAGGAGATCACGTTGCCGGACGGGTCCGTGATCGAGACGATGGTGTTGTTGAACGTGCTCTTGATGTGCGCGTGGCCGTGAGCGACGTTCTTCTTTTCCTTGCGGCGCACCTTCTTGGCAGCGCCCTGACGACCCTTGGGGGGCATCTAAATCTCCTACGGGAGGTGGTCGGTCCTACAGCGCAAGACCGCTGAACAGGACTACTTCTTGCCCGGCTTCTTCTTGCCGGCGATCGCGCGACGCGGGCCCTTGCGGGTACGCGCGTTGGTGCTGGTGCGCTGACCGTGCACCGGGAGGCCGCGACGGTGGCGGATGCCCTGGTAGCACTGGATCTCGATCTTGCGGCGGATGTCGCCCTGGATCTCGCGGCGGAGGTCACCCTCGGTACGGAGGTTGGCGTCCACGTACTCGCGGATCTTGACGAGGTCCTCTTCGGCCAGGTCACGAACGCGGGTGTTCGGGTTCACGCCGGTGGCGGCGAGGATCTCCTTGGACCGGGTGCGCCCGATACCGAAGACGTAGGTGAGTGCGATCTCCACGCGCTTTTCGCGCGGGATGTCAACACCGGAAACGCGTGCCATTCAATGGCTCCTGTGTGTTCGGGGGTCTTCCGCAAAGCCGCTCCCGACAGGCCGTATGAGGTACCAACCGGGTCCCCGGCCCCCGCCGGAGGTGCCGCCGACCCCGAAGGGGCTGGGCGGGCTCTGCGTATGTACGTATTGCTTGCGTCGCGCGAAGAACTGCGAAATTGCAGGTCGGTCGGCGTGCGTCAGCCCTGGCGCTGCTTGTGGCGCAGGTTGTCGCAGATGACCATGACCCGGCCGTGACGGCGGATCACCTTGCACTTGTCGCAGATCTTCTTGACGCTCGGCTTGACCTTCATGTGTCTGGTCTTCTCCGGGTCAGTGCCACCACCCGCGCCGGAGCACGGAGTGCGGGGGCAAGATCTACTTGTATCGGTAGACGATCCGGCCACGCGTCAGGTCGTAGGGAGAGAGCTCCACGACGACCCGGTCATCCGGGAGGATACGGATGTAGTGCATCCGCATCTTTCCGCTGATGTGCGCGAGGACCTTGTGACCGTTCTGGAGCTCCACCTTGAACATGGCGTTCGGGAGGGACTCGATCACGGTGCCCTCGATCTCGATGGCACCTTGCTTCTTGGCCACGCTTCGCCTTTCGGGGATCGGCTACCTTGATCAGCTCAGCCTCTCCACGCCTGTGGGCATGAAGATGCACGTGAGCCGACGCATCAGTCTACGTCAGGGCACCCAGAAAGACGAATCCGGAAAGTTTGCCCATCACTCTAGATCATTACGCAGACTTGTTCAGGGGTCGGGCCCGGTCGGCCCGGCGGGCCGCGGCCCGCTCAGCCCAGCGGGTCCGGCGCGGTCGTCACGCCGTACTCGGCGAGCTTCGCCTTGCCGCAGTCCGGACTGGTCAGGACGACGGGACCGGCTTCGGTCAGGGCGACCGAGTGCTCCCAGTGCGAGGACCAGGTGCCGTCGGTGGTGATGACCGTCCAGTCGTCCGCGAGCACCTCGGTCCGGGCCGTGCCCAGCGACACCATGGGCTCGATCGCCAGGCAGAGGCCGGGGACCAGCTTGATGCCCTTGCCGCGCTTGCGGGAGACGTAGTTCAGCAGGTGCGGGTCCATGTGCATCTCGGAACCGATGCCGTGGCCGCCGTACTCCTCGATGATCCCGAACTTGCCGAGGCTGTGGTCACCGGCGGCCGGCCGCGGCTGGCGCTTGATGTACATCTCGATCGAGCGCGAGATGTCCACCAGCCGGTTGCCGAGCTTCATCGCCGCGATGCCCGCCCACATCGACTCCTCGGTCACCCGGGAGAGCTCGATGAGCTCCGGAGCGTGACCGGTGCCCACGAACGCGGTGTACGCCGCGTCCCCGTGCCAGCCGTCCACGATCGCGCCGGCGTCGATGGAGATGATGTCGCCGTCCTTGAGGACGGTCTTGTCGTCCGGGATGCCGTGGACGACGACCTCGTTCACCGAGGTGCAGATGGTCGCGGGGAAGCCGCCGTAGCCGAGGAAGTTCGACTTCGCACCGTGGTCCGCGATGACCTTGCGGGCGACCATGTCCAGGTCCCGGGTGGTCGCCCCCGGAACGGCGGCCTCACGGGTGGCCGCGTGGATCGCGGCGACCACCAGGCCGGCCTCCCGCATCTTCGCGATCTGCTCGGGAGTCTTCAGCTGGACCATCTCGTCTGTATGCCTTCCACGGTGGATCGGGACGTATCAACAGTACGGCCGCGGAGTCCACCGGACACCGCGGCCGTACGAGTGCGACGCTCTGCTACTTCTTCAGCGCGTCCATCGCGCGCTGGGTGACCTCGTCCACCTTGCCGAGGGCGGAGATCGTCACCAGCAGGCCCTGGGCCTTGTAGTAGTCGATGATCGGCTCGGTCTGCGTGTGGTAGACCTCCAGCCGCGTCCGGACGGTGCCCTCGGAGTCGTCGCTGCGCTGGTACAGCTCGCCGCCGCAGGTGTCGCAGACACCCTCGGCCTTCGGCGCGGCGTACGTCACGTGGAAGACGTGCCCGGAGTCGTTGCGGCAGATCCGGCGGCCGGCGATGCGCTTGACCACCTCGTCCTCCTCGACCTCCAGGTCGAGGACGGCGTCCAGCTTCATGTTCTCGGCCTGGAGCATCTCGTCCAGCGCCTCGGCCTGCGAGACGTTGCGCGGGAACCCGTCGAGCAGGAACCCGTTCGCCGCGTCCGCCTGCTCCATGCGGTCCTTGGCCATGCCGATGGTGATCTCGTCGGGAACGAGGTCACCGGCGTCCATGAACGCCTTGGCCCGGACACCCAGCTCCGTGTTCTGGCTGATGTTGGCCCGGAAGAGGTCGCCCGTGGAGATGTGCGGGATCGACAGGTTCTTGGCGAGGTACGCGGCCTGCGTGCCCTTGCCCGCACCGGGAGGACCGACGAGGACGATTCGCATCAGCGGAGGAACCCTTCGTAATTGCGCTGCTGGAGCTGGCTCTCGATCTGCTTCACGGTTTCCAGACCCACACCCACGATGATCAGGATGCTCGTCCCGCCGAACGGGAAGTTCTGGTTCGCGCCGAAGCCGGCCAACGCCATCGTCGGCACGAGAGCAATGAGACCCAGGTACAGCGACCCCGGCCAGGTGATCCGGTTGAGCACGTAGCTCAGGTACTCGGCAGTAGGTCGACCGGCCCGGATGCCCGGGATGAAGCCACCATACTTCTTCATGTTGTCCGCGACTTCCTCCGGGTTGAACGAAATCGCCACGTAGAAGAAGGCGAAGAAGACGATCAGGAGGAAGTACAGGCCGATGTGGAACGGCGCGTTGGTGTCCGCGAGGTTGCGCTGGACCCATGCGGCCCACGGAGCGGTGGACCCGCTGAACTGGACGACGAGCGCCGGGATGTACAGCAGCGACGAGGCGAAGATGACGGGAATCACACCCGCCTGGTTCACCTTCAGCGGGATGTACGTGGACGTGCCGCCGTAGGAACGGCGGCCGATCATGCGCTTCGCGTACTGGACCGGGATCCGGCGCTGCGCCTGCTCGACGAAGACCACCAGGGCCACCATCGCGAGGCCGACCAGGATCACCACGCCGAACTCGACCCAGCCGTCGGCGATCTTGCCCTGGAGCTTGATCTGCCACAGCGCGCTGATGAAGCCGGCCGCGATCGAGATGAACATGAGGATGGACATGCCGTTGCCGATACCGCGGTCGGTGATCAGCTCACCGAGCCACATGACGACGGCGGTACCCGCGGTCATGGTGATCACCATGACGACGGTGGTGAAGATCGACCGGTTCGGCACGATCTCACCGGCGACCTGGCAGCCCTGGAAGAGCGCACCGCTGCGCGCGGTGGCGACCAGACCGGTTCCCTGGAGGATCGCGAGGGCGATGGTCAGGTAACGCGTGTACTGCGTGATCTTCGCGGTACCGGCCTGACCCTCCTTCTTGAGGTTCTCCAGCTTCGGGATGACCACGGTCAGCAGCTGCAGGATGATGCTCGCCGTGATGTACGGCATGATGCCGAGCGCAAAGATCGTGATCTGCAGCAGCGCACCGCCGCTGAACAGATTGACCAGACCGAACAGACCCCCACTGGAGTTGGCCTGGGCCTGGTCGACACAGAACTGCACGTTCTTGTAGCTCACGCCGGGTACCGGAATGTGGGACCCGAGCCGGTACAGCACGATGATGCCGAGCGTGAAGAGCAGCTTCTTGCGCAGGTCGGGCGTCTTGAACGCCCGGGCGAACGCGGTGAGCACGGTGCCTCCTGCGACCCCCGCGCTACTGCGTCAGAGGTGACGGTCTCAAGGATTTTTGGGTATACGACAAAGCTAAAGGTGCAGGCCAGCTTAGCGGCGTCTGCGCCCCCCGTGGAACGACCAACCGGGGATGCCCCAAATGTGAGGCATCCCCGGTCGGTTTCACTCGCTATGAGCCACTGATCTCGTCTCAGACGAGCTCGGTGACCGTGCCGCCCGCGGCGGCAATCTTCTCCTTGGCGGAGGCGGAAACGGCGTCAACCGAAACCTGCAGCGCCACGGAGATCTCGCCCTGGCCCAGGACCTTGACGAGCTGGTTCTTGCGCACGGCACCCTTGGCGACCAGGTCGGCCACGGTGACCTCGCCACCCTGCGGGTACAGGGCCGCGAGCTTGTCCAGGTTCACGACCTGGAACTCGGTGCGGAACGGGTTCTTGAAGCCCTTCAGCTTCGGGAGGCGCATGTGGAGGGGCATCTGGCCACCCTCGAAGCGCTCCGGAACCTGGTAGCGGGCCTTCGTGCCCTTGGTACCACGACCGGCCGTCTTACCCTTGGACGCCTCACCACGACCCACACGGGTCTTGGCGGTCTTGGCGCCCGGGGCGGGACGGAGGTTGTGAATCTTGAGCGGGTTGCTCTCCGCCATGATCAGTCGACCTCCTCAACCGTCACGAGGTGGCGGACGGTGTGCACCATGCCGCGGAACTCGGGGCGGTCCTCCTTGACGACCACGTCGTTCAGGCGCTTGAGCCCGAGCGAACGCAGGGTGTCGCGGTGGTTCTGCTTGCTGCCGATGTACGACTTCGTCTGCGTGATCTTGAGGCGAGCCATTACGCACCCGCTCCCGCACGCGCACGAAGCAGAGCCGCGGGGGCGACGTCCTCGAGCGGCAGACCACGGCGAGCCGCGATCTCCTCGGGACGCTGCAGGCCCTTCAGGGCCTCCACGGTCGCGTGCACGATGTTGATCGCGTTGTCGGAGCCGAGCGACTTCGACAGGATGTCGTGAACGCCGGCGCACTCCAGGACGGCGCGCACCGGGCCACCGGCGATAACACCGGTACCGGGGGAAGCAGGCTTCAGCAGGACGACGCCCGCCGCCTTCTCACCCTGGATCGGGTGCGGGATGGTGCCCTGGATACGGGGAACCTTGAAGAAGTGCTTCTTGGCCTCCTCCACACCCTTGGCGATGGCGGCCGGCACCTCCTTGGCCTTGCCGTAACCGACACCCACGGTGCCGTCACCGTCACCCACCACGACCAGCGCGGTGAAGGAGAAACGACGACCACCCTTGACAACCTTGGCGACGCGGTTGATCGCGACTACGCGCTCAACGTACGCGGTCTTCTCGGCGGCAGCAGCGCCACCGTCGCGACCCTTCCGGTCCCGCCGCTCGCCGCCACCGGCACCGCTACCGCGGCGCTGGGGTCCAGCCATTGGATTACCTCTCTCTGTTACGTCCGTTAGTCCCGGAACCGGGGCTTAGAACTTCAGCCCGGCTTCGCGGGCGGCGTCAGCCAGAGCGGCAATGCGCCCGGCGTACCTGTTGCCACCACGGTCGAACACGACGGCCTCGACGCCGGCGGCCTTGGCGCGCTCAGCGACCAGGGCACCGACCTGCTTGGCCTGCGCGGACTTGTCACCCTCGCCACCACGGATCGACGCGTCCAGGTGGGACGCCGACGCCAGGGTGTGACCCTTGATGTCGTCGATCACCTGGGCGGTGATGCCGCGGTTGCTCCGGTTGACGACCAGGCGCGGACGCTCGGCCGTACCGGAGATGCTCTTGCGGATGCGGATGTGGCGGCGGGCCTTGGCAGCCCGCTTGTAAGCGTCGCCCTTGGCGATCTTCACACCGTATGCCATGGCTTTACTTACCAGCCTTTCCGACCTTGCGGCGGATGACCTCGCCGGCGTACTTGACGCCCTTGGCCTTGTACGGGTCGGGCTTCCGCAGCTTGCGGATGTTCGCCGCGACCTCGCCGACCTTCTGCTTGTCGATGCCCTCGACCGAGAACTTGGTCGGGGACTCGACCTTGAAGGAGATGCCCTCGGGCGCCTCCACCAGGATCGGGTGGCTGTAGCCGAGCTGGAACTCCAGGTTGGAGCCCTTCGCGGCGACGCGGTAACCGACACCGCTGATCTCGAGCGCCTTGGTGTATCCCGTGGTCACACCGGTGATCATGTTGGCCACCAGCGTGCGGGACAGGCCGTGGAGGGCCTTGTTCTGACGCTCGTCGTTCGGACGGGTGACGTTGAGAACGCCGTCCTCGCCCTTAACGATCTCGATGGGGGCGGCAACGGTGTGCGTCAGGGAGCCCTTGGAGCCCTTGACGGTGACCGTGCGGCCATCGATGGTGACGTCCACGCCGGCGGGAACCGGGATGGGGAGCTTGCCGATACGAGACATAGCTATTCCTCCGTTCCCGACTACCAGACGTAGGCGAGGACTTCCCCACCCACGCCCTTCTTCTGCGCCTGCTGGCCGGTCAGGAGACCGTGGGACGTGGAGATGATCGCCACGCCCAGGCCGCCGAGAACCTTCGGCAGGTTGGTGGACTTCGCGTACACACGCAGACCCGGCTTCGAGATGCGCTTGATGCCGGCGATCGAGCGCTCGCGGTTCGGACCGAACTTCAGCTCGAGGATGAGGTTCTTGCCGACCTCGGCGTCCTCGACCTTCCAGCCGGTGATGAAACCCTCCTGCTTGAGGATTTCCGCGATGTGCGACTTGATCTTGCTGTGCGGCATCACGACGGTGTCGTGGTACGCCGAGTTAGCGTTACGCAGACGCGTGAGCATGTCTGCGATGGGGTCAGTCATGGTCATGAAGTGGCCTTCGGCCTCTCTCGCCGGGGTTTCCTGTCTGCGCCATCCCTCTCCCCGTACAGAGACGGGACGGGTGCGGTGCGGGGACCTACGGCGTAGTAAGTCGTACGGGCGGCGGACGCCCAACCCCACTAGCCTACGGCATGGGGGAGGGGCCTCCGCCGACCCAGATGCTTACCGAGAGTTACCGGCAGACCCAACGTCCAAAGGACAGAAGGGTTTACCAGGAGCTCTTGGTCACGCCCGGCAGCTCGCCACGGTGAGCCATCTCACGGAGGCACACGCGGCAGAGGCCGAACTTGCGGTACACGGAGTGCGGGCGGCCGCAGCGCTGGCAGCGGGTGTACGCACGCACACCGAACTTGGGCTTACGAGCAGCCTTGGCAATAAGAGCCTTCTTCGCCATCTCGCTTACGCCTCCTTGAAGGGGAAGCCGAGGTGACGAAGGAGCGCACGGCCCTCAGCGTCGTTGGTCGCCGTGGTCACCACGGTGATGTCCATACCCCGGACGCGGTCGATCTTGTCCTGGTCGATCTCGTGGAACATGACCTGCTCCGTGAGACCGAAGGTGTAGTTGCCACGGCCGTCGAACTGCTTCGGGGACAGGCCGCGGAAGTCGCGGATGCGCGGCAGCGCGAGCGACAGGGTGCGGTCCAGGAACTCCCACATGCGGTCGCCACGGAGGGTGACGTGCGCACCGATCGGCTGGCCTTCGCGCAGCTTGAACTGCGCGATGGACTTGCGGGCCTTGGTGACGGCCGGCTTCTGACCCGTGATGGTGGTCAGGTCGCGGATGGCACCGTCGATCAGCTTCGAGTCACGGGCGGCGTCGCCGACACCCATGTTCACGACGATCTTCACGAGGCCGGGGATCTGCATGACGTTCTCGTACTTGAACTCGTCACGCAGCTTGCCCGCGATCTCCTCGCGGTACTTCGTCTTCAGACGCGGAGTGGTAGCCATCAGATGTCCTCACCCGTGCGCTTGGCAACGCGGATCTTGTTGCCTTCGTCGTCGAAGCGGTAACCGACGCGGGTGACGACCTTCTTGCCGTCCTTCTCCACGACCAGCTGAACGTTGGACACGTGGACGGGGGCCTCGGTGATCACGATGCCGCCGGCCTGGTTCGGCCCAGCCTTGGTGTGCTTCTTGACCCGGTTGACACCCTCGACGAGGACGCGGTTGTCAGCGGGGAAGGCCTGGACGACCTTGCCCTGCTTGCCCTTGTCCTTACCGGTGATGACCTGGACCAGGTCGCCCTTCTTGATCTTCATGCTTACAGCACCTCCGGCGCGAGCGAGATGATCTTCATGAACTTCTTCTCGCGCAGCTCACGGCCCACCGGGCCGAAGATACGGGTGCCGCGAGGGTCGCCGTCGTTCTTCAGAATGACAGCGGCGTTCTCGTCGAAGCGGATGTACGAGCCGTCCTGGCGGCGGCGCTCCTTGACGGTGCGAACGATGACCGCCTTGACGACGTCACCCTTCTTCACGTTGCCACCGGGGATCGCATCCTTGACGGTGGCGACGATGACGTCACCGATGCCCGCGTAGCGGCGACCCGAACCACCGAGAACACGGATGCAAAGGATCTCCTTGGCACCAGTGTTGTCGGCGACGCGAAGTCGCGACTCCTGCTGGATCACGTCTATCTCCTGTTTGTCTGCCGGTTCCCGGCCGGGGCTTCAGAGAAGCCCCGGCCGAGCCTGGCGGAACGAACCCGAGGGAAACCCCTCAGGTGATTACTTGGCCTTCTCGAGGATCTCGACGACGCGCCACCGCTTGGTGGCGGACAGCGGCCGGGTCTCCATCAGGAGGACGCGGTCGCCGACGCCGGCGGCGTTCTGCTCGTCGTGTGCCTTGAGCTTGTTCGTACGGCGGATGACCTTGCCGTACAGCGCGTGCTTGACGCGGTCCTCGACGGCGACGACGACGGTCTTGTCCATCTTGTCGCTGACGACCAGACCCTCACGGGTCTTGCGGAAACCGCGCTCGGTCTTCTCAGTCACGTTGTTCTCGCTCATCAGGCGCTCTCCACCGTCTCGATACCGAGCTCACGCTCGTGCATCAGGGTGTAGATGCGAGCGATGTCCTTACGGACGGACTTGAGCCGGCCGTTGTTCTCCAGCTGACCCGTGGCCGCCTGGAAACGGAGCTTGAACAGCTCCTCCTTGGCCTCACGCAGCTTGGCAACGAGCTCCTCGTTGCCGAGCTCGCGCAGCTCCGACGCCTTGGTACCGGCCGCCATCACGACTCACCTGCCTCGCGCTTGACGATCCGGCACTTCATCGGCAGCTTGTGGGCCGCACGAGTCAGAGCCTCACGCGCAATCTTCTCGTTCGGGTAGGACAGCTCGAACATGACCCGGCCCGGGTGCACGTTCGCGATCCACCACTCCGGGGAACCCTTACCGGAACCCATGCGGGTCTCGGCAGGCTTCTTCGTGAGCGGGCGGTCCGGGTAGATGTTGATCCAGACCTTGCCGCCACGCTTGATGTGGCGGGTCATGGCGATACGAGCGGACTCGATCTGGCGGTTCGTCACGTACGCCGGGGTCAGCGCCTGGATGCCGTACTCGCCGAATGCCACCTCAGTGCCACCCTTGGCCATGCCGCGGCGCTTGGGGTGGTGCTGCTTGCGGTGCTTGACCCTACGAGGGATCAGCATGTCGGTCAGGCCTCCGTTCCGGTGCTCTCAGCCGGAGCGGCGGCAGCGGCCTCGGCCTTGGGGGCCTCGGCAGCAGCAGCCTGCTGCGGCTTGCGGCCGCCACGGCCGCCACGCTCGCCACCGCGGCCACCACGGCCGGCGGGGCGGTCAGCGCCACCACGGGCCGGGCGGTTACCCGCACGGGCCGCAGCGTTCTCGGCGCGGACCTCGGCGATGTTCTTGACGTCGCCCTTGTAGATCCAGACCTTCACGCCGATGCGGCCGAAGGTGGTCTTGGCCTCGAAGAAGCCGTACTCGACGTTCGCGCGCAGCGTGTGCAGCGGCACACGACCCTCGCGGTAGAACTCCGAGCGGGACATCTCGGCGCCGCCGAGACGGCCGCCACACTGGATCTTGATGCCCTTGGCGCCGGCCTTCATGGCGGACTGCATGCTCTTGCGCATGGCCCGACGGAAGGAGACGCGGGAGGACAGCTGCTCGGCAACGGCCTGGGCCACGAGCTGAGCGTCGACCTCGGGGTTCTTGACCTCGAGGATGTTCAGCTGGACCTGCTTGCCGGTGAGCTTCTCGAGGTCACCGCGGATGCGGTCGGCCTCGGCGCCACGGCGGCCGATGACGATGCCCGGACGGGCGGTGTGGATGTCCACGCGGACACGGTCACGGGTGCGCTCGATCTCAACCTTCGAGATGCCGGCGCGCTCCATGCCGGACGTCATCATCCGACGGATGGCGACGTCTTCCTTGACGTAGTCCTTGTACAGCTTGTCGGCGTACCAGCGCGACTTGAAGTCGGTGGTGATGCCGAGCCGGAACCCGTGCGGGTTTACCTTCTGGCCCATTACCGGGTTCCTTCCTTGCTGCTGACGACCACGGTGATGTGGGAGGTCCGCTTGCGGATCCGGTAGGCACGGCCCTGAGCACGCGGACGGAACCGCTTCAGGGTCGGGCCCTCGTCAACAAACGCCTCGCTGATGAAGAGCGAGGAGGCGTCCGTGTGGTTGTAGTTGTGCGCGGCGTTGGCAATGGCGCTGTCAAGCACCTTGCCGACCGGCACAGATGCGGCCTGCGGGGCGAAACGCAGGACCGCCTGGGCCTCCGTGGCATCCATGCCACGGATGAGGTCCACCACACGGCGGGCCTTCATGGGCGTGACGCGGATGTACCGCGCCTGGGCCCTGGCTTCCATGGTTGTCCCTTCGGTGTAAGTCATAGTCGTTCCCACCCCGCGATTAGCGGCGCTTCGACTTCCGGTCGTCCTTGACGTGGCCGCGGAAGGTGCGAGTCGGCGAGAACTCGCCGAGCTTGTGGCCGACCATCGACTCGGTGACGAACACCGGGACATGGGTCTTGCCGTTGTGCACCGCGATGGTGTGACCCAGCATGCTGGGGATGATCATCGAGCGACGGGACCAGGTCTTGATGACGTTCTTGGTACCGGCTTCGTTCTGAGCGTCCACCTTCTTTACGAGGTGGCCGTCAACGAAGGGTCCCTTCTTGAGACTGCGCGGCATCTAAACCCGCTCCTAGCGCTTCTTGTTCGTCTTGCGGCGGCGGACGATGTACTTGTTCGAAGCCTTCTTCGGCGAACGAGTACGACCCTCCTTCTGACCCCACGGGGAGACCGGGTGGCGACCACCGGAGGTCTTGCCCTCACCACCACCGTGCGGGTGGTCAACCGGGTTCATCGCGACACCGCGGACGGTCGGGCGGACGCCCTTCCAGCGCATGCGGCCGGCCTTGCCCCAGTTGATGTTCGACTGCTCGGCGTTGCCGACCTCGCCGATCGTGGCGCGGCAGCGCACGTCGACCAGGCGGATCTCACCGGACGGCATACGAAGGTGGGCGTGCGAGCCCTCCTTCGCCAGCAGCTGCACGGAGGCACCCGCGGAACGGGCGAACTTGGCACCGCCACCGGGACGGAGCTCGATCGCGTGGATCGTGGTACCGACCGGGATGTTACGGAGCGCCAGGTTGTTACCGGGCTTGATGTCGGCCGTCGGGCCGTTCTCGATCCGGTCGCCCTGGTTCAGGCCGCGCGGAGCGATGATGTAGCGCTTCTCGCCGTCCGCGTAGTGCAGGAGGGCGATGCGAGCGGTGCGGTTGGGGTCGTACTCGATGTGCGCGACCTTGGCCGGCACGCCGTCCTTGTCGTGACGACGGAAGTCGATCACACGGTAGGCGCGCTTGTGTCCGCCACCCTGGTGGCGAACGGTCACACGACCGGCGTTGTTACGGCCGCCCTTGCTGTGCAGGGGGCGGACCAGCGACTTCTCCGGCGTGGACCGCGTGATCTCGACAAAGTCGGCGACGCTGGAGCCACGACGGCCCGGAGTCGTCGGCTTGTACTTGCGGATACCCATTTCTCAGTCCTCGTCCGATATTCGGACCAGGGCGCTCCGTTAGGAGGCCTGGCCGAAGATGTCGATACGGTCGCCCTCAGCGAGGGTCACGATGGCGCGCTTGGTGTTGGCGCGCTTGCCGAAACCGGTGCGGGTGCGCTTGCGCTTGCCCTGGCGGTTGATCGTGTTCACCCCGGTGACCTTGACCGAGAAGACCGCCTCGACGGCCTGCTTGATCTGGGTCTTGTTGGCGGTGGGCGCGACGATGAACGTGTACTTGTTCTCGTCCAGCAGCGCGTAGCTCTTCTCGGAGACGACCGGCTTGATCAGCAGGTCGCGCGGGTCCGTGAAGGTCTTGCTGGTGATCGTTGCCTCAGACATCAGGCCTCGTTCCCTTCGGTCTCATCGGCCTTGGGGCCAGACACGAAGGACTCGAGAGCGGCCTGGGTGAAGACCACGTCGTCCGAGACGAGCACGTCGTACGTGTTCAGCTGGCCCGGCTCCAGGATGTGCACCTGGGGCAGGTTGCGGGCGGACAGCCACGCGGCCTCGTCGGCGCGCTCGACGACCAGGAGCAGGTTCTTGCGCTCCGAGATCTTGCCGAACAGCGTCTTGGCGGCCTTGGTGGAGGCGGCACCCTCGACCACGCCGGAGACGACGTGGATGCGGGAGTGACGGGCCCGGTCGGTGAGGGCGCCACGCAGAGCGGCGGCCTTCATCTTCTTCGGGGTCCGCTGCGAGTAGTCACGCGGCACGGGGCCGTGCACGACGCCACCGCCGGCGAACTGCGGCGCACGGGTCGAACCCTGACGGGCGCGGCCGGTGCCCTTCTGGCGGTAGGGCTTCTTGCCACCACCACGGACCTCGCCACGCGTCTTGACCTTGTGCGTGCCCTGACGGGCGGCGGCCAGCTGCGCGACGACGACCTGGTGGATCAGCGGAACGCTGACCTTGGCGTCGAAGATCTCGGCCGGGAGCTCAACGGTCCCGGTCTTGTCGCCGGCAGGCGACAGAATGTCAATGGTGCTCATAGTCCTCAGGCCCCCTTGGCCGCAGTGCGGACCAGGACGAGGCCGCCGTTCGGACCAGGAACCGCGCCCTTGATGAGCAGCAGGCCCTTCTCCGCGTCAACGGCGTGAACGGTCAGGTTCTGGGTGGTGACCCGGTCGTTACCCATGCGGCCGGCCATCTTCATACCCTTGAAGACACGGCCCGGGGTGGCGCAACCACCGATGGAGCCCGGCTTGCGGTGCACGCGGTGGGCACCGTGGGACGCCTTGCCACCACGGAAGTTGTGGCGCTTCATGGCACCGGCGAAGCCCTTGCCCTTGCTCGTGCCCGTGACGTCAACCTTGACGCCCGACTCGAACACAGCGGCGGTGATCTCCTGGCCGAGCGTGTACTCGCTGGCGTCGGAGGTACGGAGCTCCACCAGGTGGCGGCGCGGGGTCACGTCGGCCTTGGCGAAGTGGCCCTTGAGGGGCTTGTTCACCTTGCGCGGGTCGATCTCGCCGAAGGCGATCTGGACCGACTCGTAGCCGTCGATGTCGTTGGTACGGACCTGGGTCACGACGCAGGGCCCGGCCTTGACGACGGTCACCGGGACGACACGGTTGTTCTCGTCCCAGACCTGGGTCATGCCGAGCTTCTCGCCCAGGACGCCCTTGATCAGCTTAGCCATCTTCTCCGCGCCTCTCAGAGCTTGATCTCGATGTCAACGCCGGCCGGAAGGTCCAGGCGCATCAGCGAGTCAACGGTCTTGGGCGTCGGGTCGAGGATGTCGATCAGGCGCTTGTGCGTGCGCATCTCGAAGTGCTCGCGCGAGTCCTTGTACTTGTGCGGCGACTTGATGACGCAGTACACGTTCTTCTCAGTGGGCAGCGGCACCGGGCCCGCGACCGACGCACCAGTGCGGGTCACCGTCTCGACGATCTTCTTCGCCGAGGAGTCGATGACCTCGTGGTCGTAGGCCTTGAGCCGGATGCGGATCTTCTGTCCCGCCATGGCTACTCAGTAGTCCTTTGTCTAGTAACAACGCTCTGGTACTCGGCCGGCTGTGCTTCCGCACGGCTTCTCTCCGACCCACGCGGTCGGGCGTGTCGCGCTCCCTCTTCGAAAATTCCCATACGGAAATTCCCTGCTCAGAGGGGTTGCGATCCTTTCCCGGACCACGCTTCGGGGGAAAAACACCCACCGAGTGCCTGGTGAGCACCCCGCCCACGCTTCCCGGAAGATTCCCGTACGTCCGCCCCATTGCTGCCCCGAGGGGCAGATAAAGGCGACGAGTACTGTGGGACTCGCTTCCGGTCCTCCCGGCGGGAGGCGCGCAGCATCGGCACTCAACCGAGCAACCCCGACAGTCTGCCATACGAGACACGTAGTGCGCCAATCGGGGCCGAAGAGAATACCCGGCCCCGCGATCACGTCAAACTCGCCGCACCCACCCGGCCGGGCCCGGCGGGCCCGGCCCCGCCCGCCCACGCGCGCCTCGGCTCCGCGAGGTGATCCCGCAGTCGCGGTCCTTCCCGATCTCCCGCCTTCGGTCGTACGGATCCATGGGTGCTGGGGGGCGGGTCGGGGGGTGGGTGGAGGGGGTGGGCCGAGGGGGGCCGAAGGGGTGTTGCGGGGTCGGGGGTGTGGCGGGGCTTTGCCGGGACGGAATCGGGGAGGTGCCCGGGGGCTGCCCGTCAGTCCTCACTGTCCTTCCGTGCCGGCCGTCGGCGTCAAGGGCGCTCCTTCGTCGCGTCGCCCGTTGGGCGATGGCCCGTTGGGCCACCCTTGACCCCGACGTCCGTCACGGAACGACAAGGACTGTCGGGCGGCCCCCGGGGGAACGGCATGGGGGACCGAGGACCCCTGAGCTCTGGCGTTGGCGGGCACGAGCAGCGGCTGCGCTCGGCCAGCCGCCCTCCGGGCGGATGCAGGATTCCCGTTCAGGGGATGACTGCACGAAACGACGCCCAGGACGCGTCAGATCGCTACGTGCTCCTGTTTCCCGGCGGATCCGGCCCGGCAGGGGCCGGACACAAGCCGCCATCGATCGCTACGTGCACATTCGGAGCATGGCGGCCGTCAGGCCGTCCGTGGGGACGGTCAGATGGGCGGAGGTGACCCGCCATCGATCGCTACGCGCTTCCGCCGGACGGCGAACGCCGGCCGCCTGATCCACCGGCCACCCGACACCGGCCAGCCGCCGCCGGAGGCAGACTGCATGAAACGACGGCCTGTTCGTCACCACGAGCGGTCAAGTGGCTGCCCGGTCTCACGCACTGCGTGCGCGCCTCCCACGTCGGGCCTCAGAGGGCCCCGCCTCGGGTCGGCTTGTCTGCCGCCATCCCGACATCAGCACACAGCGATCACCTGCGTCATCTCCCCAGCCACCGGAGCGCCGCATCCGCCGACAAACCGAAGCGAGTAGCGGTCACCTGCGCCGCCGTCTGCCGTCTGCATGCACCGCCCACGACGGCCTGCCGACCGCCGAGACCGGCCCGAACCACGTAGCGATCGTGGGCGCCTGCCGCCATCCACATGCACCAGACCCACCAGCCCGTCGGCCGCCATTCCCCGAATGCGCACGTAGCGATCGATGGCGGCCTATGTACGGCCACCGGCGGGCCGGATCCGCTGAGAAACAGGAGCACGTAGCGATCTGACGCGCCCTGGGCGTCGTTTCGTGCAGTCAACCCGTCGACTGCGATTTGGCGTCCCGCCCGGAGGGCGGCTGGCCGAGCGGAGCTGCTGCTCGTGCCCGCCAACGCCAGAGCAGGATGGCCTTGGGTTCCCCCATGCCGTTCCCCCGGGGGCCGCCCGACAGTCCTTGTCGTTCCGTGACGGACGTCGGGGTCAAGGGTGGCCCAACGGGCCATCGCCCAAC